>NZ_JBSFPC010000005.1:0-54363 GCF_053587995.1 Gordonia sp. NPDC003504
GGTGTCGGCGAGGTCGAGATCGCCGTCGCCGAGTACATCGATTGGTTCAATCACCGCCGTTTGCACGGCGAGATCGGCCACGTCCCACCCGTCGAGTACGAGGCCGCCTACTGGTCGACCTACACGGTCACCAGCTACCATGAGAACCCGGTCCCGGCATCCGCTGGAACCAACTAACCGAGCCTCCAGCAAACCCGGGGCGATTCAGTGAGGTCGTTGCAGTACTGGTAGGGCCGGCGGTGGTTGAACCAGTCGACCCATTCCGCGGTGGCGATCTCGAGGTCGTCGAGGCCCTTCCACGGCCGGCGGGGTTTGATCAGTTCGGTTTTGTAGAGCCCGTTGATGGATTCGGCCAGGGCGTTGTCGTATGAGGAGCCCACAGCCCCGGTGGAGGGCCTGATGCCGGCGGCGTCGAGGCGTTCGGAATGGGCCACCGACATGTACTGCACTCCGTGGTCGTGGTGGGCGATCAGACTTGTGAGGTCACTGCCTTCGCGGCGGCGGGTCCAGATCGCCTGTTCGACCGCGTCGACGACGAGTTGGCTGGTCATCGACGTCGAGACCGACCAGCCGACGATCCGACGGGCGTAGGCGTCGATGACGAATGCGGTGTAGCACCAGCCTGACCACGTCGAGACGTAGACATCCCACGCCAGTCAGATGTCAAGCGGAAGTTGGCGGATTCGTTCTTCCAGGTGCGGTCAATGCTGCGGTGGCCGGGGCGGCGGCGCGTGGCCATGCTGCGGTGTCGTCCCAGTACTGGTTGTGGTGTAGGCACCACCAGAGGCGGCCGATGAGTTTGTTGGCCAAGGCACGCAGTGCGGCGTTGTGGTGGTCTCCGGCCGCGCGTCGACCGTCGTAGAAGTCGCGGGCCGGCTTCGACCAGCTCAGCGCGGCGAACGCCCACCAGTGGCACGCGTCAGCGAGGCGCTTATCACGAATCTTTCGCGCTTTGACGTAGTGCGAACGTCCTGACGCGATCGTCACCGGTGCGGTTCCGGCGAAGGATCGTAAACCACTGGGTGAGGTGAAACGATTCGGGTCATCACCGATCTCGGCGAGTAGTCGGGCACCGAGGATGTCACCGATACCTGGGACCGAAGCAAAGATCGGTGCTTGGGGGTGCTCGCTGAAAGCAGCGGTCAGCTCACGTTCGAGGACGGTGACGGCATCGAGCATGGCGGTGATGATGGCGACCAGACTGCCCACTGCGTGGCCCAATGCTGTCGCGACGGCGGCAGGCTGAGCGAGTCCGGGGGCGCGTAGATCGGTCCAGATCTGTTCGACCAAGCCGGGATCGTTGCGTCGCCCTGCCCGTTTGAGTGCAGCAGTGATCCGTGGTCGAGTGAGCTTCGCGGCGGTGGTCGGGGTAGGAGCCAGTGTGAGAATCTCCATCGCCGCACGATGCTTGAGCTTCGGAAATGCTTGCAAAGCTTGCGGATAGAACTCGAGAAGTACTGACCGCAACCGGCTGATCGTCTGGTTCTGCGCCCAGATCGCTTCCTGATGCTGACGTGCGAGCGCCTTGATCACCTGCTGCTGTTCACTGTTAGTTGGCAACGGGCGGTGCTGATGGCGGTCGGTGCGCACGATGTCGGCGAGTACCGCAGCATCTCGAGCATCGGACTTGCTGCCGGACTGACCGTGCCGTTCCCGGTAGCGAGCAACGGCTCGCGGGTTGATCGGATACACGGTGAACCCGGCACCCGCCAATGCCACTACCAATAAGTTCTTGTCGGTCTCGATGGCGACGGGCACGTCGGCGGGGCTACCCCCGTGTTCGGCTACCAGCGCGAGCATCTCGGTAAATCCTTTGGGTTCGTGTTTAATTCGTTTGCGACCGACGACCACTCCATTCTCGTTCATGAGTGCCACGTCGTGGTGGTCCTCGGCCCAGTCGATACCGCAGGTAATCATTCGTTGCCCACTTTCACCAGTCACCTCCAAGCGGGCTTTCCGCCTGGAGAATGTGCGAGCTCGAAGGGCGGGCGGCGACCTAATGGCAGCACTCGTCGGTGCGGCATCTCACAAGCCGAACACGCGTCTTCGTGGCGGACTGGTGGGGTCGCCGTCTACGTTGAGATCTCAGTCATCCCGTGAATCAACTGTTAGTGATCATTCCCGCCAGCAGCTCATGTCAACGATGCGTCCCGATCGGTAAAATCTCAGTGACCACCCACCAGTCGCCGTGTCATCCCCAGCGCGTGCGCGTGGCTCTGACTCTCCCATTAGGTGAAGTCCGCAACCCAGAGCAAATCCGGCGCGAGCGGTGTGAATCGGCGTCCGACCAGATCTGATGGTTTCGGCGATGACGGGTCGCTGATCGTGGTGCGTTTAACCTTGCCGCGGACCGCCCCCGCCAGACCGAGCTCGCGCATCAATCGTTCGACGGTGCACCGTGCGATCGGCGCTTCCCCCTGTGAGCGTTGACGATTCAACGTCAGCCAGACCTTCCTAGCTCCATAGACGCCGTAGTTCGCGGCGTGCACCGCGGAGATCCTCGGCTTCAGGTCCTCATCGCGGACCTCACGGGAGGTGGGCTGGCGTGATCGGTGTTCGTAGTAGGTCGCGGGGGCGATCTTTGTGCCCAGCTCGGTGAGCTGGTTGCAGATCGACTCGACACCCCACCGCAGACCGTCATCACCGTCGCGGGCGCCAGCATGCTCGTCGATGTACCGCGCGATCAACGCTGTGGCCGGTCGAGTTCGGCCGCGAAGAAAGCCGACGCCGACTTCAGAATTGCGTTGGCCCGCTTAAGTTCTGCGTTCTCACGCTTCAACCGTCGCAGCTCCGCTGACTCCTCCGACGTCATCCCCGGACGATCACCTGCATCGACCTGCGCCTGCCGGCACCACTTGCGGACCGTCTCCACTGTCCCGATCCCGAGCAGCTCGGCGACCTTAGTCATCGCCGCCCACTCCGAATCGTGCTCTGACTGGATCTCGGCGACCATCCGCACCGCCCGCTCACGCAGCTCGGTCGGATACCTCTTCGACGTACTCCCTGACATGACTCCATCCTTCCCAAGGAACGGAGTCTCCGGACTCGCCGGGGCGATTCATCCCACAACGACTGGACCACTCAGGAGGGCTCACCTCACTCCGATCCGCGAGTGGGGGACCCCTGGAACTCTTTGCACACCTGTGTGACTTCTGTTCACCACAGGAGCTTGCGTTCACCACCACAGTTCCAGGGGAACTCTTCACTGAAGTTACGAAATGCGTTGCAATGCTACACATCAACCCTGTGAGCATCGTTTAGTGCGACAGGTCGGTGTCGATCGTCGACGCCAAGTGATGTTGAATATCGCGAAGACTCATTCCGCCGGCGTATAGCGAGACGATGATGTCATCAAGACCGCCGAGCCGACGCGCCCCCTTCGGGACCACGCGGTCGTGAAGGTTCCATCTCGGTCGCGTGGCGCGTTCAACTCAAGCTGGCCGACCTCGGGCCGTACCGTCTCGGACTCGCCCCGTTGAGGTCACCTCGGCCCATCACCATTGATTTCGTAAGAACTCCACGGAGAACAGCGCGGGTTCGCATCCGACGATGAGCAGCACACCAACCGCGACACTCGGATCCGAACCCACCCAGCCCCCGGCGAACAGCCGGCAGGCCGTGAACTACTGGCAGGCAGCCAGCACAAGCTCCTGAACCCGAGCCGGATCTGCCTGCCCACGAGTCGCTTTCATGACATCGCCGACGATCTTGCCGGCCGCCTTGACCTTGCCACCGCGGATCTTCTCCACGATGTCGGGGTTGTTGGCGAGCGCTTCATCGATGGCCTTCTGCAAGGCGGAGTCGTCGCGCACGACCTCGAGGCCACGATCGGCGACGATCTGCTCGGGCTCACCCTCACCGTCGAGGACGGCGACAACGACCTGCTGTGCCAGCTTGTTGGTGAGTTTGCCGGCGTCGACGAGACCGATGACCGTGGCAACCTGTGTCGGCGAAATCGGCAAATCGGCGAGCTCGATCTCACGGGAATTCGCCTGCTGCGCCAGGAACGACACCCACCAACCACGAGCCGCCTCGGGCGCTGCGCCCGCGTCGACGGTCGCGATGATCAGGTCGACGGCACCCACGTTGACCAGGTCACGCATCACCTCGTCGGAGACACCCCACTCCTCCTGGATGCGCGCACGACGCACCCACGGCAACTCGGGCAACGTCGCCCGGATCTCCTCGATCCACGCCGGATCCGGCTGCACCGGAGGCAAATCCGGCTCCGGGAAGTAGCGATAATCCTCGGCGGTCTCCTTGCGACGGCCGGGAGAGGTGGTCCCATCGGTCTCGTGATAGTGCCGGGTCTCCTGGATGATCTCGCCACCCGCCGCCAAAATGGCTGCCTGGCGCCGCATCTCGTAGGTGACCGCAACCTCGACACTCTTCAGCGAGTTCACGTTCTTGGTCTCGGTGCGTGTGCCGAATTCGCTTGCGCCCTTGGGCATCAGCGACACGTTGGCGTCACAACGCAGTGAACCCTGATCCATCCGGACGTCGGAGACGTCGAGCGCCTTGAGCAGATCCCGCAGCGCAGTCACATAGGCGCGCGCCACCTCCGGTGCCCGCTCCCCCGCACCGACGATCGGCTTGGTGACGATCTCCACCAGCGGGACACCGGCGCGGTTGTAGTCGAGCAGTGAGTGATCGGCGCCATGGATTCGTCCGGCACCGCCGATGTGCAGCGACTTTCCGGTGTCCTCCTCCATGTGCGCGCGCTCGATGTCGACGCGCCACGTCGTTCCGTCGGAGAGCACCACGTCGAGGTAGCCGTCATAGGACGTCGGCTCGTCGTACTGGCTGATCTGGTAGTTCTTCGGCTGATCGGGATAGAAGTAGTTCTTCCGTGCGAACACACTCGACGGCCGGATCGAGCAGTTCAACGCCAGTCCGATGCGGATGGCGTATTCGATGGCCTTAGCGTTGGCCACCGGCAGCGAGCCGGGCAGTCCGATGCACACCGGGCAAACCTGGGTGTTGGGGTCGGCACCGAAGGCGGTCGGGCAGCCGCAGAACATCTTGGTCGCGGTACCCAGTTCGACGTGGACTTCCAGGCCCATCACCGGATCGAACTCGGCGATGACCTGGTCGTAATCCATCAAGTCGGCAGCTGCGGCAGTCATGGCCACCAGTTTATGCGGCGCCGAACCTCCACGACGCGACGGGTGAGAACACCCCGGACCCCGCTCGGGAAATCTCCGGGTGCGGGTTACGGGTCATCCCCGATGCGGTACTGCCCCACGGTTCCTACCGTGGAAATCACCTGATCATCGACTACTAGGGAGCGCCCGATGGCCACCGACTATTCACCCACCCCGCTGTCGCAACCGACGCCGGAGCGACGCCTCACCCGTTCACGCAGCGACGCCTGGATCGGCGGCGTTTGCGGTGGAATCGCCCAACGCTACGGCTGGGATCCCACATTGATCCGAGTCCTGTTCGTCGCGTCGATTCTGCTCCCCGGCCCGCAGGTGCTCCTCTACCTGCTGCTGTGGATCGTCATCCCCCGCGACCCCGCCTGAGGCCGACAGCAACCCCGAGGTGCACCGGTCACCCGAAGATGACGCGGATCTCCTGATACTGATCCAACGGCACCGTCTTCGGGTTGGCCAACGCCTGATCGAAGGTGATGCGGGCGATCTCGGTGCCGTGCAACGCCACCATGTGACCCCACTCCTTGTCGGCGACGAGGTCGGACACCGCCATCCCCAGCCGCGTCGCGAGCACCCGGTCGAACGCCGTCGGCGTACCACCGCGCTGGATATGTCCCAACACGGTGGCCCGGGTCTCGATGCCGGTGCGTTCCTCGATCATCGGGGCCAGCACCTCGGCAATTCCGCCCAGCCGGGGACGGTTGAAGCCGTCGAGGCCCTTGGTCGAGTGCGCGGAGTCCATGTCCGGAAGCTTGAATCCCTCGGCCACCACCACCATCGGTGACCGGCCACGATTCTTGACACTGGTCACCCACGCACAGATCTGATTGATGCTCTCCGGCTGTTCCGGGATGAGTATCGCGTGCGCACCACCGGCGATGCCGGAGTTGAGTGCGATCCAGCCGGCGTGACGGCCCATCACCTCGAGCACCATGCACCGCTTGTGCGAGTTGCCGGTCGTGCGCAGCCGGTCGATGGCCTCGGTCGAGATCTCGACGGCCGTGTTGAAACCGAAGGTGTAATCGGTGGCGTTGATGTCGTTGTCGATGGTCTTGGGGACGCCGACGATGTTGATGCCGTCCTCGTACAAACGCTTCGCCGCCGACGCGGTGCCCTCACCACCGATGGCGATCACCCCGTCGATGCCGAGGTTCTTGAGCACCTTCTTGATGTTCTCCGGACCACCGTCGGGCTCGGAGTACGGCCCGAAACGGCTGGTCCCCAGGATCGTGCCACCCTGATTCGACAGGCCACGGACCACGCTGCGGTCGAGGTCGATGATGTCGCCGTAGACCAGTCCGTACCAGCCGTCGCGGAATCCGACAAACTCCTGGCCGTAGACGGTTTCCCCCTTGAGGACGGCTCCACGGATCACCGCGTTGAGTCCCGGGCAATCGCCGCCGGACGTGAGTATCCCGAATCGCTTGGCCATTCCGCTGAGTGCCTCCTGCCGCGTCTGATTCCGCGAACGGTTGTCCCGTCCCCGAACAGCACTCAATCTAGTGCGCTGGGAGCACTCGTGCCGGACGTGTGATGGCCCGCCTGAGCGTCGAACACTTCACTTGAGACCGTTCTCATAGGCAAACACGACCGCTTGCGCACGATCACGCAATGACAACTTGGCCAGCACACTGCTCACATGTGTCTTCACCGTCTGCTCTGCGACGAAGAGTTCGGTGGCGATCTCGTGATTGGACTTCCCGTCGGCGACAAGGTCGAGAACCTCACGTTCGCGGGGCGTCAGGATGTCGGCAGCATCGGATCGAGGGCGACGGGGACGCTGGTCGGTGATCTCGCGGATCAACCGCCGCGTGATCGACGGGGCGAGCAACGCCTCACCTGCGGCGACCACCCGCACCGCACGGACCAACTCGTCTGCGGGAGCATCCTTCAGCAGGAATCCGGAAGCACCGACCCGCAGGGCCTCGTACACGTAGTCATCGATGTCGAAGGTCGTGAGCATCAACACCTTGGTCCGGCCGGAAGCCCCGTCGGCGGGGTGCGCAGCCGTCGACGCGCCCGATCCGAGTGACGCGCCCGATCCGAGAATCTGGGCGGCCGCCCAGATTCCGTCCTTGCGCGGCATCCGCACATCCATGAGCACGACGTCGGGTTTCACCCGTCGACACACCTCGACAGCCGCCACTCCGTCGGCGGCATCGCCAAGAACCGAGATGTCCGGTTGCGCGGCAAGTAACGCCGAGAAGCCTTGACGCACCATTGCCTGGTCATCGGCGACGACAAGCGTAATCGGCACGGCCGCAACGCTACCCTGACACCGCGGCGAACCGGCCCGATGCCTCGACGACACCGCGGCCGGCAATGGCAGGAATGTGTGCACGCACGACGAAACCGCCATCGCGGGTGGGATGAGCGGTCAACCATCCACCGACTGCCCGTGCCCTATCGCTCATCCCGGTAATCCCGACACCCGCACCGCCGAGTTCGAGCGGTGCGTCGGTACCAGCCGCGTTCACCACCGTCACCTCGGCACCGTCGTCGGCGGGCACCAGGGTCACCGCGATCGTGGCACCGGGTGCGTGTCGTGTCGCATTGGCAAGGGATTCCTGCACGATGCGGTAGATGACCAGCGCCGATGACTCCGCGAACTCCGCATGATCAAGCGTGTCGGACACCGTCACCGACGCCCCCGCCAGCCGCGTGTGGTCGAGCAGCGAATCGATGTCGGCGAGACCTGGATTGGGCGCTGCACTGGCCTGTGTCCCGTCGAGACGCAGGACACCGAGGAGCTGCCGGACCTCGTCGAGCGAGTTTCGGGCCGCCGACGCGATGGCGTCGAACTCGGCAGCGGCGGCATCGCCGACATCGGGAATGCGGTAACGCGCAGTCTGTGCCATCACCACCACCATTGACATCCGGTGTGCCACAACATCGTGCAGATCTCGGGCAATGCGGGCCCGCTCTTCGAGGACCGCGGTCACCGATTCAGCCGCCTTGGTCTCCTCGGCACTGGCCGCCAGTTGCCTGCGGGAGCTGAGCAATCCTCTGAGCAAGGCCACGACCACCGCCATCGATGTCACGCCGAACACCCACCCCACTCGGACGGTGGGAGGGGCTGCAAGTGCGAACGCTGCTGCCGACACCAACCACACCGGGGCGAGATACCGCAACGGACACCGCAGATACGCCACGAACGTCAGCACCAGCAGCGCAATGATCTGGGTGACCTGAATCGTCCACGGCCAGCCATTGGCGGTGGGCACCAGAAATCCGATCAGCTGCGCGGCAATCACACAGACCGCCCACCCCAACAGAGGCGCCGCCCATGCAAGGGCCAGCGGCAGCGTCGCCACCGCCGCCGTCACCGGCAACGCATACGACGGAAGGTCATGCGTCTCCGGAAGCGTCGGCCATGCCACGGTGAACAACACCACCGCAAAGATCAGGAAGAACCAGTTGACCGGCGACCGTAGATAGGCACGGACATCGGGATGTTGTACCACCGGCAGACCCCGGATCTCCGTGGCGGCCGCGCTGCCGATCTGACGAACTACGCGCAAGAACATGTCACTCACCTCCCGCTCCACGCTAGAGGGTGCGGACCTCCATGTCGTCATACTGCAGAGGGAGATGCGGGTGATACCGGGTGGCTACCTCGCACGTCACACCCCGCTCCGACGTCGCGAGACACAACCACCACTGCGACCGATGTGTGCAGGCGTGCGCGATTCCTAGCGTCGAGAACCATGACCTTGCTGCATGACGATGACCCGAACGCGTCCTTGGCACCGCACCCGCCGACCCAACACCGACCGACACCGCATCGACCGGTCCGCCACCGGCACCGGGTTATCCGAATCATCTTCTGCAGCTTGTGCTTACTTGCAGTCGCTCTCATCCACACCGCCATTCACGTGCCCACAGCAGCGGCCGGCGGACAGTTGGCCGATATGTCGACCGCGCGCAGTTCCCCGGCCGCCACGTCGGCGGTCGACGCCCTGGTCGGCCCTGACCCTGCCCAGACCCTGCGGTACCTACCTCCGAATTTCGCACGAGTGATCGGCTACCGACCGCTCTTGACGGACGGATACCCGGTCAACCCGACCGGCCGGTGCTCCTCACCGGTACCCTTACCGCAGAGGTTCGAACCACTTTGCAAGACACACGATTTCGGCTATGACCTACTCCGCTACAGCGCGCGGACCGGTGCGCCGTTGCAGCCGTGGGCCCGGCTCGCCATCGATCGCATGCTGATCGATCGCATGCGCGCCAGCTGCACCGGCAATCCTTGTGCCGCCGCCGCGGAGGCCAGCCGAATCGGATTGGCCGTCAACACCTGGCGCCAGAACGGCGAAGCCCCGGCATCACGAGAATCGTTGTCGCACATCGTGATGACGACGATGTGGAAGATTGTCGACGGAAACCTTGGAGTCATCGGCGGCGAACGATGATTGCCGTGCGGACCTCGCGTGCCATCGAGGCACCGCATGCCTGTATCCCGATCTCAGCAGCAATCGGTCTGATGATCGCACTGTGGCCCGGCTCGCTGCCTCGCTCCACCGGCTCCTCGGCAGCTGTCGTCGCCGGATGCGTAGGAGTCGCCACGATCGCGGCACGCCTGTGCACGTGCCGACGGACCGCGGACTCGTCGCCACGCCGACGCCTGATACTGGTGGCCGCCACTCTCGCCGCGGCCTCCACCGTCAGCGCCAATGTCGCGTGGCAGAACACCATTCGCGCAGATCTCGGTGTCGCGTCGATTGGCGCGAGGTACTGGTGGGTGATGTTCGGGACCGCCGTGGTCACATTCGTGATCACAGTGTGGACATCACATCGCGCTGTCGCCATCGCAGGCCTGCTGACCGCCCTCGTCGCAGGCTCCCTCGCCCCACCCGCCCCGACGGAAGCCGCCACTGGTACCGGCCGGGAACCGACTCGCATCGACGCAGCGGCGGCCGCGCTCACCCGAGGGTGGGTCCGCAGTGGCGGGCTCGACAGCACCGCAGTGGTGATCGCGATACCGACCGGCTCCGGCTGGGTCGACCCTCAGGCCATCGCCGAGATTCGGGATCAGTTCGGTGGCAGCGAGATTCGTCCCGAAAGCCGGCTCCTGCCCGCTAGCCAGTCTTCCCCGGGCGGCCGGCACGCCGGTGTCGCGATCCTCAGCCTGCCATATGCGAATGCCTCGTCGTGGCGGGTGTTCCTCACCGACCCTGATGCGGCCGCGCGCAGCGCGATCGCACTGTTGCGTCACGTGCTCGACGCGCGTGATCGCCGACCCGGTGGTGCGCGTCTGCCCCGCGTGTATCTCTACGGGCAGAGCCTCGGTGCCCTGGGGGCGGATCGCGCCCGGGCATGGGCCGAGCGCACCCACCCAGGTGCGGTGAGTGCGACCATGCTGGCCGGGGTACCGGCAGACAGTATCGACACCACTCACCCGTCCTCGCCGCGCACCATCGTGGCCAACGACTCAGACCCGGTCACCCACTGGTCAGTACAGGCACTGTGGCGTCGGCCGGCGGCACCGGACGGAACCCGACGCGTGGGCAGACCGGCGCACACACCACCCTGGCTGCCCATCGCCTCATTCATCCAGGCGTCCGTGGACCTGCCGGCGTCTCTCGACGGGCCCGTCGGAACCGGACACCGTTATGGACGCGAGCAGATTCAGCCGATCGGGCCGCGCGCCGCCTCGTAGGCCGCGCCCACCCGGTACAGCCGGTCGTCGGCCAGGGCCGGAGCCATGATCTGCAAACCGACGGGCAGTCCGTCGTCCGCGGACAGGCCCGACGGCACCGACATCGCAGCCACCCCGGCGAGGTTGACCGGCAGCGTGCACAGGTCGAACAGGTACATCGCCAGCGGATCGTCGACCTTCTCCCCGATCGGGAAGGCGGTGGTCGGCGTGGTCGGCGAGACCAGCACGTCGACGGATTCGAATGCCGCGGTGAAGTCGCGGGCAATCAGCGTGCGCACCTTCTGCGCCTGACCGTAGTAGGCGTCGTAATAGCCCGCCGACAACGCGTAGGTGCCGATCATGATGCGGCGCTTGACCTCTGGTCCGAATCCGGCTTCCCGGGTCAGTGCCATGACCTCTTCGGCGCTGTGGTGCCCGTCGTCGCCGACGCGCAATCCGTACCGCATGGCGTCGAAGCGTGCGAGGTTCGACGACACCTCGCTGGGCAGAATCAGGTAGTAGGCACCCAGCGCGTAGGTGAAGTTCGGGCACGACACCTCGACAACCTCGGCGCCCCGCGCGGTCAACTCCGCGACGGCCTTCTCGAAGGAGCCCAAGACCCCCGCCTGATAGCCCTCACCCTGCAACTCGCGGACCACACCGACCCGCACGCCGGTGAGATCGCCTGCGGCGCCGGCCCGTGCGGCGCCGACCACGTCCGGGACCGGAACATCGATGGAGGTGGAGTCGCGCGGATCGTGGCCGGCGATCACCTCGTGCAACAACGCGGTGTCAAGGACGGTGCGACCACACGGACCGCCCTGATCCAGCGACGACGCACAGGCGACCAGTCCGTACCGCGAGACGGTGCCGTAGGTGGGTTTGACGCCGACGGTCGCGGTGACCGCGGCCGGTTGCCGGATCGAGCCACCGGTGTCGGTGCCGATCGCCAGCGGCGCCTGATACGACGCGAGCGCCGCGGCGCTGCCGCCGCCGGATCCGCCGGGAATCCTGGTGGTATCCCATGGATTTCGGGTCACCTGATAGGCGGAGTTCTCGGTGGAGCTTCCCATCGCGAACTCGTCCATGTTGGTCTTGCCGAGGATCGGGATGCCCGCGGCGCGCAGCCGGGCGGTGACCGCGGCGTCATATGGCGGCACCCAGCCTTCGAGGATCTTCGATCCGCAGGTGGTGGGTGCATCGGTGGTGGTGAAGACGTCCTTGAGTGCGATCGGCACACCGGCCAGCGCCGACGGCGCCTCCCCGGCGGCGATCGCGTCGTCGGCGGCCTTGGCGGCGACCAACGCCTCCGCGCCACTGACGTGCAGGAATGCACCGAGTTGATCGTCGATCTCGGCGATGCGGTCGAGGTGCGCCTGGGTGACCTCCACCGAGGAGACCTCACCGGCGGCGATCTTCGCGGCGAGGTCGGCGGCGGACAGACCGGTGATCTCGTTCGCGGTGCGGGTGGCGGATTCGGTACTCACTGCTCTTCCCCCAGGATCTGCGGAACGGCGAAACGGTCCTGCTCGACGGCCGGCGCACCCGCGAGCGCCTGCTCGGTGGTCAGGCCGGGCACCACCTCGTCGGCGCGCAGCACGTTGGCCAGCTTGGCCGGGTGGGCGGTCGGTGGGACATCGTCGGCAGCGACCTCGGACACCTGGGCGACATGCGCCAGGATCGAATCGAGCTGAGCGGCGTAGACGTCGAGTTCCTCGTCGTCGAGTGCCAGTCGCGACAGCCGCGCGAGATGGGCGACCTCCTCGCGGGTGATCGCGGACTCTGACTGCCCTGACATGTCGATCGTGTCCTTTCTGACCTGGCACTCGAAGACGAGGGCGCACCTCATCCGCTCCTCAGCGCAGTGCCGACAACGCCATCAAGCCTAGACGCCGCCGCCGACGGCGGGCCCGGCACGGTCAGTGCAGCCACCTGGAGAGGCGGGCGGTGATCCACGGCAACACCAGGTACACCATCAGCGGCGTGTTGATGAGGGTGCCGATCAGCGTTTTCAGGACGATGTGCACGCCGTCGAGGTGGGCGAGCACCAGCACATTGATCAGCAGGGACATCGGGAAGAACCCGAGCCAGATGGTGATGGCCTGCTTCCAGCGTGGCGGTGGCGCACCGACCACCTTCACCGCATTGGTGAGGTTGTGCTGCGGCTCGAACCACCCTTCGATCCCCGACAGCCGGTGCGTCGCGTATTCGACGGCGACGCCCTCTCCGCGGGACAACCACGCCTTGCGCACCGGCGAAGAATTCCAGTCGTCGAGCGCGTCCTCGTCGGCGAATCGGTAGACGACGTAGTACTCGTCCGGTTTTCTGGTCGACCGCAGCCAACCTCCGCCCAGGAATCCCGGGAAGGTGCGGGCCAACGCGATACCGGCGTCGGTCCAGGTCACGAAGTCGTGTTCGCGCCCGGGCTGGATGCGGCGGGCCACCGACGTCGTGACGTGTGGGGACTCGTCGACCGCGTTCTCGGCTGGATCCGTCATTACCCCATCGTCACGGCTTCACCGGCCGGACGCACGTTCGTTGCCGACAACCGTGAACGGACCGCCTCGACTCTGGTCGACGTGATCGACGTCACCACCGGGCATCCGCCGGCGGTGCACCGCCCCGAGCACGCCACGCCTACCGGTGCGACAATGCTCGTCGTGTCGTACCTCCTACGGGTCTACCTCCAAGACCGCCCGGGCAGCCTGGGTCTGCTCGCCGTGCAACTGGGATCGGTGGGCGCCGACATCCTCTCCCTGGAGGTCGTCGAACGCGGTGAGGGCTATGCGGTCGACGATCTGGTCGTCGAGGTCGCGCCGGGATCACTGCCCGACGCGTTGATCACCGCCGCCGAGAAGGTCAAGGGTGTGCGGGTCGATTCGATTCGGCCGTATTCGGGTGTGTTGGACACCCATCGCGAACTCGAACTGGTCGACAAGGTCGCGACCGCCGGCACGGACCGATTGCAGATCCTGGTCGACAACGCGCCCCGCGTGCTGCGTGTCTCTTGGGCCACCGTCATCACCAGGGCGGCCGGCGGCGTCCTGCAGCTGTTCGGGAGTTCGGGTGCGCCGGAGACCCCGCTGACGACGGCCGACTGGCTGCCGCTGACCACCGCCACGCAACTCGATTCGGAGGCCGAGTGGGTTCCGCAGGCGTGGCAGGACATGGACACGCGGATGGCGGCGGCGCCGCTGGGTGACGGTGCGAAGGCAATCCTGTTGGGCCGCATCGGCGGTCCCGATTTCCGTCCGTCGGAGATCGCGCGGCTCGGCTACCTCGCCGGCATCGTCTCGACGGTTCTGCGCGCAGAAGGTTGAATTACAGAAGGTTGAATTACAGAAGGTTGAATCACAGCGGGTGACCCCGGTGGGTTGAGCACAGCCCCTTGCCCCCGACCAGAACTGCGCCGACAATTGCAGGGTGATCGAGATCGCGTTGGTCCGGGGTGACATCACCGTCGAATCGGTGGATGCCGTGGTCAATGCGGCCAATTCGTCGTTACTCGGTGGTGGCGGCGTCGACGGGGCCATTCACCGTCGGGGTGGTCCGGAGATCCTCGCCGAATGTCGGGATCTGCGCGCCACGCGATTTCCCGATGGCCTGCCCGCCGGGCAGGCCGTGGCCACCACCGCCGGACGCCTTCCTGCACGGTGGGTGATCCACACAGTGGGCCCGGTCTACTCGGCGCACCAGGACCGTTCGGCGATCCTCGCCTCCTGCTACCGCGAAACACTTAGGGTCGCAGACGAACTCGGTGCGACGTCGGTGGCGTTCCCGGCCATCTCCACCGGAATCTACGGGTGGCCGATCGACGACGGAGCCCGGATCGCCGCGGCCACGGTGCGGGCCACCGACACCTCGGTCACACAGGTCCGCTTCGTGTTGTTCGATGATCGCGCGTTCGACGCGTTCAGCGCTGTCGCGAAATGAACAACCACCCGCGGAGCCGCCACAGAATGATCCGCAACCAGATATGTTGTGCCGCGGTGATATTCAACTCGGTTCGGCGTCACCGGTTTCCAGGAGTCGTTTGAACCCGTCTTCATCGAGGACAGGCACACCGAGTTGCTCGGCCTTGTCGGCCTTGCTCCCGGGTGAATCCCCCACCACCACATAGTCGGTCTTCTTCGACACCGACCCCGACGCCTTCCCGCCGCGGACCAGGATGGCCTCCTTGGCACCGTCGCGGGAGAAGTCCTGCAGCGATCCGGTGACGACGATGGTCTTGCCCTCGAGTGTGCGGGTGATCGACTCATCGCGCTCGTCTTCCATGGACACGCCTGCGGCACGCCACTTGTCGACGATCTCGCGATGCCAGTCGACGCCGAACCAGTCACGGATGCTGGTGGCGAGGGTGGCCCCGAGCCCCTCGACCTCGGCGAGTTGTTCGGCGGTGGCGTCCTCGATGGCCTGTAACGAACCGAATTCGGTGGCCAGCGCCCGTGCGGCGGTCGGTCCGACGTGGCGGATCGACAGTCCGACCAGAACCCGCCACAGCGCAACGTGTTTGGCGTTGTCAAGGTTGGCCAGCAGTCGTTTTCCGTTGGCCGACAACACACCGTTCTTGGTGGTGAACAGGGTGGTCTTGGTCAGGTCGTCGGCGGTCAGCGAGAATAGATCGCCCTCGTTCTTCAGGACCCCGGCCGACAGCAGCGCCGTCGCCGCCTCATATCCGAGTGCCTCGATGTCGAAGGATCCCCGCCCGGCCAGATGGAACAGCCGCTCCCGCAACTGTGCCGGGCAGCTCTCGGCGTTGGGGCATCGGATGTCGACGTCGCTGTCCTTCTCCGGACGTAGCGGCGCACCGCATTCCGGGCATCGATCCGGCATCACGAACGCGCGCTCGGTGCCCTCGCGGAGGTCGACGACGGGGCCGAGGACCTCGGGGATGACGTCGCCGGCCTTGCGGATGGTCACCGTGTCACCGATGAGCACGCCCTTGCGTTTGACCTCCGACTCGTTGTGCAGGGTCGCGCGCGCCACCGTGGAGCCGGCCACCAGCACCGGTTGGAGTACGGCGAACGGGGTGACGCGTCCGGTCCGTCCCACGCCCACTTCGATTCCCAGGAGTTTGGTGGTCACCTCTTCGGGCGGGTACTTGTAGGCGATCGCCCAGCGTGGCGCCCGCGACGTCGCCCCCAGCCTGCGCTGCAGACCGAAATCGTCCACTTTGACGACGATCCCGTCGATCTCGTGCTCGACGTCGTGACGATGCTCGCCCCAGTAATCAATCTTGTCCAGGATCGCCTGTGCACCGGTGAGTTTGGTGGTGTGCGAGGAGACGGGCAGGCCCCAGGCACCCAACGCCAGATACGCGTGGTGCAGCGAATCGGGCCGCCATCCTTCGATGTGACCCACGCCGTGGCAGATCATCCGCAGCCGGCGGCGAGCGGTGATCTGCGGATTCTTCTGCCGCAGCGAACCCGCCGCAGAGTTACGGGGATTGGCGAACGGGGGTTTGCCGTCGGCGACCAACGACGCGTTGAGGGCCTCGAAGTCCTCCACCCGGAAGAACACCTCTCCGCGTACCTCGAGGACGTCGGGGATGGGGTACTCCGGTGTCGACGTCAGCCGCGCGGGGATGTCCTCGATGGTGCGGGCGTTGAGGGTGACGTCCTCACCGGTGCGGCCGTCACCACGGGTGACCGCGTGGTCGAGGACGCCATTCCGATACACCAGGGCCAGCGCGACGCCGTCGATCTTGAGTTCACACAGGTACTCGACGCCGGCGCCGACCTCGTCCTCGACGCGTGAGACCCACGTCCGCATCTCGTCGGCGTCGAAGACGTTGTCCAACGACAGCATTCGTTCGAGGTGATCGACCGGGGTGAACGCGGTGGAGAATCCGCCGCCGACGAGCTTCGTCGGCGAGTCCGCGGTCGCCAGCTCCGGGTGCGCGTCCTCGAGTTCTTGCAGTTGGCGGAGGAGCCGATCGAACTCCCCGTCGGAGATGACGGGGGCGTCCTTCACGTAGTACCGGAACTGATGCTCGCGGATCTCTTCGGCGAGCGTCGACCATTGCTCCCGGATGCCGGGATCGATCGGGGTCTGCTCCTCATCTGCCACGTCATGAGGGTATCGGAGCCCCCCGACAGACCTCGTCGACCTCCGGCCGCCCGCCACTCAGCCGGGATCAGTGCACCGCTCGGCGTCCCATCAGCGCAACATACCCCGCGATCAGCGCCGCGGCGACAGCGATTCCCACGATGAACGGGATGACCTTCCAGCCGCCGTTGTCGTTGCTGTATCCGAAGAGCGAATAGCAGATCCAGGACCCGATCAGTGATCCGGCGATTCCCAGGACGATGGTCATGATCACGCCGATCGCCTGCTTGCCCGGCATCACCAGTCGCGCCAGTGCTCCGATGATTGCGCCCACCACGATGGCGCTGATGATGGTCATGAACATGGCCGCCTCCTTCGTTTGTCCTACTCGATGGCGGACCACGCTCGCTGCTCGACGTGATCTGTTCGAAGCCTACGTCCGCGTGTCGGCTGTGGCGAGGACCTCGGGAATCCGAGACCGCACTGCAATGTCGCCCGAGTCGCGTACGGTACGGCGCAAGAGGTTCCGGACCACGCAGGGAGAGGACACCCATGCCGCATCCGATCATGTTCGACGACGCCGATCCGCACCTGATCCGGGTCCGCGAGATCGCGCTCGCCCTCCCGGACACCACCGAGGTTGTCGCACACGGCCGCCCGACGTTCCGGTGCGGAAAGATGTTCGGCAACTACGGTGGCGGTGAGAAGGGTGGGCCTCGGCATGATCAGTCGTTGCTGTTCATCCCGGAACCCGCCGAGCGGGAGGCGCTGAGCGCCGATCCGAGGTTCTTCCTGCCCGCATATCTGGGCCCCTACGGGTGGCTCGGGATCCTGCTCGACGACGATGCCGACTGGACCGAGGTCGCCGAACTCCTCGACGCGAGCTACCGACAGGTCGCCCCGAAACGTTCGGTCGCCAAGCTGGACGGCTGACCCTCCACCGCGTCCGATCAACGACCGTAGGTGCACGCGCAACTCCCACATACCCACCACGCATTCCGTGCAGGTGGGAGTAGAACGCGCATCTACCGTGGTCGACGGGGCTACAAGGCGTCCGGGTCGGTGGCCAGCAACTCCCCCACCTGGGCGCAGATACCGAGGGCCGTCGTCGCCCACTGTGGGGAAGCGCCCGCCAAACCGCAGGTGGGTGTGACGATCACCTTCTCCGACAGCACTTTTCGATTCAATCCGATGCGGTCGAGCACCGCCGCCAGCGATGTGGCCACCGTCTCGGCACGCACACCCGGCCGTTCCCGTTCTGCCGGAACCACGCCGGCGACGAGCACGTCTCCCCGGTCGAGGAGCGCGCCGATGCCGTCGAGTGTCTCCGCGTCGAGCGCCGCCGCACCGATGGTCGTGGCGGTGGCCGCGCTGACGTCGACGCTGTGGGCCACCCCCGGGACCCGGGCGATCAGATCCCAGCGCGGCGCACCGCAATTGTGGATGATGATCGGCGCGTCGATACCTTCGGCCAGCGATGCCAACGCGTTCGCGACGTCGGCGATCGGCAGCGGCGGGATGACGTCGAGCCGGGTCAGCGGTGGCACCGTGCCGTCGAGGACCGCACCGATCATCGGTTCGTCGATCTGCACGGTCACCTCCGCACCCAACCGGCGTCGGACCTCGGCGATGTGCGTTCCGACGCCTTCGACGGCCGAGTCGGTGAGATCACGCAGCGCCCCCGGATCGCGAATCGCCCTGTGCCCGTTGGTCAATTCGATCGAGGATGCCAGGGTGAACGGTCCCGCCGCCTGTACCTTGACGGCACGGCCGGTACCG
Source organism: Gordonia sp. NPDC003504 (assembly GCF_053587995.1). Classification (NCBI taxonomy): domain Bacteria; kingdom Bacillati; phylum Actinomycetota; class Actinomycetes; order Mycobacteriales; family Gordoniaceae; genus Gordonia; species Gordonia sp. NPDC003504. The sequence continues at coordinate 18,622 of NZ_JBSFPC010000005.1, forward strand.
ATGAAGCCCGCGGTATCCCAGATCTCCTCCACCGCATCGAGATCGGCGCTGAGGAAGCCGCGGGCGCGACGCACCACCGACGATCCCCGGGTGCCCAGCCGGTAGCCCCAGGTCGATGCGTCGATGGGCATGTCCACCAGGATCGCGGACATCCGCCCGATCATGTCGGCGCCGATGCCGCGCGCGGGAAGCTCGGCGAGATGGGCGAGGTCGAGTTCACCGTTGATCACGGCCGCGGCCTGTTTCGGGTCGGTGCCGGGCATGGAACCGACGCCGGTTCCCACGCCGGTGGGCGGCTGGCTCATCGGCCGGTGCTCACCGTGCCGATACCGCGTGGGTGTCGGCGGGTCTCGTCGACGAGGTCACGCTGATGCGTCCCGAGCCGACCACGAGGTCACCGCGCTGCGCGTCGGGCAAGTACAGCACCGCAGCCTGTCCGCGGGCGACGCCGGTCAGGGGTTCGGCCAGCGAGATCTCGATGCCGGGTCCGCCGGCGTCGTCGATCGGGGTCGCGAGCGCCGGTGCCATCCCGCCGTGCGCACGCACCTGGACGATGCACTCGACCGGCCCGTCGGGAGCCTGTCCGGAGGTCCAGACCGCACGCGATGCCCGGATCGTCCACACCTGCAGGTGCTCCTCGGATCCGACTCGGACAGTTCCCGATTCCGGATCGATGTCGGTGACGTACCGTGGCCGCCCGTCCGCGGCGGGCGCCTCGATACCGAGGCCCTTGCGCTGCCCGATCGTGAAACCGTGCACGCCCTCATGGTCGGCGAGCCGTTCACCGGTGTCTGCGTCGACGACGGCGCCGGGACGAATACCGATCCGCGCACCGAGGAACGCCCGGGTGTCGCCGGTCGGGATGAAGCAGATGTCGTGCGAGTCCGGCTTGTTCGCCACCGACAGTCCGCGACGTGCCGCCTCCGCACGGATCTCGGGCTTCGGGGTGTCGCCGATCGGGAACATCGCGCGATCGAGCTGCTCGCGGGTGAGTACGGCCAGCACATAGGACTGGTCCTTGTCGGCATCGACCGCCCGACGCAGTTCCCCGTCGGTCAGCTGTGCGTAGTGACCGGTGGCCAGCGCATCGAATCCCAACGCGATCGCCTTCTCGGCCAGGGCCGCGAACTTGATCTTCTCATTGCAGGTCAGGCACGGATTCGGGGTCTGACCGGCGGCGTAGGCCTCGACGAACTCGTCGATCACATCGTCCTTGAACCGATCGGCGAAATCCCACACGTAGAACGGGATGCCCAGCACGTCGGCGGCCCGCCGCGCATCGTCGGCGTCCTCACGGGAACAGCATCCTCGCGAGCCGGTACGCAACGCACCCGGCGCGGTGGACAGGGCCAGGTGCACTCCCACGACGTCGTGACCGGCCTCGACCGCACGGGCCGCGGCAACCGCCGAATCGACGCCACCACTCATCGCCGCCAGTACACGCATCAGCGTGCCTTCCCACTCGGGGAGGCGACCAGCCCGGCGACGCGGGCTCGTTCGACGACCTCACCGATCACCTCGGCGACGGTCTCGATGTCGGCGCGGGTGGTGGTCGGTGCCAGGGAGAAGCGCAGCGATCCGCGGGCACTGGCCATGTCGATGCCCATGCCCAGGAGCACGTGACTGGCCTGCGCGACACCGGCGGTGCACGCCGAGCCGGTCGAGCATTCGACACCGTTGGCGTCGAGGAGCATCAGCAACGAATCGCCCTCGCAGCCCTCGAAGGAGATGTGGACGTTTCCGGGTAGCCGTCGCTCATCCATCGGTCCGTTCGCGCTGCTGCCCGGAACGTCGAGCAGAATCGCGAACAACTCGTCACGCAGCGCAGCGACCTGCCGCATCGAGTCGGCCAGTTCCTCGGTGGCCAGCCGCAGTGCGGTCGCCATTCCGACGGCTGCCGCCACCGGTTGAGTACCCGACCGCACATCCCGCTCGTGTCCACCGCCGTGCAGCGACGGCACACACGCGACGTCGCGGCCGAGCAGGAGGGCACCCACACCTTGCGGTCCGCCGAACTTGTGGGCGGCGATGCTGACCGCCGAGAGTCCACTCGCCGCGAAGTCGACCGGGATATGCCCGACGGCCTGGACGGCGTCGGAGTGCATGGGCACGCCGAACTCCGCGGCGATCGCGGCCAGCTCGGTGATGGGTTCGACGGTGCCGACCTCGTTGTTGGCCCACATCACCGAGACCAGCGCGGTCTGCGCGCCGTGCTCGGCGAGTTCGGCGCGCAGATCGGCCGGTGAGACGAATCCCTGGGTGTCGACGGGCAGGATCACCAGTTCGGCGCCCTGCGCCTGAAGCCACTCGGCGGCGTCGAGGACGGCGTGATGCTCGATCGCGGAGATCACCACCCGCCGGCGGCGGTCGTCGGCCTGCCGTCGGGCCCAGTAGATCCCCTTGATGGCGAGGTTGTCGGCCTCGGTGCCGCCGCTGGTGATGATCACCTCGGACGGCCGGGCGCCGACGGCGGCGGCGATGGTCTCGCGGGCCTCCTCGAGGAGACGACGCGCCCAGCGGCCCGACCCGTGCAACGACGACGCGTTGCCGGGCTGGGCGTGGACGGCATTCATCGCCTCGATCGCCTCCGGACGCATCGCGGTCGATGCGGCGTGGTCGAGGTAGACGGGCACTCGGCTGGGGAAAGACATGTCGATGCCAAGGATAAACGCGTGACCGGCAGCGACAAATTCCTGACGCCGCCACATCGGCGTGGTGCCTCGGTCACCGGACCACCTGGCCGACGTGGAGCACCCCGCGTGGATCGTGCTGCGCGGCCAGCGCCGACAGCCAGGCGGCGGTGTCCTCGTCGTAGCAGCGGCGGATGTACGCCGGATCGGTGGTGGTCGCAAAGTTGGGCATCTCACCACCGTGCGCCCAGGGTCGTAGCGCATCGACGGTCTGCATTCCGGCGGCGGTGACCAGATCGGCGATCGGTGGGACGAGGACGCCGATCGTGTGCAGGGTGTAGGCGGCGTCGCGGTGGCAGAAGGCACTGGGAACCGCGGGCCGGTCGGCGAGCGCACCACCGAGCAGCCGTAGTTCGACGATGGTCAGCGGCGAGCCCGATTCCGGTCCCGCGACCCGCAGCAGTTCGGTGGCCGCGTCGTCGGTGAATTCGCGCAGCAGGGTCCCGCATTCGGCAGCCGGCATCGGCGCCGTGGGGTCGGCGTGGATGGCCCCGATCTGCGCGTAGGGCATGACGCCGACGGCGTCGAGGAGCACGGTGCCGAGGGTTCGCAGCGGAGCGATCAGGTCGGGGCCGTGGGCGAGGTCGCCCACCACGGCGACGCGGACCGCGACGCTGAGGCGGCCGGCCAGCATCGGCGGGACGTCGGGCATCTCGGGCAGTCGGAGCAGCGCGAGCGAGGTGCTCACCTCCCGGGGCAGCGCCTGCGCCCAGTTGCGCCAGCCGCGGAGCACGGCCTCGGCATCGGTCCCGTCGAAGTACAGTGCGCCACCGTAGATCTCGGCGATGGGCGGGAGTTCGATGACCACCTCGGTGATGATGCCGAGGGTGGACTTGCCGCCGCGGAGTCCCCAGAACAGCTCAGGGTTGATCTCGGGTGTGGCCTGTTTGACGGCACCGGTGCCGGTGACCACAGTGAAGGACCGCACGTGATCCGCGGACATGCCGACGGTCCGGACCAGCGGCCCGATGCCGCCGCCGGTCAAGAGGCCGACCACGCCGACGCTCGGCGAGGAGCCGCACAGCGGCGCCAGGCCGTGCGGTGCGGCGGCGTCGATCACCGTCTGCCACCGCACCCCGGCGCCGACGCGCGCGGTCCGTGTCTGCGGGTCGATGACGCAGTCGTCGAGCGCGGCGGTGCGCACCACGATCGTCCCGTCACCGACGGGAGTGGCGCCGTGACCGGTGGCGTGGACCGCAACCGTCATCCCGTGGGCGGAGGCGAATCCGATCACCGCGGCGACGTCGGCCGCGTCGGCGACGTCGACGACCGCCCAGGGATTCTGGGCGACGGCGACGTTGAAGGTCACCGACGGGTATCCGGGGTCTCCAGGGCGGTGGACGGCGCCGCGCACCGCGGCCTGCAGCGCGGTGACGTCCGCGGTGATCGGGTCGGCGGCTACGGGGCGAGTCGCCTCGGGGATCGATGACATGCGTTCTCCTGTGTGACTGTGATCCAGCGGTGCTGGCTGATCGATGCCCTCAGAGAATGCGGCGGGCCGGTTGCGCCATTCTTGGAACGTCCTTGGAGCAGAACCGTCAGCGGATCGCGGCGGTGGAATCCGGTGTCCCACCCGACTCGACCGGCTCGGCGAGCAACGCGCCCGCGGTCGCCGCAACCTGCGTCATACCCAGGGAGCGGGACCGGAACTCGATCTCGGCCAGGATCTCCGACCGTTCCGTCGACGGTGGCTGCAACTGCGCGGCGAGCAGCCGGCATCGCAGAGTCGAGGGCACCCCACGTCCCTGTCGGGCGATCTGGTGCGCGGTGACCAGGGCGTCGTAACCACGTTTCTCGTCGCCGACGAGGTAGTGCAACTCAGCGAGGGCCAGGGCAACCGGCCCCACGCATCCCACGTGCCCCAAGGTCGCGACGCAGTCCTGGTACGGGGTCAGGTAGTCGATGAATGCCGGCGCGAACTCCGACAGTTCGAGTTCGGCCACCACGTGCGCCAGGAGGACGCCGTGGCACAGCGACGTCCAGACCATGGGCCTGTCGTCGTCGACCCACATGGTGATCATCGTGCGGGCCAGACTGCGGTCGCCCTCCGCTCCGGCGATCCGGGCGATCCCCGCGGCGAGCAGGACCGCGACCTGGTTGTCGCTGGCCCCCTCACTGACCCGACGAGCCCAGTCCAGCGGCTGCAGCCCTTCGGTGTCGACGACCTCGTCGAGCATGCCGCGTTCGCAGGCCAGGGCCATCATGGCCATCCAATTGCTGCCGGCGACATACAGTTCGGTCTGCTCGTGCACCGCGACGGCGGTTTCGTAGTGGCTGCGGGCCAGCGAGAAATCACCGTGCCACGCGGCCAGCGACATCTCCATCCACCGCAACTGCGCCCGCACGATCGGCAATCGGAGCCGCTCGCTGCCCGCGATGCCACGGCGCACGAGCGCCTCGGTCGTGTCGATGTCGCCCAGCGTCATGGTCGCCATCGTCAACGCGGCGTCGACGATGACCTCGTCGACGCCGGCTTCGGGGTAGGTGAGCCCGCGCAGGGTCTCCGCCCAATTCAGGGATACGGCAGCGTATTCGGCCACGCCGGCGTAGGTGATCAGGCGGGCCAGTGTGACGTCGGCCAATACGTCCTCACCGAGATGTGCGGCGAGATCATCTGCCGCGGCGAGGAGTTCGGCGGGGACGCCTGGATCGTGGTGATAGCAGTGACCGATCGCCGAGGCCGCCAGCACCCGGGCGAGGCTTGCCGGTTCGGTCCCGACGGCGGTCGCGGCCGCGCTCAACGCGGCGAGGAGGCTCTCGTTCTCGTCTGTCGGGCCCATCCATGGCCACGACCCACCGGCCCGGATCAGGCTGCTCGCCAAACGTCCCACGGTGGACAGTGCGCCGGACCGAATCGATTGGTACAGGCGGGTTTCTGCCGTGTCGAGAACCATCTGGAGTTGCCCGGCGCGGGCTCGGGCGGCCAGTAGCGCGATCAGCAGGTCATCGCGTGCGGTGGTATCGCCGCCGGGCACGGCCACCGATTCGTGGGTGCGCAGCGCCGCATCGAGCCAGAATGCCGCGGTCTGCGAATCCCATTGTGCGGTGGCCTCGTCCGCGGCCGCGCGGCAGGCCGCCACCACCTCGGCCGCGTCGGCGACCGGACGCGCCTCCAGCAGGTGCGCCGCCCGGCGCGGCGCAGCGTCCACCCCACCGGTGGCGGCGAGGACCTCGGCGAAGCGCAGGTGGATGCGACAGCGGCGCAGCGGGCGGATCGTCGACGCCGCCTCGTCGCGGAGCAGGGCGTGAGCGAATCGTGTCCGCCCGCCGGTTGCCGTGGTGACCAGGATGCGTTCGTCGACCGCTTCGTCGAGGCAGTCGGCGATCTCGGCGACGTCCCGGTCCATTGCCATGGCCAGCAGGGTCACGTCGATCTCCTCGCCGAGGACCGCGGCATATCCGACCACTTCCAGGACCGCGGGGTCCAAGGAGAGCAACCGTCGGTCGAGCACCGACCGCACCGCCGCCGGGACCATCTCGCGACGCCGCTCTGCGGGTGGCAGCCGTGCGAATTCCGAAACGAACAGCGGGTTTCCGCCGGTACGCCGGGTGAGGGTCTCGATGTCGGTCGGGCCGAGCGTCTCATCGGCGACAACGCGGACGAGTTCGGCGACCTCGGCGCGCGCGAGTTGCGGCACCGCGATCAGGGTGCCGCCGGCCCGGGAGAACGCGGTGCGCAGTCGCTCGGTGTCGTCGCCGCCCTCGCCGTCGCGGGCGGTGGCGATGACACGCAGCGGCGCGGTGTGCATCACGGTCGTCAGGTAGGCCAGCAGGCGCAGGGTCATCGCATCGGCCCAGTGCACGTCGTCGACGATCACCGTCAACGATTGCGGCGCCATCGATTCCAGCATCGTCTGGACGTGTTCGTACACCGCGAAGCGGGCGGTGTCTGCGTCGACGCCGGCGGGCACGGTGAGCACATCTTCCGGCGGCACGTTGAGCGCCCGGCACAGTTGCCGCAACGGCCACCAGGCCGGAACGCCCTCCGCGTCGGGACAGCGCACCCACACCACGATGTCGCCGAGCGCCTGCGCGTGTCGGGCCGCCTCCTCGGCGAGGCGGGTTTTGCCGATTCCGGCCGGTCCGCTGAGCATCAGCCATCTGGTGGTCGCAGGGCCGTCGAAAAGTGCTGCGATGCGCTCGGTTTGAGCTGCGCGGCCCACGAGGGGCACGTCGTCGGCCACGTCGTCGGCGGAGGGGGCTGCCGCCGCCACCGGCTGCTCGGCCTCGGTCGGCATGGCCACCTCGGTGGCGCCCGACCAGTGCGGCGCACGTGGCCAGGCCGCGATGACCGGATCGTGCCGGAGGACCGCGCCCTGTAGTTCGATGAGTTCGCCGCTGGGTGCCAGGCCCAGTTCCTCGTCGAGGGTCGCCGCGTGCCTGCGGTAGACCTCGAGCGCCTCGGTGGATCGCCCAGCGCGATAGAGGGCCACCATGTGCAGCCATACTCCCCTGTCGCGCAACGGGTCCCGGGCTCGGAGGGCGACGATCCCGGCAAGTGCGCCGCCGGTGTCACCGGCGGCCAGCAGTGCGGTGATGTGGGTGTCCTCGACGGCCATGCGTGCCTCGGCGAGTGCGGCCGCCTCGGCCACGATCCACCCCGCATCGGTCCCCTCGTCGCCCAGCAGCTCGCCGCGCCACAGGGAGCGCGCCGCGTGCGCGTCGGCGAGGGCGTCGGCCCACCGGGCCTCGTCCCGCGCCGCCCGGGCGCCTGCGACGAGGTCGCCGAAGGTCACCAGATCCAGCCGGTCGGCACCGAGGTCGAGTCGGTAGCCTGCGGCGACCCGCTGGATCGGGGACGTCTCACCCCGATCGCCGCGCAGTGCGCGCCGCAGATTCGAGATGTAGGCCTGCAGACTCGTGGTGGCCGCGGAGGGCGGTTCGTCACCCCAGACGGTGTCGATCAGACGATCGCTGGAGACGACTCCGCCGCGTGCCAGGAGCAGCGCCGCGAGCACCGTCCGCTGTTTCGGTGAGCCCAATTCGACGGGGACGCCGTCGCGTCGTACCTCGAGCGGCCCCAGCACCAAGTACTCCAGCATGCCGGATTCCTCGCTTGCATCGATCGTCCGATCCAGATGTCGCCTATATCCGAGGATTCTAGGCGGTAACGCGTGGTCGCGGCGACCGACCGGGCGAGTTCGTCGGTTGTCTATTCCGGCGGGGATCATGGGTTCACCGGCATCGGGGCGACGCCCCTCGTGCCGTCGCCGGTCGCGTCATGCTGCGCCGACGGGGCGTCACCGGTGGTGGCCCGGGCACCGCGCATGGTGAGCGCGGCGATCACCGCACCGCCGATCGCGACGGCGGCGCTGATCCACAATGCGGTGTCGAGTGCGGCCACGAAGTCCGCGGGCGACCCGCCGCTCAGGACCGACTGCACCGGGAACACGGCCCCGAGTGCCGCCACCCCGAGCGCGATGCCGGACTGCCGGAACACGTCGTTGATTCCGGTGGCCAGACCGGCGTCGTCGAGACCGCTCTCGGCGAGCACGATTCCGCTCATCACCGGATTGAAGACGCCGGCGCCGACGCAGGCGAGCACGAAGCCGCCCATCAGGTCCCAGCCACTGCTGTCCAGACCGCCGATGGTCATCCAGGCGAGGCCGCCACCCACCGCGAGCAGTCCGCCGGCGATCAGCCGCCACGGCGCGACCCGCCCCAGGATGCGGTCGGTCAGCCCTGCAACGATCAGCATCACCATGGTTCCGGGGAGGTAGACCAGGCCGGCATCGATGGGCGAGAGTCCCACGACTCCCTGGAGGAAGATCGTGACGTAGATGAACACCGCGAACATCGATGCGGAGATCGCGAAGGTCGCCACCTGCGCCCCGGCGAAACCCGGGTTGGCGAACAAGGACAGCGGCATCATCGGTTGTGCCACGCGACCTTCGACGATCACGAAGACCACGATGGCGGCGGCGGCCAGACCGAGGGCGGTCAGGGTCACCGGATCGGTCCATCCGCGGGCGTTGGCCTCGATCAGCCCGTAGGCGAGCGCGGCCAGGGCGACGATCACCGTCACCCCACCGGCCTTGTCACCGCGTCGCGGTGTCTCGCTGCGGGACTCGTCGACCAGGCGGGTGCATCCGATCATCACCACCCCGACCGGGATGTTGATCAGGAAGATCGCACGCCAGTCGAGGGTTTCGGTGAGCACACCGCCGAGGAGGGGGCCCACGGCGAACGACGCACCGATCGTGGCCCCGTAGGCGGCGAGCGCCTTGCTGCGGGCGGTCGGTCCGGGGAAGGCGGGTGCCAGCAATGCCAGCGACGTGGCGAACAGCAATGCCGCACCCACACCCTGGACGACACGAGAGATGTTGAGCAGCAGCATGTCCGGGGCCAGCGCGCACGACGCCGACGCCGTGGTGAACACCACCGCGCCGATCCGGAAGACTCGGCGACGGCCGATCCGGTCCGCCCACGCACCCGCCGACAACACGATGGTGGCCAGGGCCAGTGTGTAGCCGTCGATGACCCATTTCAGGGCGGCGAAATCGGCGTCGAACTCCCGGGCGATGGCCGGTAAGGCGGTGTTGACCACGGCGATGTCGAGCATGAGCATCGCGGTGGCCGCACAAGAGACCCCGAGGGTGATCCGCGCGACGAGGCGGGAACGGGTCGGTGGTGTGGTGGTCGCGGGCGGTGGAGTGGGCACAGGGCTTCCTTCGTCGGGCCGGTATGTCGGCCACCACCGTCACCCGATGATCTTGGAACCCTCTTGTCGACTGCTTGGCCGATCTCTTCGCACGGCTTGGACGAGCACCCTCTCGCGGCCGTCCGGCCGGGCGGCGCGACCCCCTGCGGTCAGTCCCGGTCGAGGTAGAAGTACAGGTGGCGGCCGTCGATGACGCCGCCTTTTCCGTTCATGATGCCCATCAGGGTGGTGTCGTCGACGCGCTTGAAGTGATCGATCACCGGCTGCCCGTCGTAGACCATCGACGCGGTGACCTCACCGCGGAATTCGATCATCCACAGACTGGCCTCTCCCTTGCCCAGCTTGGTGTTGGAGAACAGTTCCCCGTTCTCGTCACGGCACACCAGCGGCTGGACGTCATTGCGGGAGATGAAGGTCTTGCCGTACCAGCCGACCTTGGGCAGCAACCCGTTGGTCTGGTGGCCCGTCGTGAACTCGCCGCCCTTCCACCGGCCGAGCATCTCCTCGGGACGCAGGGTCGGCAGCGCCGCCCAGATCTCGTCGAGTTCGGCGTCGTCGACGGTGCCGTCGACGGCACGCAGGTCGGCGAAGCGGGCGCGTGCCTGGTCGGCGGTGAGCTTCGTCGGTGGTGTGGGGGTGGCGGTGTCGGACATGTGGCGGTCCCTTCCGGCGCGTGAGACAACATCGGCGTCGCGTCCATCACAGACGCGTGCAGCATCATATATGTTGTCAGATCCTCGGCGCAGTGGCGCTCGGAACCCAGGGCTCCGGGGCCGATCGGATCAGCATCTCGCATCGCGCGGCGAGCGCGCGTCGATCACCGCGCGGCAGTTGGGGTTCGTGCAGGCTGACGTGCACCGTGAGGTCGCGCAGCGCCAGCACCCGACGCAACGTGTCGGCGGGCCCGTCATCGCCGATGAAACCCGGCGCGGTGCACCGTCCGCCGCGTGCGCTGAAGGCGATCCCGACCGGGAGGACCGGGACGCCGGCATCGAGTGCGGATTGGAAGAAGGCCGGCCGGAAGCTGCCCTGCGCGTGTCCGCACCACGTGGTGCCCTCCGGAAACACCGCCACCGAGGAGTCCGCACACAGTCCGGCGGTCGCCTCGCCGATGACCGTGGGCAGGGTGCGCAGCGACGAGCGGTCGATGCAGATGACCCCGAATCGCCTGGCCAGCACCGAGATTCCCGGCATTTGGGCGACGTCGGATTTGGCCACGAAGTGCGCGGGCTGCACCACCGCGATCGCGAGGATGTCGAGGTAGGAGATGTGGTTGGCGACCACGAGACCGCGGGCGCGGGAACCGAAGGGGCGGTGATCGTCGAGGAGGATGCGGATGCCGATGGCATGCAGCACCGCCTGCGCGGAGCGACGGAGGTACGCGCGTCGCACCAGTCGTGGCATGGGTGCGACGAGGGCCCCGAGGAATGCGATCACGGTGAGGACCATCGTCAGCCGGATCAACCGGGCCGCCACGATCACTCGTCCCGCCCGCAGCGCCGGGGCGTCGAGGCACTCGGCACCGCAGGGGCTCGTCGGGTACCACGAGTGGTGATCGTGCCGGCAGACCTTGCCGTGGGGTTGCCGGGTGAGACGATCCGGTGCGGCTTCGACGGCCGGGAGCACCGCGGTCATCGGTCACCGCCGAGGCGAGCCACCGAGTCACGGAGCCGGTCGAGATAACGGGAGTTGGCTGTGCGGGTGTCGAGCACCGTGAGGAAATCACCGACGTCGAAGGCCGGGTCGACGGCCGGCTCACCGCCGATCTTCGCGCCGAGTCGCAGGTAGGCGCGCATCAATGGCGGCATCGTCACCGAGGCGGGGGGCTCGATCTCGTAGAGCAGCACGCCGTCGATGCGGGCCCGCACATGGGGGTACGCCTGCCAATCGGCCCGATGGCGCTGCGCCAAGACATCCCGGACGCCACGCAGCAGCGAACCACGGGCCGCCAGGTGACCGGAACTGCGGGTTGCGTTGTCGCCCAGCGGAACCGACACCGAACCCATGACGTAGCGGTAGCCGGTCTCGTCGAGGTGACGGAAGAGGGCCGCCCACAGCAGTGCAGTCACCGAGCCGTGACGATGGCCGTCGAGCACACACGCCCGGCCCATCTCGACGGTGGCCGGGGCGATCTCGTCGAGTTCGGACAGGTCGAATTCGCCCGAGCTGTACCACCCGCCGGCGGCGATGGCCCGCGGCGGCGGCAGCAGACGCGCGCACCCGATGAGGCCGTGATCGTCGTGCCAGGCAAGCAGGTGCTCGCAATGGGCGTCGAAATGGTCTGCGTCCCTGCCCGACTCGTGATCACCGATCGTGTCGGCGAATCCGGGTTCGGCAGCGAAGACGGTGTAGCGCAGTCGCTGGGCGGCGACGACGGCAGACGGATCGTCGGTCAGGATGACCCGTAGCGGGCCCGCATCGACGAGGGTGCGGAATCGGCCGGTGAAGACGGTGACCGGGGCTGATGTCATACCCCAGATGAAAGCGAGGTGACACATCTCGACGGCGACGGTGGCGCGTCGTGTCGGTGCTGGGCGGGTGAACACGTCGGCGGCCCAACCGACCGTCGCATGAACCGCCCCTGAAATCGCGGTGACCCCCGACCACGGGGGTCGGGGGTCACCGGAAGACCGGTGTCACCGAGGTGACACGGACGTCACTTGCGCTTCTTGACCTCGTCGGTCAGCTGCGGGGCGACGTTGAACAGGTCGCCGACGACGCCGAAGTCGGAGATCTCGAAGATCGGAGCCTCCTCGTCCTTGTTGACGGCGACGATGGTCTTGGAGGTCTGCATGCCGGCGCGGTGCTGGATGGCACCGGAGATGCCGAGCGCCACGTACAGCTGCGGCGACACGGTCTTGCCGGTCTGACCGACCTGGAACTGACCCGGGTAGTAGCCGGAGTCGACGGCGGCGCGGGAGGCACCGACGGCGGCACCGAGCGAATCGGCCAGTTCCTCGACGACCGAGAACTTCTCGGCCGAACCGACACCGCGGCCACCGGAGACCACGATCGAGGCCTCGGTGAGCTCGGGACGGTCGCCGCCGACGTTCGGCTCGACCTTGGTGATCTTCACGCCACCGTCCTGGTCCGGGACGGCGACGTCGACGCGCTCGCCGGCACCGGCCTGCGGGGCGGCCTCGACACCACCGGGACGGACCGAGAAGACCGGGACGTCGCCCTTGGCCTGGGCCTCGACGGTGAACGCGCCACCGAAGATCGAGTGGATCCCGATGCCACCCTCCTTGACGTCGATGACGTCGGCGAGCACACCCGAACCGAGGCGCACGGCGAGGCGCCCGGCGATCTCTTTGCCGTCGGCGGTGGCCGCGACCAGGACGCCGGCCGGGGCCGCATCCTCGGCGATCGACGACAGCACGTCGACCTGCGGGCTGATCAGATAGCCTGCGGCGTCATCGGATTCGGCGACGTAGATCTTCTCGGCGCCGGCTTCCTTGAGGCCGTCGATGATGGGATCGGCCGACCCGGGCTTGCCGACGACGACCGCCGACGGGGTGCCCAGTGCGCGTGCGGCGGTGATGAGTTCGCTGGTCACCTTCTTCAGGGCGCCCTCGGCGTCCTGCTCGACCAGAACCAGAACTTCTGCCATTTCCTTCTCCTGAATGTGTGTGGGGCCCTGCGTCATTCGCGGGGAATGCGCGGGCGCGGTGATAGGGTTCCGGCTGGGGCCTAGATGATCTTCTGGCCGACCAGGTACTCGGCGACCTTCACGCCACCATCACCCTCATCGGTGACACGCTCACCGGCGGTCTTCGGCGGCTTCGGGGTGGAGCTGGTAACGGTGGATCCGGCGTTCTCCAGGCCCACATCCGACGGTTCGACGTCGATCTCGGCCAGGGTGAGGACGGCGACTTCCTTCTTCTTGGCGGCCATGATGCCCTTGAAGGACGGGAAGCGCGGCTCGTTGATCTTCTCGTTGACGCTGACGATGGCCGGCAGGTCCGCGGTGATGGTGTAGATGCCGTCGTCGGTCTCACGCTCACCAGTGAGGGTCTCGCCCTCCAGGGTCAGCTTGCGCAGGTGCGTCAGGTGCGGCAGCTCGAGGTACTCGGCGATCATCGCGGGGATGGCACCGACACGACCGTCGGTGGCCTCGTTGCCGGCGATGACCAGCTCGACACCCTCGACCGTGCCCAGCGCGCGGGCCAGGACGTACGCGGTCTGCACCGCGTCGGAGCCGTGCAGCTGGTCGTCCTTGATGTGGATGGCCTTGTCGGCTCCCATCGACAGTGCCTTGCGGATGGCCTCGGTGGCACGCTCGGGGCCGGCCGTCAGCACGGTCACCTCGCCACCGTTGGCCTCCTTGATCTGCAGCGCTTCCTCGACGGCACGCTCGTTGATCTCGTCGAGAACGGCGTCGGCGGCCTCACGGTCCAGGGTGAAGTCGTCGTCGGAGAGCTTGCGCTCGGACCAGGTGTCCGGAACCTGCTTGATCAGAACGACAATGTTTGTCATGGGTCTACGTCGACCTCCTGCGTCGGGTTCGGCAACTTACCGGCGGGTAAGGCCATCGGTCTCCCCACTTTAACCCGTCCTATTATCGGGCTGGACATCGACTACCTCACAAAACGGAGGGGAGACTAGTGTCGTGGGGATGACCGACGTACACCGGACACACGTGCCCGGCGCGCCGCAGGCACTGACGACCGACCAGCACCTCGCCCTCACCGGCGAACGCACCGTTCCCGGCATTCCCGCCGAGAACTACTGGTTCCGCCGCCATGAGATCGCCTACACCCACATCACCGGGCGCTGCGCGGGCCTGCGTGTTCTCGAAGCCGGGTCCGGTGAGGGCTACGGGGCCGCAATGCTCGCCGCCGCCGGTGCCTCGGTGACGTGCGTGGATTACGACGACGCGGCGGTCGCGCACACGCGGGTGCGCTACCCCGAGGTCGAGATCGTCCAAGGGAATCTGATCGCTCTCCCGCTGCCGGATTCCTCGGTGGACGTGGTGGTGAACTTCCAGGTCATCGAGCATCTGTGGGATCAACCGGCGTTCATCGCCGAATGCCTGCGGGTGCTGCGTCCCGGCGGCGAACTGCTGATCTCGACCCCCAATCGCATCACCTTCTCCCCCGACCGCGACACCCCACTCAACCCGTTCCACACCCGCGAGCTCGATGCCGCGGAGCTGACCGAACTCCTCGTCGACGGCGGGTTCACCGTGTCGGCCATGCTCGGAGTGCATCACGGCGCGGCGCTGGCGCGCCTGGACGAGAAGTGGGGTGGGTCGTTGATCGACGCGCAGATCGAACGCGCCCTCGCCGGTCAACCGTGGCCGGACGAGCTGGTGGACGATGTGGCCGCCGTCGCGGCCACCGACTTCGACATCCGCGACGACGCCGACATCGACGCCTGTCTGGACCTTCTCGCGATCGCGGTGCGACCCTGAATCCCCACATCACCGACGCGACGCCGGTACCGGGACAGTTCACGCTGGTTCTGCATTCGCATCTGCCGTGGCTGGCCCACCACGGCCGGTGGCCGGTAGGCGAGGAATGGCTCTATCAGTCGTGGGCGGGTTCGTATCTGCCGGTATTCGACATGCTGCGCCGCCTCGCCGACGACGGATTGCGGGACGTCATGTCGTTGGGCATCACACCCGTACTGGCCGCACAACTCGACGATTCGCACTGCTGCGCGTCGATGTACGAATGGCTCGCGGACTGGCAACTGCGCGCATGCGAGGCCGCGGTGTCGCGGGAGGACGCCCGCCGCGAATTGGGGACGCGTGAGTACCGTTCGGCGGCGGCCGCATTGGGCGACTTCGAGCAACATTGGCGCCACGGGAGCTCGCCCATGCTGCGCCGGATCGCCGACAGCGGGGTCGTCGAGATCCTCGGCGGTCCCCTCGCCCACCCCTTCACGCCCTTGCTCGATCCGCGGCTGCGCCGGTTCTCGCTGTCGGAGGGTTTGGCCGACGCCCATGCACGGTGGGGGCGACAACCACGCGGGATCTGGGCACCCGAGTGCGCCTTCGCGCCCGGTATGGAAGCCGAGTATGCGGCGGCAGGAGTCGGTCACTTCATGGTCGATGGTCCGACTTTGCACGGCGACACCGCGCTGGCCCGGCCGGTCGGTGACACCGATGTGCTGGCGTTCGGTCGGGACCTGCAGGTCAGCTATCGCGTGTGGTCACCGCGGTCGGGCTATCCGGGTCACGGCGCCTACCGCGACTTCCACACCTACGACCACGGCACCGGACTGAAACCGGCCCGGGTCACCGGTAAGAAGGTCCCCGGTCACGCCAAGAAGCCTTATGACCCGCAGCGCGCGGATGCGGTGATCGATCGCCACGTCGACGACTTCATCGCCCACATCCGCCGGCGCCTGATCGACGAGTCCGCCCGGATCGGTCGGCCCGCCCTGGTGGTGGCCGCCTTCGACACCGAGTTGTTCGGCCATTGGTGGCATGAGGGACCGATCTGGTTGGAGCGGGTGCTGCGTCGACTTCCCGAGGCGGGCGTGCGGGTGGGGACGCTCGCCGGTGCCGCGGCCGACGGTTTCGTCGGCGAACCGGTGGATCTGCCCGCGTCGTCGTGGGGGTCGGGAAAGGACTGGCGGGTGTGGGAGGGACCGCAGGTCTCGCATCTGGTCCAGCTCAATGCCGAGGTCACCGAGACCGCCCTGGCCGCCCTTGACAAGCTCGTCGTACCGGGTGCCGGACGCAATCGGGTCGCCGACCAGATCGTGCGCGAGACCCTGCTGACGGTGTCATCGGACTGGCCGTTCATGGTGTCCAAGGACACCGCCGCCCACTATGCCGTCACGCGTGCGCATACCCACGCCCACGCCACCCGCGAAATCGTCGATGCCGCACTGAGCGGACGTGACCGCGAGGCACAACGGTTGAGCCACAACTGGTTTCGAGCAGACAACCTCTTCGCCGACCTGGATGCCCGCCGGGTCCCCCCGGCGATGGCCGCAGGCCGCGCGGAGTCGATCTGATGCGCATTCTGCTCGTCTCCTGGGAGTACCCACCCGTGGTGGTTGGAGGTCTCGGGCGTCACGTGCACCATCTGGCCACCGAACTCGCCTATCTCGGACACGATGTGGTGGTGCTGACGCGCCGCCCGCCGGGCACCGATGCGCTGACGCATCCGACGACCGACACCGTCGTCGACGGGGTGCGGGTGATCGCCGTCGCCGAAGACCCGTTGGAGTTCGAGTTCGGCACGGACATGATGGCGTGGACCCTCGCGATGGGGCATGCCTTCATCCGGGCCGGTCTCACGATCCTCGGCGGCCACCACCCGACGCACGGCGGTTGGTCACCGGAGGTGGTGCACGCCCACGACTGGATCGTCGCGCACCCGGCGATCGCGTTGGCCGAGATCTTCGACGTCCCACTCGTGTCGACCATTCACGCCACCGAGGCCGGGAGGCACAGCGGTTGGGTGAGCGGCCGGATCAATCGGCAGGTGCATTCGGTGGAGTGGTGGCTCGCCGAGGAGTCCGACGCCCTGATCACCTGCTCGGTGTCGATGTGCGACGAGGTGTCGCGACTGTTCGATCCGGTCGCCGACATCACGGTGATCCACAACGGGATCGACATCACCGCATGGCCTTTCACCCCGCGGCCGACTCCGTCGGGACCGGCCGAGCTGCTGTTCGCCGGGCGCCTGGAGTATGAGAAGGGCCTGCAGGATCTGCTGGCCGCGCTCCCCCGCATCCGTCGGACACATCCGGGAACGACGCTGACCGTGGCCGGGACCGGAACGCAGCGCGACTGGTTGGTCGAGCAGGCGCGGCGGTACCGGGTGTCGCGCGCGGTGAGCTTCATCGGCGCCGTCGACCATCACGGTCTCGTCGATCTGATGCACCGGTGCACCGCGATCGTGTTGCCGAGCCGCTATGAACCCTTCGGCATCGTCGCCCTCGAGGCCGCCGCGACGGGCATCCCGCTGGTGGTGTCTCGAGCCGGCGGACTCGGTGAGGCGGTGCAGGATTCGGCGACGGGGCTGAGTTTCGCACCCGCCGACGTGGCGGGCCTGACGGCGGCCGTGCGGGCCACGCTGTCGGACCCGGCCGAGGCCGCCACCCGAGCCCGCAATGCGCGGGCCCGTCTTGGCACGGACTTCTCCTGGACCGAGGTCGCAACCCGCACCCTGGCGGTCTATGCAGCCGCGAAACGGCGAGTTCGTACCCCGGTCGGCCGTCGGCCGATCGCCGAACGCCCACTGCCCGAACGTGATCCGAACAACCTCTGACCCGCGGCGATCAACCTTGCCGAAACCCGTTGTCCCGCAGGCCGAGGAACGAGGGGCCTTGGCTTGAGCTCCGCCGAAACGACGATCCTCGAGACCACGCAACGTGGACCTGGGAACTGGTTGCAGCGCAGCATCACCCGACGGTAGTGGACTACCGCGGATAGGTGGTGATGGTTTCCCCGGTGACAGGGTCGCGCCAGATGACCGCCCGATCGGCGAGCATGGTGGGGATCAACAACCCCATATGTTTGCGTTGGTGGTCCGGCGTGCACAGCGGCATCAGGTTGAACTCCACCGTCCAGCCACCGGTGATCGGATCCTGGTGCACGAACTTCACCACGTGATCGATCTGGCAGTCACTGGCCGGCCGCCCGCACTGCGGATACCGGCAGGTGCCATCCAACTCGATGATCTTCTCCCGCAACCACGCCGGAACCCGATACGTCAACGCACCCGGTGGTGGGAGGAGATATCCGCCGTGCCCGGACGGGTCAATCGGTGGCGCGGGGAACGGATCGTCGAGACGACGCCACGCCGCCGGTATCCGATCCAACGAGGTGGCGGTGCTGATCGTGGGTATGTCCAGGGTGGGACACTCGCTGACGGTGACCAACTGTCCCGAATTGATCAGCGTTCGGGCGTGAGCTTCGTCAATCACGCCGAAGTATTCCAGCCGGGCTTACCGCTGCCCGGACGGGTCGGTGATCAACGACAGCGACAACTGCGAATCACTGACGGTATCGGGTTCGGAGTCGGTGTCGGTGTTGGTGCCCGTGTCGATGTTGGGTTGCGCCTCGACGGTATTTGTTGCCGCACAATCAGCGTCGTCACAATCAGCGTTGTCGGTGACCGTCTCGGGATCGACGGCCACGTCGGCCGCGACGTCAGCGTCCGACTGGGGATCGACGGTCGTCTCGGGTTCGGTGATCTCGTCAGCCTCACCACGCTCGGCTTCGACATCGTCAGACAGATCAGCCGCGTTGCCGTCGACATCGATGTCGAGGTCGGTCAGGCCACTGGGTTCTTCCGGCAACGGGATCGCCCGCGAGCAGTCACCTCGACCGCATTCACACGACAGGTACGCGCCGGGTAGGCCTTGGATTTCGGCGAACGCCGCGACCTGCACCTCGCCCCGACGACGCCGATCACGCGGGCAGATCCGCTCACGGACCATCTGTGCGATCCGCGCCGCCAGATGCGCACCCACCTCCCCCGGTGCGTACACCGAGATGCTGCAGTGCCCGTTGGTGTCCCGACGGACCCGCACATTCTGATCGCGTGCGGCAGCTTCCTCACGACGGTCGGCGGCACCGTCGGGATCCAGCGCGATCACCATCTCGGCGACCTGATCCCGCAACGTCGTATCCGCCTGATTACGTCCAGCGAGTTGCAGTGCACGGGTTTCGGCGAACGCGCGCACATCCTCATCGGACAGCACGACGATCTCGCCGGCGATGATCCGGATACGCTCCAACGACTGATCACCAGCCAAGAACGCCGCAGTCACCGTCGGGAGCGTCGACAGCAAGAAACTCAACGTCATCCACGACGTCGCTTGCGGCACCGACACACCCAACGCGGTCGACACCCTGCCGGTCGCAGCCTTGTCGACGCCACCGGTGGTGTGCACATTGGTCACGTGACCCGACAGCAGCATCTCGTCGTACACGGCATGCCCGATCCGCGCTGCCGACAACACCTTCCGGGCGATCACCTGTCGTTCCTGGCGTTGCAGGGATCGGGCCAGAGCGGTGGCCGCCTCGACAGGGAGGTGATCGATCATGGCCGCATCGTCGGCGGTCATCGACAACTCCGGCGCGGTAGTCGCGCGAATTGTGGTGTCGGCCACGATGTTCACCCCCTCTGCTCGGTCGCTCCAACTGAACTGACGCAAGTGTAGCGAGGGGGTACGACAAAACTGATCGGTGCGGAATCTGCTGGGTACGAGAACTATCCGCGTCCTCAACGTTGGGTTCGGTTGGCGGCAGGCTGGTTTCACTGTCGGGTTGCGGAGGTGGCCTCGACCTCGACAAGCTCGGCCTGCCGGACACGCCACAGGCGGGTCGCCCACCAACGAGAGGCTTTGGCTCGGCTCAGCCAAGGGAGGGTGGGGCCGGTCAGCCCTCGCCGCGCGCCGCTTGTGCCTTCTTACGTTCGATGTCGGCGAGAGCGCGTTCGAGTTCGGCACGTTCCGCGGCGTTGGCGGCCCAGGCGTCCTTGCGATTCTTGACGACGCGGGCCGGTGCACCGACGGCTATCGAGTAGTCCGGGATGACGCCCTTGACCACCGCGTGGGAGCCGAGGACGCAGCCGCGGCCGACGATGGTGTTGCGCAGCACCGTCACCTTGGCGGCGACCCAGGTGTCGGGGCCGATGCGCACCGGCCCCTTGACGATGCCCTGATCCTTGATGGGCAGCGTGATGTCGTCCATGCGGTGGTCGAAGTCGCAGATGTAGCACCAGTCGGCGATCAGCGTCGAGCCACCGATCTCCAGGTCGAGGTAGGAGTTGACGACGTTGTTGCAGCCGAAGACCGTCTTGTCGCCGATGCGCAGGCTGCCCTCGTGGCAGCGGATGGAGTTGCCGTCGCCGATGTGGACCCAACGGCCGATCTCCATCCGGCTCATCTCCGGGGTGGCGTGGATTTCCACATTGCGGCCGAGGAACAGCATTCCGCGCAGCACGATGTGCGGATTGGCCATCCGGAACTTCGCGAGTCGGTAGTAACGGACCAGATACCAGGGCGTATAGGCCCGATTGCGGAGCACCCAGCGCAACGAGTCGATCGTCAGGAAGCGCACCTGCTCGGGGCCCCGACGACGCCCGGCCCGGAACCGCGACCGGTAGCTGGCGTTCCACATCGTGGTCATGACAGGCAACCCTAGGCCATCGCATGTGGACCGGATTCGCCAGATATCGCCTCCGGAGGCCGTGTCCGGGGCGTCGCGGCACCGGTCGCCGACGCCCCACAGGATAGGCTCTAGCGTTGGCGTCGCCGGTGATGACTCCGGCGAGCAGAGGTGAAGGAGCTTCGATGGCGGTTGCCCGACGTCCGCGAGGTATGCGGCGCATGCCGGCAACTGTCGTCGTGGTGTTCGCGGCGGTGGTCGCCCTGGCGCTGTCGTCATGCTCCGACGGCCACATCGACGTCCGGTCGGTCGCGGGGATCGGGTGGTCCAGCTACGGCGGCAACGCTGCGAACTCCAACTTCGCCTACCCCAGCGTCCCCGACGATCTGGCGTTGAGCTGGACCCGCCCGACCGGTGGCACGGTGACCTCGCCGGTGACCATCTCGGCGACCGGCAACGTCGGGGTGACGTCGAATTCGACCGGATGCAACCTGCTGGTGCTCGATCAGCGCTCGGGACGCAAGAACTTCTGCAAGAAGATGCGTGAGGGTGTCTCGGGCAACGCCATGCTCACCGATCAGTACGACCAGCCCTACATCGGGGAACAGACCACCTTCCTGGCATTCAACGCCGGTGGTGCGATCCGGTGGCGGATGCCGGTGATCGGGGTGCCGTTGTCGGCGAAGTTCGCCGACCCCGGCATCGCCCTGATGGTGACGACACAGGGCCAGATCCTGCTCATCGACACCCAGACGGCGCAGTTCGCCGCGCCTGAGGTACGGCTGCGTCCCGAGGCCGATCCGGCCGACCCGCTGTACGGATACGGCGACTGCGTCACCAACGGTCCGCGGTGCACGGTTCCCGCTCCCCCGGCGGTCGACATGGCTCATCAGCGCTTCTTCCTGAATGTCTGGCCCACCGGCGCGATCGCCAGCGAAATCCGTGGGTTCTCCTACGCCGAGGTCGACGGCAAGCGGACGATCTCGGAGATGTGGAAGGCGCAGGTGCCCGGCGGGGTGATCGGGCCGGCCACGTTGTCGGCCGACGGCTCCACCGTCTACACCTTCAGCCGCCTCGGCCAAATCGTGGCCCTCGACGCCGCGACCGGCACCACCCGCTGGACCTACGACAACGGCGGCTACGGGTTCGCGACGATGACGGTGTCCCCGGATGGGTTGATCATCCCGACCGGTGTCATCGGCGCCCCCTTGACGCTGCTGCGCGACCGCGGCGACAGGGCCGAAAAGGTCTGGCAGCGCAACGATCTGGCGACGGTGAGTCTCTCGGCGCTGACCAACTCAGGGACCGCGTGGACCGTCGTGCGCGATCCCGGCAAGGACACGCTGTCGCTGACCGAGGTGTCCACCGCCGACGGCAGCACCACGCGCAGGCTGACCTTGCCCAATTCGGCCGGCTTCACCACCGGTATCGCGGTGTCGGCGTCCGGGCAGATCGCCACCGCCACCAATCTCGGCGAGGTGTACTTCTTCGACTCGAAGAGCAACATCCCCGGCTGAGCGGAAGGTTCACGCACCGCGGAACGTGCGCCGGTAGGCGATCGGGGCCATGCCGAGTTCCTTGCGGAGGTGGTGACGAAGGTTGTCGGCGGAGCCGATACCGGTCTGTTCGGCGATGACATCGACGGGCAGGTCTGTGGTCTCGAGCAGTTCCCGGGCGAGGTCGAGCCGCCGGTCGCGCAGCCACGCGCCCGGCGCGGTACCCGTCTCGTCGCGGAACCGCCGGATGAAGGTCCGCGTACTCATCTGCGCGTGTGCGGCCATCCGGTTGACGGTGACGGGTTCGGCCAGATGCGTGAGTGCCCACTCCCGCGCCACCGCCGTTCCCGGACCGTCCTGGACCGGTACGTGCCGTTCGATGAACTGCGCCTGGCCACCCTCACGCCAGGGCGGGACCACACAGTGCCGGGCAACGCGGTTGGCGACGGCGGCCCCGTGATCGCGCCGAATGATGTGCAGGCACAGGTCGATTCCGGCGGCGAGACCCGCCGAGCTCAGCACCGCACCCTCATCGACGAACAGCACCGATTCATCGAGGTCGACCTCGGGGTAGAGGCGCCGGAAGTCGTCGGCGTACTGCCAGTGCGTGGTCGCCCGCCTTCCGTCGAAGACGCCTGCCGCGGCGAGAACGAAGGCACCGGTACAGATCGACACCAGTCGGGCGTCGGGCTTGCGCGCGTCGAGTGCTCGCGCCACGTCGGGATCGAGGACGCCGTCACAACGACTCGACGCCAGGCGCGTACCGGGCACGACGATGGTGTCGGCCGTGGCGAGCGCCTCGGGTCCCGCCGCGGCGAGGATCCCGTAGCCGGTGGTGGTGTCGAGAGGTCCGGGCGACAGCGACACGGTCGTGACCGAATACAGCGGGCTGCCGTCGTCGGCGCACGCCTGGCCGAACAGCAGCGACGGCATCGTCGCGTCGAAACCTACGACCGGCGGCAGCAGCAGGACCGCCACCGCATGCGGAGTCGCGACAGACACACACTTGGCATGATCTTCCGACATATTGGCAATCATGCCAGTGGTGGTCCGGCACGTCGATACCCGATGCTGTATCGGTGACCAACTCCCCCACGCCCACCGTGCCGACCTCCGGCCGGTGGACACCGCACCTGCACTGGGCCTGGATCGTCGCCGCCGTCAGCTTCATCGCGATCCTCGGCGCGGCCGGCTTCCGGGCCGTTCCGAGCGTGATGATGGACCCGTTGCACATGGAGTTCGGCTGGTCGCACGCCACCGTCGGCGCCGCCATGTCGATCAACATGGTGCTCTTCGGTGTCACCGCCCCCTTCGCGGCGGCACTCATGGACCGATTCGGGGTGCGCCCGATCCTGACCGGTGCGCTCCTGCTGATCGCCGCCGGCACCGGACTCGGCGTGTTCATGAGCGCCAGTTGGCAATTGCTACTGCTGTGGGGTGTCCTCGTCGGCCTGGGCACCGGGTCCATCTCGATGGGCTTCGTGGCGACCGTGTCCACCCGCTGGTTCGTCGCCAAACGCGGCCTCGTCACCGGAATCCTCACCGCCGCAGCGGCGACGGGACAGCTGATCTTCCTCCCCGTGGTCGCCCACATCACCGACGCATACGGCTGGCGGTGGGCGTCGCTCGTGGTCACCGGCGCAGCACTTGCTGTGGTTCCGCTGGTGGTGCTGTTCATCCGGGACCGTCCCACCGACGTCGGTACCACCGCGTACGGCGCCCGTCCGGACGACACCGAAACCGCCCTGCCCACCAGCGGATTCGGCGCCGCGGCAAGCGGACTCGTGCGCGGGATGCGCGTCCGGGCCTTCTGGCTGCTGGCCGGCAGCTTCGCGATATGTGGAATGACGACGAACGGTCTGATCGGGACCCACTTCATTCCGGCGGCGCACGATCACGGCATGCCGACCACCGTCGCCGCATCGCTGTTGGCGACGATCGGTATCTTCGACGTCGCCGGCACCGTGTTCTCGGGATGGTTGACCGATCGGGTGGATCCCCGCACCCTGCTGGTGATCTACTACCTCGGCCGCGGTCTGTCCCTGGTGCTGCTCCCGATGCTGCTGTCGCCCAACGCCGAACCGAGCACCTGGGTGTTCATCATTTTCTACGGCCTCGACTGGGTGGCGACCGTCCCACCGACGATCGCGATCTGTCGGCACTACTTCGGCGCGGACACCCCGGTGGTGTTCGGCTGGGTGTTCGCCTCCCATCAGATCGGTGCTGCCGTCGCTGCTTTCGGCGCCGGCTACATCAGAGATGCGCAGGGCTCCTACGACAACGCCTTTCACGTCGCGGCGGCACTGTGCGTCGTCGCCGCCGCACTGTGCGCGGGAATCCGTCTCCGCGCCAACGACATCGCCGAAACCGATGTCACCGAAACCAATGTCACCGAAACCGGCGTCACCGGAGCCGCGCCGGCGGGCTCAGATCCCGCGGACCCCGGCCTCGCAGACGAAGGCCACTCCCTTGCGGCCGATCCTGGTGAGCACCAACGACAGTGACCGGGTGCCCTTGAGCTTGAGCCGTTTCCGCAGTGCGTCCGGGTCGACGTCGAGGCCGCGCACCAGGATCTCCAGGGTGCCGCAGTCGTGGGCGGCGAGCGCCTTGCGCAGGACCTTCTCACTGGTCGAGCCCAACCGCTCGATGATGCGGAATCCGCGCTCACCGGGTGGCACCGCATCGCCGGTGAGGTAGGCGATCTGCGGATCCAGTTGCCACAACCGGTGTCGGTGCGCGTAGTGCCGCACCAGTCCGGCACGAACGACCGCACCATCGGGATCGATGATCCACTCCCCCGGTTCACCGGTCGGGATGTCGTCGGATTCGGCATCGGTGAGTTCCCAGACCGACACGGCGCCGTCGACACCGGTGCGCATCACGGTGGCCCGCCGTCCGACGCCGATCCCCGGCCCCGACCACAGGCACGCCTCCCGCACCGACGAGTCGAGCGAGGTCACCTGCACCTCACCGGAGAATCCGAAACGATCCCGAATCACCTGATAGTCCAGTCCCGGAGCACATTTCACCGCCAGAGGACGCCCGGCATAGGTCATCAGAACATCCAGCAGCGGCGGGCTGAGCGCGTCCGGTGAAAACACCCGCCCGGCACCGGTGCGTCGTGCCGGGTCGGCGAGGACGACGTCGGCGGTCGAGGTCGGGGTCAGTGCGTCGGCGACGAGCAGCGTCGGAGGGCACGACACATCAAGTGCGGTGTTGTGCCGCGCCATCGCGAGTCGCACACGATCGAGGTCGCTGCCGATGACACCACCGATTCCAGTGGTGCCGGCTAGTTCGATCAGTTCGGCGCCGACCGAACAGGTCACGTCGTGCACGATCGCATCGGGATAACGCCGGGCGATCTCGGCGGCGCGCTGCGCGGCGACGACCGATGCGGTCGACTGTTGCAGGGCGTCATCGGTGAGAAGCAGATCGGCGGCGTGCCGGAGCTTGCCGACGGCACGCCGACGCAGTCGGACCGTCTCGATGAGAGCGGCGTCATGCGGTGCGTAGCGGCTGCGTGCCTCGGCGATGTCGGACAGCATCGACGCCGGCGTCAGGACGAGGCCACCGACGTTCTCCAATGCCTTGTCGCCGTGCCGTGACCGCAGAAATGCCGCATCGTCGAGTCCGAACCTGTAACCCATCACCGTTGATCTTCCCGCGTCCGGGCCGCGGCGGACCACCCGGGTCCGCCGTCGTCGGTCCATCCGGTCCGTTCGGCACCGGCATGTCGGGGCATCCGCCCGGTCGCTCGCGTTAATCTCACGGCGTGAAGTCGAGCGATCACCGTCCCGAAGAGTTGAACGGTCCGGCAGTCACCCGTGCCCAGTGGTGGGCCGGCCTCCCGGAGTCCGAGCGTGCCCGCCTGTGCACCGATCATCCGCAGTGGATCGGCAACTCCGACGGCATCCTCGCCACCGACCGCGACATCGCCAACCGCGCGATGCTCCCCACCGTGCGTGCCGACCTCCAGAAGCAGAGCGTTGACCTCGAGAAGCGGCTCGCCGACAACCGCTTCGGCGGAACATTCACCAGTGACGACACCCGCAAGTGGTACGTCGACAAGAAACTCGCCGACATCGGCGCCATCGAACACGAACTCGGACGCGCCGACGAGAAGAATCCGCGACTGCTGATCTCCTTCGACATGCACAGCGGTGAACGCGGCCACTGCGCCGTGGCCATCGGCAACCCGGATCACGCCGATCACATCGCCATCAGCACCCCCGGGCTCGGCACGACGATCTCGCCGTCACTCACCGGCGATCTGCCCTATCAGGGGATGGGTGGCGAATCGCGACTGCTCCGTGAGGAAGCCACCCGGCAGCTGGGATTGGCGCACCGCGGACCGGAGACCGTGGCGGCCATCGCCTGGATCGGCTACGACACCCCGAATCTCACCGGGCCCGGCGGCCGAATCTCGACCGCTCGCGGCGCCTTCCACGTCAGCACCGAGGGCAAGGCCCGCGACACCGCCCCGATCCTGTCCCGCTTCTATGCCGGCATCGCCGCCGCCTCGGACCGCCGCCCGCATCTCGTCGCGCTCGGACACTCCTACGGGTCACTCGTGACCGCCGAAGCGCTACGCCTGACCCACGGGCTGATCAGCGACGTCATCTTCTACGGCTCACCCGGTCTCGGGGGCGAGCGCGGTTACGATTCGGATTACACCCCTGAGGATTTCAACCTGATCGGCGGTCGCGCCTACTACCTCCGCAACGATGGCGACACCATCGCCGAACTCGGCATCTTCGGCAGCGACCCTGCCGAGAGCGCCGACCTCATCCGGCTGTCGACCCATGCCGGCACCGACAAGACCGGCGTGCCCCGCGTCGGGAGCACCGCCCACGCCAGTTACACCCGCGATGTCGACGGGAAATCGACCATGGCCCAATACAATATGGCCGCGGTCGTCGCGAATCTCCCGGAGAATCTGATCGTCGGGCCCTAGAGACTACTGCGGCTTGGTCCCCGTCACCACGACGTTGTAGAAGAACTTCGGCGGCACGATCTTGCGCAGCACGTTCTCGTCGAGCCAGGTGAGCCGCTTCCACGAACCGAACGCGAATCCGGCCCAGCCCCAACCCAATTTGCCTGCCGGCACCGCGGCCTCGAAGGTCCGGACCGGCCAGCCGAGCATCGCGGCGGCGAACTCCTCGGTGGCGGTGTCGACGCCCTCGGCGCCGGCGGCGCGGGCGATGCCGGCGAGCTCGTCGGGATCAAAGGTGTGGATGTCGACGACGGCCTCGAGAGCGGCCGCGCGAGAGGATTCGTCGAGTTCTTCCTGGGGCCGCCGCCACGACTGCAGCGGACCGAGTTTGGTGATGTTGGTCGTCAGATACCAGGTGGCGCGACTCATCCACCGGGCGTAGAAGTCGCCGATGGTCGACGGCTCGCCGGCGAACAGGAACCGACCGCCCGGCTTGAGAACGCGCAGTACCTCGCGCAGCGCCTGCTCCACATCCGGGATGTGATGCAGCACGGCGTGTCCGACGACGAGGTCAAAGGTGTTGTCGTCGTAGGGAATCTTCTCCGCGTCGGCCACCCGGCCGTCGACATCGAGTCCGAGGTTCTCCGCGTTGCGTAACGCCACCTTCACCATGCCCGGCGACAGGTCGGTGACCGACCCCTTGGTCGCGACCCCGGACTGCATCAGATTGAGCAGGAAAAACCCTGTGCCGCAACCGAGTTCCATCGCCCGCCCATACGGCAGCCCCTCGTCGGTCTGCACCGCGTCAAACCGGCCGCGCGCGTAATCGATGCAGCGCTCGTCGAAGCTGATCGACCACTTCTCGTCGTAGGTCTCCGCCTCCCAGTCGTGGTAGAGCACCTGGGCGAGTTTGGTGTCGGTCAGCGCGGCCTGCACCTGCTCGGCGGTGGCATGCGGATTCGGTGCGGGATCGATTCCCTGTTCGTCGGTCGCGCCGCCCTCGGGGGTGGTCCCGTTTTCGGTGGTCGTCATCGCTTGGCGTTTCCTCTCTCCGACGCCCCCCGGCGGGGGCCATCGCCTTACTTGCCGGTGAACGTGGCCTTGCCGGGGCCGTTCTCCACGAACGACGCCATCCCGATCTTGCGATCCTCGGTGGCGAAGAGCGCGGCGAACAGTTGCTCTTCGATCTTGAGCCCGGTGTCCAGGTCGACGCCGAGACCCTGGTCGACGGCCTTCTTCGCCGCGGCGATGGCCACCGACGCGGCGTTCGCGAACTGTCCGGCCCACGTCAGGGCGGCGTTGTATACCTCGTCGGGGGCGACGACCTCGTCGACGAGACCGATCTCCAGCGCCTCGGCCGCACCGACGAAGCGCCCGGTGAACATCATGTCCTTGGCCTTCGACGGCCCGACCAGCCGGGCCAGACGCTGGGTGCCACCGCCGCCGGGGATCACGCCGAGCAGCACCTCGGGTACGCCCAGTTTGGCGTTGTCGCCGGCGATCCGACGATCGGCGCCGAGCGCCACCTCGAGTCCGCCGCCGAGCGCGTATCCGGTGATCGCGGCGACCGTCGGCTTCGGGATCTCCGAGATCGCACCCAGCGCACGCTGCAGAGACCCGGCGACCTTGGACATCTCCGCGTAGGTCATGTCGGTCATCTCCTTGATGTCCGCACCGGCCGCGAGCACCTTGGGTCCGCCGTAGACGATGACCGCCTTGATGTCGTCACGTTCGGTGGCCTGCGCCGCGGCGGCCGCGAGTTCGGACTGCACCTGCCGGTTCAGCGCATTCATCGGTGGGCGATGGAGCAGGATCGTGCCCACGCCGGGATGCTCTTCAGAGGTTTCGAGAGTGACGAACTCAGCCATGGTCGAAGGCTACCGGTCCGATCCCGCCGATCGCGTCCCGGGTTGACCAACGAGACGGGTGGGGCGCCCGATTCGCACGATCTGTCGGCCACCGCTACCGAGGTGGCGAGGTCTGCCATCGTCACCGCCCTCAGCCCCCGGCGTCCGCCATCGGAGAGCTCGACCGCCCGCTCGGCAGCGAGGACCGCGGCGACGCCATCGGGCGCACTGGACGCTCGGTGCGTTGCGTGACGTCATCCCCACCGACCCAGATCCGGACCGCCACCGTTCGATGCTGATCATTCAGTGCACGGGCATGGCGACCGCCACTGCGGCCGCCGCGATGGCAGACTCCACAGGGACCGCTTCCCGACCTCGGTGAGGAGATCCCATGAGCCCGACGTCGGCCGGCGAACCCGTCATGCTCGAGGTGAACGGCCGCACGGTCCGGCTGTCGAGCCCGGAACGCGTGTACTTCTCCGAGCGCGGTGAGACGAAGCTCGATCTCGCGCGCTACTACCTGTCGGTGGGCGACGGAATCGTGCGCGCCCTGTTCGAGCGTCCCTGCATGCTGCACCGATTCCCGAAGGGTGTCGACGGAAAGAAGGTGCACCAGAAGCGGATTCCGGCGGGGGCGCCCGACTGGGTGCAGACCACGCAGTTGTGGTTCCCGCGGTACGGGCGTACCGCCGACGAGTTGAGCGTCACCGAACTCGGCAGTGTCATCTGGGCGGTGCAGATGTCGACGGTCGAGTTCCATCCGTGGAACTCGCGCAGCGCCGACCCGGAGTCACCCGATGAGTGGCGCATCGATCTCGACCCGATGCCCGACTGCGACTTCGCCCGCATCCGCCGGGTGGCGGGCGTGGTGCACGAGGTTCTCGACGATCTCGGTATCCGCGGGTTCCCCAAGACCTCCGGTGGACGCGGCCTGCACATCTATGTCCGGATCGCCCCGGAGTGGGGTTTCCAGCAGGTCCGCCAGGCGGCGCACGCCTTCGCCCGGGAGGTTGAGCGACGCTCTCCCACCGATGTGACGACCGCCTGGTGGCGCAAGGACCGCGACCCGGCCGCGGTCTTCGTCGACTACAACCAGAACACCCGCGATCACACCATGGCGTCGGCGTACGCGGTGCGCGGCAATCCGCGGGGCACCGTGTCGGCGCCGGTGACCTGGGCCGAGATCGAGGACATCGAACCCGACGACTTCACCATCGCGACGATGCCCGCTCGCTTCGCCGAGCTCGGTGACCTGCACGCGGAGATCGACGACGTTGCCTTTCGCATCGACGAGCTGCTCGACTGGGCCGAGCGCGACGGCGGCGATGAGGCCGGGTATCCATCCCAGGTCGACGACCCGGACATCGTCGACCTCGACTGAGGTCGTCGGCTGCGGTTTCGGCCACGGTCACGGCGCCGATCGCGTCGCCGCCGCCCGTCCCACGCGGAGAAGTTGCCGACCGAGCGTGATCATCACCGCGCCGGGCACGACGATCCAGACCAGATTCGGCAGTACCGCGACCGTGAGGAATCCGACGACGTCGCCCCGTTCCAGCGACTGCCTGGTCATCTCCAGACCACTGGACGCCTCCACGAGAAAGTAGAGAACCGTTTTCCAGAAGGTGGCGACCGTGACGATCAGTCCCACCACGACCGCGGAGAACCGCCGTCGGCGCGAAAGTACCCAGATCAGCGCCAGCACCTCGAGCAGGTTGGCCCAGCTCTGGGCGCTGCCGAACGCATCGGCGCCCGCGTAGCGGTGATCGAAGGACGAGTAGAAGACGTGTCCCGGCCACAGCCACGCCATCGATCCACCCTCGTGCGAGACCGATCCCAGCAGCACATAACAGGCGTCGTAGGTCTGGATGGCCGCGGTGATGACGAACCAGATCACCACCCACTGCGGCAATCGCAGGTCGGCGGCTCGTGTGGTCACCCCGGACGGCGTCGACACGGTCATCGGATGAGCGTATGCCTCGGCGTGGGCGATCTGCGGGCCAACGACTGAGAAACCCGATGCGCTACAACCCCACTCGCACGCCGATTCCGGCGATCAGCGCCTCCAGACCCCACTCGAATGCCTCGACCGGCAACGACACCACCTCGTCGCTGAGCGCGTACTGCAGCGGCTGCTCGTCCGGATCGAGGCGGGCGCGGCGTTCTTCGGCGGTGAAGCGATCGGCACCTCCGTCGGGATGGCGATGCTGCTCCTCGATCACGAATCCGGTGACGTAGGCATTGACCGATTGCAGGGCGCGTTGGGCGTCCAGCGGCGTCATCCCGGCGGCGACGAGCACCCGGACCGGCGCTTCCAGACCACGCAGGGCGGTGTCGTCGACGAGGGTCGTGCCGGCGACCAGTTTTGCCCCGTCCCGGAACGACAGCAGGATCTCGCGTGTTCGGTGACCACCGGCGCGCAGCAGTTCTCGCCAGTCGTCGGCCAACCCGTCGGGCACCGGTTCGGCGAGCAGGGTCGCCAGTACCCGGGAGGCCATCTCGTCCTGCAGGTCGGCCATGTCGCGGAAGTGGTAGTACAGCGCCCCCGCCCGCACTCCGAGACGGGCGGCCAGCGCTCGTGCCGTGATCCCGTCGAGACCGGCCTCGGCGAGCTGCTCGAATGCGGCGTCGATGATCGCGGAACGGGTGAGCTGTGCACGTGGCACGAGTCGGCCCCTCTCTCTTGACTTTTGAACATTGTTCAACGATGCTAGCAGACGTCATTTTGAACAACGTTCAGGAGAGATCATGAAAGCTGCAGTCGTCTCCGACTTCACCTCACCGCCGCGATACGCGGACTTCCCGGAGCCGCCGGTCACCGACGACGTCATCGAGGTTCGGATGCTCGCCGCCGGTGTCCACAACCTCGTCCGATCCGTGGCGGCCGGCGCGCACTACTCGTCCGGCGACGACCTACCCTTCGTCGCCGGGGTCGACGGCGTCGGCCTGATCGATGGACGGCGCGTCTACACCGGCGGATGCCCAGACCCGTACGGCACCATCGCCGAGCGCACCATCGTGCCGAACGGATTCGCCGTTCCCGTTCCGGACGCACTGACCAGCGAGGCCGCCGCCGCCGTGGTCAACCCCGCGATGTCGTCGTGGATGCCGTTGCGCTCGACCACCTCGCGACTCGACGGCGGAACCGTCGCGGTCCTCGGCGCCACCGGAACGTCGGGTTGTCTGGCGGTCCGGATCGCGCTGCATCTCGGTGCCGCGCGGGTCATCGCGGCAGGTCGCAATGCCGAGGCTCTCGCCCGGCTGGCGGAGGATCCCCGGGTGGTGACGGTGTCGTTGGCCGACGCCGACGCCGATGAACATCTCGCCGCGGGGTTCGCCGACGGCATCGACATCGTGCTCGACTATCTGTGGGGGCCGGTCGCCGAGCTGGCGCTCGGCGCACTCCGGGCGCACAGCCTCACCGCGCGCCAGACACCGGTCGACTACGTCCAGATCGGCGCGATGGCGGGACGATCATTGCAGCTCGACGCCGCCATCCTGCGCGCTCGGCCGCTGACGATCCGCGGGTCGGGCGGCGGATCCATCGATCCGGCCCTGCTATTCGGCGAGCTGCCGAAGATCCTTGACGTCGCGGCGAGCGGAGAGCTGCCGATCGCGATCCGCACCGCGCCGTTACCCGACGTGACGCAGGCATGGAATGCCGACGCGCCGGGCCGCCTGGTGATCACGATCGGCGACTGAGCACTCAGAGGTCGATATTCGGCGTCGTGGTGCCCAGCCCGGCGAAATAGTCGTCCGAGTTGACGAAGGCTAGACCGGAAAGACCTTGTCCGGCACTGACCTTCGGCTCGATCGGCTCGATCACGCGCTCCGCGGCCAGCAACTCGGCAACGGTGGCGAACCCGGCCACCTCGGTCAGTTGCGCCCACGTCGGTGGCAGCAGGAAGTGTTTGCCCGCCGACCACGCCTCGAGTGCGTCCCCCGCGCTCGCCCAGCGTGCGATGTCGGCCTCACTGGTGGAGTCGTCGGGTTCCTGCCCCGGCGGCACCGCCGCGAGGAAGAACCGGGTGTCATACCGCCGCTTCTCATTCACCGGTGTGATCCAATGCGCCAGCGGCCGAAGGAGATCCGCGCGCAGGGTCAACCCGCGCAAGCGGAGGAACTCGGCGAAGGACAGGGATTTGTCGACCAGGGCGACGCGGTCGTCGCGCAACGTCGCCGGGTCGGGAAAGGTACCGTCCGCGGTGGAGGCAAGCAGCACACCGCATTCCTCGAAGGTCTCACGCACCGCCGCACAGACCAGGGCCTGCGCGAGTTCGTTTGTGGTGGAGAGGATTTCCGACCACCAGGCGGCATCCGGCCCGGTCCAGGAGAGATCGGCGTCGCTGTCCCGGGGATCGACACCACCGCCGGGGAACACGGTCATGCCACCGGCAAACGCCATCTGCTTGACGCGACGTTGCAGGAACACCTCGATGCCGTGATCGCTGTCGCGGACGAGAACAACGGTCGCGGCGTCACGAAGCGGGGCGGGCGTATCTGTCATGGCGGGCCTCCTACCGGTCACCCGAGCGTGTGCTCGGGCTCACCCGATCGACCCTATCGACGCGCGCCCCGGCACCACCGACTGGGTTAGCCCGCCGAACGACGATGGGAACCCGCCCGGCGGTTGCGCCGCGCGAAGAACCGCCCGTCGACGCGCGACAGACTGATCTGTTGGCGAAAGGCCTTGGTCAGATTGCGACTCGTGAGCACCTTGTTCAGGAGCCCTTGGGCGACGACCTCCCCCTCCGAGAGGAGCATCGCGTGGGTGAATCCGGCGGGGATCTCCTCGACGTGGTGGGTGATCAGCACGATGGCAGGCGAATCGGGGTCGGCCGCCAGCGCGGAGAGTCGCTCCACGAGTTCCTCGCGTCCGCCGAGGTCGAGGCCCGCGGCGGGTTCGTCGAGAAGCAGCAACTCCGGGTCTGTCATCAGGGCCCGCGCGATGAGGACACGTTTGCGCTCCCCCTCCGACAGCGTCCCGAAGGCACGGTCGGCGAGGTGCTCGGCGCCCATCGACTCCAGGGATTCCAGTGCCTGCGCGCGGTCGACGTCGTCGTATTCCTCCCGCCATCGGCCGATCACCGAGTATCCGGCGGAGATCACCACATCGGCGACGATCTCGTCGTCGGGGATGCGGTCGGCCAGGGCCGGGCTGGCGACACCGATGCGCGTCGAGAGCTCGCGCACCTCGACCTTGCCGAGCAACTCACCGAGGACGAACGCGACTCCCGACGACGGGAACAGTTCGGCGTTGGCCATGCGCATCAGCGTGGTCTTGCCTGCACCGTTGGGGCCGAGCACCACCCATCGTTCGTCGAGTTCGACCTGCCAGCTGACGGGTCCGACCAGCGTGTTTCCCTCGCGCACGACCGCGACGTCGCGGAAGTCGATCATCAGATCGGGGTCGGTGGTCGGCTCTTGCGGCTCACTGGCGTTCACGGTTCCTATCGTGCCCTACCGGGGGCCGCCGTCGCGTGACAAACACCCGGGGAGGATGGCCGGCGATGCACCCGGCCAAACGTCCACTGCCGCCGAGTAATCGAGAACGGCGCGACCGAGGGCGGAATAGTCGGGCAGCACCACGCCTTGGCTACTCATATGAGTGTGCCGCTTTCCATCCTCGATCTCGCCCAGGTGGGCGCCTCCGAAACCGTCGGTGACTCGCTCGCCGCGTCCACCGAGATGGCCATCGGTGCCGAGCAGTGGGGTTACACCCGGATCTGGTACGCCGAGCACCACAACATGGCGAGCATTGCGTCGTCGGCGCCGGCTGTGCTCATCTCGCACATCGCGGCCCGCACCTCGTCGATCCGGCTCGGCTCCGGCGGAGTGATGCTGCCCAACCACTCGCCGTTGACCATCGCCGAGCAGTTCGGAACGCTCGGCGAGCTCTATCCCGGTCGCATCGACCTCGGCCTCGGCCGCGCCCCCGGCGGTGACCAGAAGACCTTCGCGGCACTGCGCCGCGACATCTCCGCGGCCGAGCATTTCCCGTCCGACGTTCTCGAATTGCAGGGCTATCTGACCGGCAACACGCGGGTGGAGGGCGTGCAGGCAACACCCGGTAATGGTACGAACGTACCGCTCTACATCCTGGGTTCCTCGCTTTTCGGCGCGCAGCTCGCCGCCGCGCTCGGCCTGCCCTATGGGTTCGCCTCCCACTTTGCACCGGCGGCCCTCACCCAGGCCGTCCGTATCTACCGCGAACAGTTCCGTCCGTCCGAGCAACTGAGCGAGCCGTATGTGATCGCCGGGGCCTGTGTGATCGCCGACGACGACGCCGAAATCGCCAAAGCCCAGCTACACCAGGCCAAGCGGCAACGCGTTGGTGCCTTGTTCGGCCGCGGCCGCCGCTTCACCGACGAGGAGGCCGACGCCATCCTGTCGATGCCGCAGGGCCGCCAGATCGACGAGATGATGACCTACAGCGGAGTCGGCACGCCCGCCGAGGTGCGTGACTATCTGGGCTGGTTCGCCGGACATGCCGACGCCGACGAGGTGATCGTCGCGTCCATCGCGCCGGACCGGGAGATCTGGTTGCGGACGCTGGAGCATCTGGCGCCGGCGCGCGACCGGTCGGTGGCCTCGGCCTGACGCGACTCGTGGCGGTTCGGACACCATCGCCGAGGACGCGGTGTGGTCATACGTCACCTTCAACCGGCGACCGCACGTCACGTTCGGAGACGGGCACTGGTATGTGATCTGCGAGGACGAATGCGCCTGGGAACCCGAACACGGCTTGCAGACCGTCTTCACCGACGGCCAAGCGCCCACCCGGATCAGCTCCTACGACGGACACCCGACCCACCAATCGGCCTACGGTCGCGGGTACGACGTTCCCGAGGGTGCGGTGTACTGGTCGCAACCAGCAATTCCGCCGGTCGAGCCGGGCGCGAGCGCCAGCGAGTGCCCGAGTCGAGACCACCGCACGACAAGACCGGAACCCGAAACCAGCCCTGTCTCACCAGGTCTCGAGGCTCGTCGCTAGCGCTCCTCGCACCTCGACCAGCGGGACACGGACACCTCGACCAG
>NZ_JBSFPC010000005.1:54463-366312 GCF_053587995.1 Gordonia sp. NPDC003504
GCAACCAGCAATTCCGCCGGTCGAACCGGGCGCGAGCGCCAGCGAGTGCCCGAGTCGAGACCACCGCACGACAAAGCCGGAACCCGAAACCAGCCCTGTCTCACCAGGTCTCGAGGCTCGTCGCTAGCGCTCCTCGCACCTCGACCAGCGGGACACGGACACCTCGACCAGCGGAACGACGGCAGGCGCAACCAGCAATTCCGCCGGTCGAACCGGGCGCGAGCGCCAGCGAGTGCCCGAGTCGAGACCACCGCACGACAAAGCCGGAACCCGAAACCAGCCATACCCCACCAGGTCTCGACGCTCGGCCGGCACGGTGACCCCGTGCCCTAGCCCTTGTCGACGAGCCGGAAATCGGCGAAGTCGAATCCGGGAACGACGATGCAGCTGACCAGTGACGCCTCATCGCCGGTGCATCGCGCTCGCTGCCAGTG
Source organism: Gordonia sp. NPDC003504 (assembly GCF_053587995.1). Taxonomy (NCBI): domain Bacteria; kingdom Bacillati; phylum Actinomycetota; class Actinomycetes; order Mycobacteriales; family Gordoniaceae; genus Gordonia; species Gordonia sp. NPDC003504. The sequence goes on from NZ_JBSFPC010000005.1 coordinate 54,898, forward strand.
TCGTGGCGGCACCAGTACCTGCGGCCGCTGACCGGCTGCGATGTCGGCACCGACGGCCGTGGTGGTGGGTTCGTCCGGTTCGTCGCCGTCGCCCCCCAGGTCGAGTTCGACCGGCGCGCCACGGTGATAAAGCCACATCTCGGCACCGCGCACCGTGTGCCAGTCGGATTGCTGACCGGGCATCAGCAGGAACAAGATCGCGGTTCCCGCCGCGCGGTCGGCGTCGTAGCCGGGCAGGACCGTGGCAGGCAACATCAGTTCGCTACGCCACGTCTCGGTGAACCAACCACCTTCGGGGTGTGGCGTCAGCCCCAATCCTTGTGCCCAGAGCGGCAATTCGTCGTTCGTCATGGCGTGCGCACCTCCGCGATCACCGTCACCGACCCGGGCGCGATCTCGGTGAAACCCGCATCGCGGACCGCGACCGCGGCGCCGGTCGCATCCACGGCCATCAGTGCCGCCCACCGCGAGGAGTCTGCGGCACACACCGACAGCGGGCAGCCGGCATCACGCCACACCCGGGCCGACGTCTCGTCCATCAACCGCACCGCGAGCATCGACGCATGGCCGACCTGCGCGGCGAGTTTGCCGACGGTCATCTCCAGGTCCGGGTTCACCCACAGGCACACGCCGCCGATGGGTGGTTCGGTCGGTAGCGAGCCCTCCACCTCGGTGCCGCCGATCTGCAGTCGCGAGATCCGCTTGTCGACGTCGCCGACGCGGCCGGGCACCAGCGCTCTGGCCTCGACGTCGCCGACGGTGGCCGTCACACCCCAGACCTCTTGCGCTGCAGCCCATTGCGCACCGCGCGCCCGTCGGGCGATCTTACGGATACGGGCGTCGCACCACGCGTCCATCGGCTCGGCCCACGGTCCGTCGCCACCGGCACGATCGTCCAGACACAGCAGGGCCACGGCTCGGGCAGCGGCCACCAGCAGGTCCGCCCGGTCCGGCGGTGCGGTCTTCTCGATCCGCACCACCATCTGCATCGCGAGGACGTCGGCCGGATTCTCCGGATCGCCCGCTCCGCCGACGTAGCGGGTCAGGCGCCGGTAGTCGTCGGCGAACGGATCCGACGGCAACCCCGGATCGGTCACTCGAGCGGAACCCGCCGCAGCACCCCGTCGGCGGCGTCGGCGGCCTCGATCTCGTCGCGGGTGACGCCGAGGATGAACAGCACCGCGTCGAGGAACGGATGATTCAGCGCGGCGTCGGCGACCTCACGTAGCGCCGGTTTGGCGTTGAACGCGATGCCGAGTCCGGCGACACTGAGCATGTCGATGTCGTTGGCGCCGTCGCCGACGGCAATCGTCTGCTCCATCGGCACGCCGACGTGGTCGGCGAACGACCGCAACGCCCGGGCCTTGCCGGGGCGGTCGACGATCTCGCCGATGACGCGCCCGGTCAGCTTGCCGTCGATCACCTCGAGGGTGTTGGCGCGGACGAAGTCGAGCTCCAGTTCGTGTGCGAGCGCGTCGATGACCTGACGGAATCCGCCGGATACCACACCACAGTGATAGCCGAGCCGGTGCAGGGTCCGGATGGTGGTGCGGGCACCCGGCGTCAGTTGCAGCGACGCGGCCACCTCGTCGAGCACGGAGGCGTCGAGTCCGGCCAGCGCGGCCACCCGCTGATGCAGCGACTGCGCGAAATCCAACTCGCCGCGCATCGCGGCCTCGGTCACCGCGGCCACCTCGGCCTCACGGCCGGCGTGGGCGGCGAGCATCTCGATGACCTCACCCTGGATGAGGGTGGAGTCGACGTCGAAGACGATGAGACGCTTCGCGCGGCGCGCCAGCCCCCCGCGCTCGACGGCGATGTCGACCGAATGCTTCGTCGCGACGCGGGCCAAACCCTTGCGCAGCGCGGTGTCGGCGGCGACGTCATCGCGCCCGCCGACGCTGATCATCAGTTCCAGCCCGGTCAGCGGATAGTCCGCGACTCCGCGGATGGAGTCGATGTTGCCGCCCTGTCCGGCGAGTTCGGCGGCCACCGCGCTGAATGCGCGTGCGGTGACCGGACTGCCCAGCAACACGACCGCGTGCGTGGACGGCGCGTGTCCGTCCGACGGTGCGTTGATCTCGGCGCTGACGTCCATCCCGATCGATGACATCGCCTGTTCGACGACGTCCTGGACGGCTTCGGGATCGCCGTCGACGGCCACCAGCACACCGAGGGTGAGGCGATCGTGGATCACCACCTGCTCGACGTCGAGCAGCGAGACCTGCTGCCCGGCCAGTGCTCCCATGAGCACCGAGGTGACGCCCGGCTTGTCGGGGCCGGTGACGGTGACCAGAAGGGTCGTCTTCACGACCGCACCCGGACCGGGCGATGCCGATCCGGGTGCGGTTGTGGTGTGTGATTCTTTCGAGTCGACCACCGAGTGATTCCTGGTCAGTCGGCCGAGGACTCGTGGTCGCCGACGGTCAGTGGATCACGCCGCGTGTGCTCGGCGGATTCACTGCTGTGACCCGGTCCGACGTGGGCCTCGGCATGCATTCGCTCGATCATGTGCGGATAATGCAGTTCGAAGGCCGGACGCTCGGAACGGATACGAGGCAGCTCGGTGAAGTTGTGGCGCGGCGGCGGGCAGCTGGTGGCCCACTCCAGGGAGTTGCCGAAGCCCCACGGATCGTCGACGGTCACGACCTCGCCGTAGCGGTAGCTCTTGAAGACGTTCCACAGGAACGGAAGCGTCGAGAGTCCGAGGATGAACGCGCCGGTGGTCGAGATCATGTTCAGCGTGGTGAACCCGTCCGACGGCAGGTAGTCGGCGTAGCGACGCGGCATGCCCTCGTTACCCAGCCAGTGCTGCACCAGGAAGGTGGTGTGGAAACCGATGAAGGTCAGCCAGAAGTGCCACTTGCCCAGGCGCTCGTCGAGCATGCGACCGGTCATCTTGGGGAACCAGAAGTAGACGCCGGCGTAGGTTGCGAACACGATGGTGCCGAAGAGCACGTAGTGGAAGTGGGCGACGACGAAGTAGCTGTCGGACAGGTGGAAGTCCAGCGGCGGGCTGGCGAGCAGAACACCGGTCAGACCACCGAAGAGGAACGTCACGATGAAGCCGACGGAGAACAACATCGGCGTCTCGAACGTCATGTTGCCTTTCCACATCGTGCCTATCCAGTTGAAGAATTTCACACCGGTGGGCACCGCGATCAGGAAGGTCATGAAGGAGAAGAACGGCAGCAGGACGGCGCCGGTGACGTACATGTGGTGAGCCCACACCGCGACCGACAGGGCCGCGATGGCCAGGGTCGCGTAGATCAGGCCGGAGTAGCCAAAGATCGGCTTGCGGGCGAAGACCGGGTAGATCTCGGACACGATGCCGAAGAATGGCAGCGCGATGACGTACACCTCCGGGTGACCGAAGAACCAGAACAGGTGCTGCCAGAGGATCACACCACCGTTGGCCGGGTCGTAGAGATGGGCACCGAACTGACGGTCGACCTCGAGACCGAGCAGGGCCGCGGTCAGCAGCGGGAAGATCAGCAGGATCAGGACCGTGGTCACCAGGATGTTCCAGGTGAAGATCGGCATCCGGAACATCGTCATACCGGGAGCGCGCAGGCAGACCACGGTGGTGACCATGTTGACGCCACCGAGAATGGTTCCCAGACCCGAGACACCGAGACCCATGATCCACAGGTCGGCACCGACGCCCGGCGAGTGGATCGCGTCGGTCAGCGGGGTGTAGGCGGTCCAACCGAAGTCAGCGGCACCACCGGGGGTGATGAATCCGCCGATCGCGACGGTCGAACCGAAGACGAACAGCCAGAAGCCGAAGGCATTGAGTCGCGGGAAGGCGACGTCGGGTGCGCCGATCTGCAGCGGCAGCACGAAGTTCGCGAAGCCGATGACGATCGGGGTCGCATACATCAGCAGCATCACGGTGCCGTGCATTGTGAACAGCTGGTTGAACTGCTCGGTGGAGAGGAACTGCATTCCCGGATGAGCGAGCTCGGCGCGCATCAGCAACGCCATCAGGCCGCCGATCAGGAAGAACGCGAAGCACGCGACGATGTACATCATGCCGATCAACTTGTGATCGGTCGTGGTAATCAGCTTGTAGATGAACGAACCCTTGGGCTGATAGCGCTCCGGGTACGGACGTACTGGGGCCACTTGCGTGGTGGGCTGGTCTACCGCGGTCACAGATCCTCCTCTTGCCCGACCGGTCGGGATGCGATTTCCGCCGGTCGGCACATGAACAAACCGAGCGCTGGTTACCGATCCTAAACCCTTGCACCCACCCCGGCCGAGTGGGTCCTACGATCCGTCGTACTTGATTTTCCAGCGGCACCATCGGGGCAGGTCAACCGGCATGCGACGGACGACGCGCCGCCCCACCGGAGACCATTTCGGATCGCGGCCCACCGCCACGGTTGCGACGTCGACGGAACCGCATGGCTGCCCTGCTAGGTTGAGCGGGTGCAGCGTGGCGGTGACTACCGGAGCGGATGGCGTGCGGGTACCTCCCGACGCCGCGGTTTGACGGCGATATCGGCGATCGCCGTGACGGCCATCCTGGCCCTCGGTGGATGCTCCGAGGACCAGTCGACGCTGATGACGCCGGACGGCAAGACCATCTCCACCTCGACGACCCGCATCGCCGAGGTCAACGTGGTCTCCGCCGACCGCGACTACGCCCGGACATGCCTGGCCCCGACGGTCGCCGACAACCCGCAGGCCGACGTCTCGCGCATCGTGGTCACCGATCCGGCCCTGCTCGACGACATCTGCGCCCTCGGGCTCGGCCCGAAGGTGACCGCAGTAACCGCGGCGCCGGGCAGCGTGCCCGAGTATCTCGGCCCCCAACTGACGTCGGTGCCCACCATCGGTGCCGAACCCGATGCGGCGGCGGTGCAGACCGCGGCACCCGACATCGTCCTGACCACGCCTGCGACCGCGACGTCCGCCGGCGCCTTCGGCACGGCGAAAACGGTCACGATCGACACCGACGACGACTGGCAGCAACGCTTCACCGCGGTCGCCGCCGCGCTGGGCCGCTCCGGCGAGGGCACTCGCCTGCAGCAGGAGTTCGACACCGAGGCACAGAAGACCGGCCGTCGGATGGATGCCGCCCACAATCAGGTGTCCCTGGTGCGGTTCACCAAGGATGCGGAGATCCTGGCCGGCACCGACAGCTTCGCGGGACAGATCCTGACCCAGATCGGCGTCCAGCGCCCCGCCGCGCAACGCGGGCCGGAGAACGTCACCGTCACCGATCAGAACTTCACCGACGCCGACGCCGACCTCATCTACGTGTCCTTCGAGGGTGAGGACGGGCAGGCGCACGGCGAGGAGGTCCTGCTCTCGGATCGCTGGCTCGACATGGGGGCACCGACGTGGAAGCGGGTGCTGTCGGTGAACGACGAGATCTGGTACGGCGGTGGCGGATTGGCCTCAGCGTGGTTAGTGCTCAACGACGTCAAGGAATCTCTCAATGCCAACTCCTGATCTCAGCGTGGCGGCCCGGACCCTGGCCGCCCTGCACCGGCCCGGCGATCCCGTCGTGCTGCCGACGGTCTGGGATGCGTGGTCGGCGCGCCTGGCCGTCGACGCCGGGTTCGCCGCACTCACGTTGGGCAGTCACCCGGTGGCCGACTCCATCGGCCGCTCCGACAACGAGGGCATGACCTTTGCCGAGTTGTGCACCCGGGTCGCCCAGGTCGCCGAGGCCGTCGACGTACCTCTGTCGGTCGACATCGAGTCCGGATACGGCGAGTCGGCGGCCACCCTCATCGGCGGTCTCCTCGACGCCGGAGCGGTCGGTCTCAACATCGAGGACACCGTGCACTCCGAGGGCGGGAGGCTCCGCGAACCCGCCGAACACGCCGAGGTCGTCGCCGCACTGCGCGAGGCGGCCGACGCCGCGGGCGTGCCCATCGTGATCAATGCGCGGACCGACGTGCTGCTGCGTCGGATCGGCGACGACGCCGACCGCGTCGACCGCGCGATCGACCGGCTGCGCCGCTGCGCCGACGCGGGTGCGACGTGCCTCTACCCGGTCGGCCGGCATGCCGACGACGTGCACCGCCGGCTGACCTCGGAGTTGCCGCTCCCGGTCAACGCCATCGGGTTGCCCGCCGAGGACTCCCTGACCCATTTCGCGGACCTCGGTGTCGGCCGGATCAGCTTCGGCCCCTTCTGGCAGGCCGACCTCGCGGCCCGCTCGACGGCACTGCTGGCCCGCTGGCACTGAACGCGGGCTCTCCCGACCGCGAGCTCACCACACATGCGCATCCGGCCATGGTTTGACCCCGACCGGGTGAAACCGTCGACGTCGGCAGAGGTCGACGAGCATCGTGGACAGATGACTGTCACCGATGAATACCTGGCGAACAACGCCGCCTACGCCGCCACCTTCTCCGGCCCGCTGCCGCTGCCGCCGAGTCGTCACGTCGCGGTGGTCGCCTGCATGGATGCGCGCCTGGACGTCTACCGCATCCTCGGCCTCAAAGACGGTGAGGCACACGTCATCCGCAATGCGGGCGGTGTCGTCACCGACGACGAGATCCGATCACTGGCCATCAGCCAGCGACTGCTCGGCACCACCGAGATCATCCTCATCCACCACACCGACTGCGGCATGCTGACCTTCACCGACGACGATTTCAAACGCGAGATCCAGAACGAGATCGGGCAGAAGCCGCAGTGGGCCGCCGAGGCATTCGGCGACGTCGACGAGGACGTGCGTCAGTCACTCACCCGGATCCGCAACAGCCCGTTCATCACCAAGACCAGCTCACTGCGCGGCTTCGTCTTCGACGTGGCCACCGGAAAACTCAACGAGGTCACCGATTGATCGTCTCTGACTGATCGTCTCCGCCTGATCATCTCCGACTGATCGTCACCACCGGGCTCACGGCCAGCCGGGCGCCGACGGAATCGACCCGTCGGCGACCGCGGTGGCCAACTGCGCGTGGTCGCGTTCGGTCTGATCGGCGTAGGCGTTGGCGAACCGCACCACCGATTCCTCGGCCTTGCGTGATGTCCCCAGATAGTCGGCGATCGCGCGGGCATCCCCGCTGCGCGCGTGCGCACGGGCCAGCACGTGTCCGCAGGCCGTCGCGAACTGCTCGATGACGCCGGCCACTCGCGGTCCGTCGGGGATGACCTTGCCGTCGCGGAACTGGCGCACGTAGAAGTCCCAGTCGGCGATCCGGGTCCAGCCCAGGAACATGTCGGAGGCACTCTGGATCAGTCGCTGGCCGTTGACGACTCGTTGACCGTGGTTGTCGTAACTGCTCGGCGACAGGAACGGTTCGTACACCGAGGCGGCGGCCTGTTTGATCTGGAAGAACATCGGGTCGCCGGTCTCGTGTTCCTCGGCCAGATTGAGGAACACCCGCATCCCGACGCTGCCGACGCCGACGACCTGCTGCACCGCGTCGACCAGATCGAAGCGACGCAGCAGCGCGGCGATGTTCTCCGGGACCGTCGCATAGTAGGCGCGGATCACGTCGTTGAGCACGTCGCGGTAACCACTGAGTGCGTGAATCCGGTACGGCGGGTCCTCCACGATCTGCCGACGGCCATCCACCTGATGGGTCAGCTTCTTGCTCGCTCCCCGCGCCGTGCGTTTCTGCGCCCGCTTCTCCAGATACGAATCGAGCCGGGCTCCGTTGGCCGGTGACGCCACATACCCGACGAGGTCGTCGACGGAGATCTTCTCCGCCCACACGTCCAGGATCGGCCACCCGGCGTACGTCCGAATCCATTTGCGGTAGCCCTGGAATCCGGCGCGGACCGCGCCGGTGGCGGTGACGGCGTCGACGTTGTTCTCGCGGGCGAGGACCACCAGGCTCGCCAGGAATCGCAGGAGGTCCCATTCGAACGGTCCGGGAAGCGTCTCGTCGAAGTCACGCAGGTCGAAGGCCAGGGTCCGCTCGGGGGTGTTCCACAGCCCGAAATTCAGGACGTGGGCGTCACCGCAGAGTTGCACCGTGATCCCCGTGTTCGGACGCGACGCCAGGTCCGCGGCCATCACCGCGGCGGCCCCGCGATAGTAGGTCCACGGCGATGCCGACATGCGTTCGTGGCGGATCGGCAACAGCACCTGATCCCGAATGGTGTTCTGCGCCAAGATGGTGGCGAGCGCATCGTGTCCACGCCGATCCGGATCCCAGTCACCCAACGCACTGCGTGGCACGACCTTGCGGGCGGCCTTACCGATCGACCGGTCGGCGGTCGAGTAGATCGTGGGGCCGGTCGCGAGCATCTCGCTCTGCGTCGGCGGCTGCGGCAGTGACGGGGTGGCCATGACTGACCAGTCTGCTCCAAGATGAACCATCAGGTCACCCGATCGTGCCGGTGAGTCGTGTCGGTGGCGCCCACTACCCTGGACGGCATGGCAACCACGATCCCCGAGGGCTACGACGACCTGCTCGACCGTCCGATTGTCGGTGTGCTCGCCACCGTCGGACCCGATGGCGTACCCAATGCGACCCCGATGTGGTTCGCCTGGCAGGACGGGCAGCTGCGGTTCACCCACACCAAGGCCCGCAAGAAGATCGCCAACCTGCAGCAGAATCCGAACTATTCGTTCGTCATCACCGATCCCGACAATCCGTATCGGTACCTCGAGGTGCGGGGCACCCTCGAATCGGTCACCGACGATCCGACCGGATCGTTCTACGTCGTGCTCGGCAAGCGCTACGGCAACGCCGATCAGGCTCCGCCCCCGGACGCCGCCGATCGCGTCATCCTCGCGTTGAACGCCACCTATTTCGGAAAGAAGTAGCGCCGCGGCCACCTCATCGACCGACACCGCACCCACCGTGGTCGCCGCACCGGCCCCCAAACCGGCCGCCGCGCTGCATGTCCTGTGGCGTCCCGGCGTCGGCCTCTCGGTCTGGGACGAGACCGACGGGAACGACACCGAAGCCGCCGGGTCACCGTATCCGGAACCGTTGCGATCATTGCTGTCCGGCAAACGATTTCGCCGGCAGGTCGGAGTGATTGACGAGTCGGGCAGGCGTCGCTTCGTCGCGACGATGACGCTCGGGGTGGCGTCGGCGGTGTCGTTCCTGGACGCGACGCGCTCGGTGGCGGTCGCCGGCGACATCGCGTGGTACCGCCACCTTCTCGACGGGGTGAGACGCTTCGTCGATGCCCGCGTCGTGGCACCCACCGTCGCCGAGGTGGCGGGCGAGTCGGTGTTCGTCTGGCGCCCGGTGGCCACACCGCAGTGGCGTGCGTGGTCGGCGGTGATCACCGGCGGCGCACCGGCGGCGCTGCTGGACAACGGCGGCACCGAGGCGCTGATGGACTTTGCGGCCGAACTCGTCGATCACGAGTGCCGTGCCCGGATCACCGCGTCGGCGACCCGCCTCGGCGCGGCCGATCCGGCCACCCCGCTGATCGCGGCCCTCGTCGACTCCGCGGTTCCGGCGTCGGCCACCCGCCCGACCGCTATGTCGGCGTGGACGCAGTGGACGGCGAGCGCTCCCGCCGGCGATTCGACGGTGCTCTTCCGTCTGCACGAACCCGACGATCCGGATCATCCGCAGGACCTCGACGACGAACTGTTCACCGCCGGTTCGGTTCCCGGCGACCCGCACCGGCTCCGGTGGCGTCTGCAGGTCTGCCGACGCTCCGACGACGGTCACATCGATCCGGTGGTCCCGCATCGCCTGGACGCAACCGAACTCGACGAGATCACCACCGAACTCGCCACCGCGGTGCGCGCATTCCCGGATCTGGGTCGCGCCGACCCCGACCGCACCTCGCTGGACTTCCTGCTCACCGGCGATCTCGCGGAAGCGCTGTTCACCAGCGGCGCACAGGCATTGGCTGAGGCAGGCCTCCCGGTCCTGCTCCCCCGCACCATCGCCGAGGTGCGGCCCACCCTCGGGGTGCGGGCGGCCCCGGTGACCGGCGGTGGCGCCCCGGCCCGCATGGTGGGCCTGCGCGAGATCCGTGAGTTCGAGTGGCGACTCGCCCTGGGTGACGGCCCGGACGCCATCACGCTCAGCGACGCCGATCTCGACGAATTGTCGCGTCAGAAGGGCGATCTGGTGCGCATCCGCGGGGTGTGGGTACGCGCCGAGGGCGCCGCGCTGACCCGCGCGGCCGCCTTCATCGCGGCGCAACGCGCGCTGCGGACGTCCGGGCACACACCCGACATGGGTGAGCTGCTCGACATGGTCGCGCACGACACCGACCGCGTGCCGGTACCGGTGACCTCGGTGCAGGGACTGGCCTGGCTCGATGCCATCGCCGAGACGGGCACGATGGCCCCGGTCCCGGTGGCGGCCCCGGCGTCGCTGCACGCGGTGTTGCGGCCCTATCAGCACCGCGGCCTGGAGTGGCTGGCGTACCTGTCCGGCCAGGGCATCGGTGGCGTCCTCGCCGACGACATGGGCCTGGGCAAGACGCTGCAGATCATCGCGCTGCTGTGTCACGAGTACGACGCACGCGACGATGGTGGAGACGAAAGCGACAGCGCGCCCTCGCTGATCGTGTGTCCGATGTCGGTGGTCGGCAACTGGGTCCACGAGTTGGAACGGTTCGCACCGGATCTGCGGGTGACCGTCCATCACGGCGCCGGACGATCCAAGGGTGCCGCGTTCACCGCGGTCCATTCCGGCATCGACGTGGTGCTGACGACGTTCGCCCTCGCCGCCCGCGATCGCGATCTACTGTCCGCGCATCGGTGGCGGCACGTCATCGTCGACGAGGCGCAACACGTGAAGAACGTCCGGACGGCCGCAGCCCGCGCACTGCGCGCCATCCCCGCCGCTCACCGCATCGCCCTGACCGGAACCCCGGTGGAGAACCGCCTCGAGGACCTGCGTGCGGTGATCGACCTGGTCAATCCCGGGCTGCTGGGCTCGGCCTCGGCGTTTCGCAACCGCTTCGCCGAACCCATTGAGCGGGATCGGGATCCGGCCGCCGTCCGTCGGCTGGCCACCCTCACCCGCCCGTTCATCCTGCGGCGGGAGAAGACCGATCCGGCCGTCGTCTCCGATCTGCCGGAGAAGAACGAGCTCACCGTGCGGGCCAACCTCACCGTCGAGCAGGCCGCCCTCTACCGCGCGGTGATCGACGATCTGATGGCCGCCCTGGCCGACAAGCAGCAGCGCGCGCTGCGGCGCCGCACGGTCCTCGCCGCACTGACCCGGCTCAAACAGATCTGCAATCATCCGGCGCATTACCTCGGTGACGGATCGGCGATACTGCGCCGCGGCCACCATCGGTCGGGCAAGCTCGAACTCCTCTCCGACATCGTCACCACCCTGGTCGCCGAAGGTGATCAGGGGTTGCTGTTCACCCAGTTCGCCGTGTTCGGCGAACTGGTCTCGTCGTGGCTGACCGAGGTGCTGGGCACCGAGATCCCGTTGCTGCACGGTGGTCTGCCACGCGGCGAGCGTGACCTGCTGGTCGAGCGGTTCCAGCGCGGTGACGGCTCCGCGCGGCCGCCGATTCTGGTGGCCACGCTCAAGGCCGGCGGCACCGGACTCAACCTGACCGCCGCCAATCACGTTGTGCACGTGGATCGGTGGTGGAATCCGGCCGTGGAGGACCAGGCCACCGATCGTGCCTACCGGATCGGTCAGACCCAGCGGGTGCACGTGCGGCGCTTCGTCTGCGTGGGCACCCTCGAGGAACGCGTCGACGACCTCATCGCCAAGAAGCGCGAGTTGTCCCGGCTGACGGTGTCGACGGGCGAGAACTGGATGGGTGACCTCGGCGACGACGAACTGTTCGAACTGTTCCGGCTCCGCGACGAGGCGGTGAGCGAATGAGTGCGCGGCGTGGCACCACCCCGGTCCGCGGTTATGCGTTGACGCCGTGGTCCCGGGCCCTGGTCGACGTCGTCGAGGGCCGACCGGGTGGGCAGGTCACCTCCGAGATCGTCGAGAACCGCAAGATCACGAAGGCGCGCAGCTACTTTCGCGATCGGAATGCGCATCGGGTGTCCATCGGTGATGGAATGGTGACCGCGGTCGTCGAGGGCAGTCAACTCGACCCCTTCGAGGTGTTCCTCGAGGTTCGCACCGTCGACGCCACCACGGTGGTCTCGCTGCTGGCCGCGGCCGGCGGCATCACCGACGTGATGTATCTGGCCCGTGGCGAGCAACCCGACACGCTCGGAGAGTTGTTGCTGCCCACCGAAAGTGCCGACATCGTCGGTGACTGCACGTGCCCGGACTCCTCGGGTCGCTGCATCCACGTACTGACGGTGACCTATGAGATCGCGGCCGAGATCGACCGCACCCCGCTGACACTGCTCACGCTGATGGGAACATCGTTACCCGAACTGCTCGCGGCCATCGAGGACGTGTCCGGAGAACCGTCCGGGCTCCCCGACAATCCGCTCGTGTGGACCGAATCGCGTTCTGCACCACCGACCGTCGACTTCTACGGCACCGGCGCGACCGCTCCCCCGCTGCCGTCACCGCCGCGGATGAATCCGATGACCGACCTCGACACCGCGGCGTTGCGGGCGGCCCTGCGGGCATCCGGGGTGGCGCCGGGTGACATCGCCGAGGCGGTCGATGAGCTCGGTGACCTGTACGACCGGCTCGTCGAGGAGTGAAGGACCGTCAAGGGGCCGCTACCCTCGCTCATTCATTGCGCTCGTGCAGAACAACCTCCACCCGGCTGGGCTCGAAGGCGGCGACAATTCGCCGGCGTCGTCGCCCGTAGCCACCCGATGAACCCATGTGGACGACGTACTGGCGAGCGCGATCCGGTAGGTCGGGAAACCACCGCGGGTCGGCGGCAGGGTGCGCATGCCACGTCGGTACCCACGCCTGGGTCTCGAGGCCGAGGAGTTGGCGCTTCTTCTGGGTGCGAGCATCTCCCGACCCGACCCACTTCGTATGCATGGCCACATGCGCACGCGTGATGTCGGACAACGGGATTCGCCACCCCGCGTCCGTGCCGCGTGCAGGCTTCTCGACATATCCGGCTCGCGTGGTGGCGTCGACGGCGATCACCATCAGCGTTCGGCGACGCAGTATCCACCACACGAGCAGTGCGATGACCACGAACATCACGATCACGACCACCACACCCGTCGTACTGCCGCCTGACGCGAGAGTCCCGGCCAGGGTGGTCACCACGATGACAAGGGCCGTGCCGATGAAGATGACCTGCATGATCATCGAGGTCCGGAACCGGGTCACGGTCAACCCCGGCTTCGGCGCTGCTGACCGCCCGGGAGCCGCCATCGACGTCCTTCGGTTGTGCCCCGCTAGAAGTCCCAGTCCTCGTCTTCGGTGTTGACGGCCTTGCCGATGACGTAACTCGAACCGGACCCGGAGAAGAAGTCGTGATTCTCGTCGGCGTTGGGTGACAGGGCCGACAGGATCGCCGGGTTCACGTCGGTCTCGTCCTTCGGGAACATCGCCTCGTAGCCGAGGTTCATCAGCGCCTTGTTCGCGTTGTAGCGCAGGAACTTCTTGACGTCCTCGGTGAGACCGACCTCGTCGTAGAGCGCCTCGGTGTAATCGGATTCGTTGTCGTAGAGCTCGAAGAGCAACTCGAAGGTGTAGTCCTTGAGTTCCTGGCGACGCTGCGCGCTCTGCGTCTCCAGACCACGCTGATACTTGTAGCCGATGTAGTAGCCGTGCACCGCCTCGTCGCGGATGATCAGCCGGATCAGGTCAGCGGTGTTGGTGAGCTTGGCGCGCGACGACCAGTACATCGGCAGATAGAAACCGGAGTAGAAGAGGAACGACTCCAGCAGCGTCGAGGCCACCTTGCGCTTGAGCGGATCCTCGCCGCGGTAGTAGTCCATGACGATCTGCGCCTTGCGCTGCAGCTGGTCATTCTCCTCCGACCAGCGGAAGGCCTCGTCGATCTCCTTGGTCGAGCACAGGGTGGAGAAGATCGAACTGTAGCTCTTGGCGTGCACCGACTCCATGAACGCGATGTTGGTGAGCACCGCCTCTTCATGCGGCGTCGTCGCATCCGGGATGAGCGAGACCGCACCGACGGTGCCCTGGATGGTGTCGAGCAGCGTCAGACCGGTGAACACCCGCATGGTGAGCTGCTTTTCGTACTCCGTCAGCGTGTTCCACGACGGGATGTCGTTGGACACCGGAACCTTCTCCGGCAGCCAGAAGTTTCCGGTCAGGCGATCCCAGACCTCGGCGTCCTTCTCATCGGGGACGCGGTTCCAGTTGATCGCCGAGACCCGGCTGACCAGCTTGATGGGGGCGCCGTCGGCGGGGCTGTGAGAGGTGGCCGTCATCTGTTCCTCGGGGTCGATGGGTGGATTCGGGTCGGTGTCCGCAGTTCGCCGCAGCGCGGCTGGTGCGATGAGCGATAGGACCAATCTAGGCCGTCGCGCCCGGCCATCGTGGACCGACACTCGATCCGACGCCAAGATCGTGAAAAACCACAACATCTGGGGATGGTGTGACGCACGAGGCCCCAAATCATGGGTGGCTGGTCGCCACTCATCCCAGGGCAGACCACACCGGATCACCACCGATGACGGTCGCCGCCACCCGCACGTCGCGGGGCCGCACACCGAACGGATCGTCGTCGAGCAGCACGACGTCGCCGAGCGACCCCACGGCGAGCGGCGGCGCCCCGTTGGTCGAGGAGAACAACGCCTGTCCGACGGTCAGTCGTTCGGCGGCATTCCACGCCGGCTCACCGGGTTCGGCGCGCCACACCGCGGCGTCGATGGCCAGCCACGGATCCAGGGGCGCGATCGGCGCGTCCGATCCGAGCGCGAGGGCCACCCCGGCCCGATGCATGCTCTGCAGCAGAAAGCACCGATCGGCCCGATCCGCCCAGACACGTTCGGTGACAGCGCGGTCGTCGAGGAGATGCGCGGGTTGCACGCTCGCCACCACCCCGAGGCCGGCCATCCGGACGAGGTCGTCGCGGCGCATCAACTGGGCGTGTTCGATGCTGCCATGGGCGCCGGTCACCCCGAAGGCATCGAGCGCCTCGGTGACCGCGGCGTCGCCGATGGCGTGCACCGCGACGTCGAGGCCACCCGCGGTGGCGCGCGAGAGCAATTCCCGGATCTGGGCACCGGAGAAGTTCTGCTTGCCGAATGGATGGGGTTCGGGTGCGTAGCGGTCGCAGCAGTGCGCCGTCAACGATCCCAGCGAACCGTCGGTGATCATCTTCAGCGGACCGAGAAGAACGTTGTGCGCCAACGGGTCACCGGTGCGCAGACCAGAACCGGGCAGACCGGACCCGAGGACCTCGTCGAGGGCGTCGGGGTAGAACCCGGCGCGGATGCGGGGCGCAATCATGCCGGCGGCGATCCGCTCCGGCCAGACGCGATGTGCGCCGGCGAATTCGAGGTCGGTGATCCCGACGATGCCGCGGGTCAGGGCCGCGGTCATCGCCCGCTGCACCTGATCGAACTCCGGGGTCTGCGTCGGTGCGATCTCGTCGAGGCGCGCGAACACCGCGAACCACTCGTTCTCGTCGACGAGGCCCGTGCGGTGCTCGAGGCCGCAGACCTGCAGTGCTCGGCTGTTGAGCCAGCCGCTGTGGGCATCACCGGAGATCAGGATCACCGGATGCCGTCCGGACACCGCGTCGAGTGCGGTCACCGACGCCGGCTCCGACCACTGCGACGGTCGGTGTCCGACACCGAGGATCACGCGCGAATCCTGTTGCCCGGACGACGAATCCACCTCCTCGATGTGGTGGTGCACCCGATCGATCACCGCCTGCGGTGCAGTGCAGCCGGAGACGTCGAGCCGCTCACCCCACCGCGCCCACTGGGTGACGTGCACGTGGTGATCCCAGAGTCCGGGGATCACCCACCGCCCGCCGGCATCGAGTTCGCGGGCCGACTGCCCGTGCGCGGTGACCCCGCCGATGTCGGCGACCCGGCCACCGGCGATCCTGATGTCGACGGGTTCGGTGACCGTGCCATCCTCGGACATGATCCGCGCCGAACGGATGATGAGGTCGGCGCCGGTGGGCTCGGATGACGCCTCAGGTGACATGGACGAGTTCGAGTGCGGCACCGGCGAGGTCACGGTCACCGACGACGTCCGCGTCGTCCAGGGCGCGTCGATGCCAGACGGTGAGCAGCAGATCATCGGCGGTCGCGCGGATGGCGACGTCTGCCTCCGCGGGCTCGTCGGACACATCGAATCGCTCGGCGGTCGGGCGCAGCACCCAGTGACGGTCGGTGTGGTCGTGGGCGTGCAGGTGGATCGTGCGGCCCAGCACCTCGTCGGGCACGGGGTCGCCGGCGGCGATGAAACGCGGAACGAACACCTCCAGCCACTCGTCGATGCCGTCGGCGGCGAGGTCGGCCTCGATCGGTGCCTGGGCTGCCGGCGCGGTGGCCGATTCCAGATCCCAGCGATGCACCGCCAATTCGTGGGCTTGGCGCCGATACCAGAAGGCCACGGTCCGCTCGCCGACGAAGGTCTTCGCCGGGGAGTCCGGGTCGCGTGAGATCAACGCGTCGACGAGAAGGTCGCGTCCGGCCGCGTACCAGTCGATCACCGCGGCGCCCTCGGGGACCGGGATTCCGTCGTATCCGCGGTACAGTCGCGTCTCCATCAGGCGGTCGGCGGCCCAGCGATGGACGGCGCCGACGTGTCCGAGGAGGTCGTGAACGGTCCAGCCGGGACATGTCGGCACCGGCAGGGTGAGCGATGCGGGGGTGGTGGCGGCGAGCCGATCACTCTCCAGCCGGATGGCGTCGAGCCAGCGTTCGGGTGTCATCCGTCGCAGGCTACCCTCAGCGCTGGTCGGCCACCTGGATGTGCGGCGCCAACTGACGCAGCACCGGCAGGAGATACTCGATGGGTGGCTGGAACGATTCGTCGTAGGAGTGCCGGAACCGGCGTTCTTGGCCGTTGGGATTCGTTTGATTGGTCAGGAGCACCAGTGTCTGCGTCCGGGTGGTGGTGGAGATTCCCCCGGTCCGGTCGGTGTGGAGGTCGATGACCGCCACCGCAGCGGTGATCTCCGGCCACGGCGCGAAGTTGCGTCCGAGGGTGGCGCCGTTTCGGTCGAAGGACATCTTCTCCTTGCCACGTTTGGTGGTGACCACCAGGCGACCGGTCGACGCCAGCTGCTGCTGCACCGCCTGCTGGACCGCCGGGTCGAGAACGGTGTCCTCGACACTCACGTCCGTCCGGAACTCGACGTGCGGGGCGAGTCTTCGGACCGCCTGACGGAACTCCTCGTAATTGTGGGAGTGGTTGAAGCACAGGGTCGTTCCGTACTGCACGGGTCGACCGTTGGCGCCGCGCTCACGCGAGGTGACCACCAGCGAGGTCATCTGTCGTTTCGCCACACTGGTCTTGTGGGGATCGATCTTCGAGTACTCGCGGCCGTTGGAGACGAAATCCAGGGCCCTGACCTGATCCCAGCGCAATTGGAATCGCGGAGCCCAGATTCCGGCAGCACCGGCGGTCACCTGGGGTTTACCGATCACCGACCGGGCTCCCCAGAGCGACAGCAGGTACAGCAAGCCCAGGATGCCCCCCACGAAACCGAAGAAGAACACGCCGACCGCCGAACCCGTGGCCACGAAGATCAGTGCCAGCAGGAGCAGCACGCCGACGACCGACCCGAACACCCAGAAGGTGGTCCAACTCGGGGGCGCGGCGCCGACGACGCCCACCTCGGTCGGCACCGGCCGCGGTGCGGTTACCGGCGGGGCCGGTTGCGCGGCCTGCCCCGGCCACCCGGGTTGAGCGGGTGGGGCCGGCGCGACGGGCGGCGCGGGCCACCCCGACGCGGCCGCCGGAGCGTGCTGCGCGGGCGGCACCGGCCACCCGGACTGGACCGGCGGTACCGGCGTACTCCCCGGTGCCGGCCGCTTCCGGTAGTCGATCTTCTTCTCGGCCATCCGCACCCCCGATGTCGCGGCCTGTTACAGGGTGCCCATCACAGCATGCACGACACGCAGTTCTCAACCTCGGTGCCCTCGAGAGCCATCTGACGCAGTCGGATGTAGTACAGCGTCTTGATTCCCTTGCGCCACGCGTAGATCTGTGCCTTGTTGACGTCACGAGTGGTGGCGGTGTCCTTGAAGAACAGGGTCAGGCTCAGGCCTTGATCGACGTGCTGGGTCGCCGCGGCATAGGTGTCGATGATCTTCTCGTAGCCGATCTCATAGGCATCCTGGTAGTACTCCAGGTTGTCGTTGTCCATGAACGGCGCCGGGTAGTAGACGCGACCGATCTTGCCTTCCTTGCGGATCTCGACCTTGGCGGCGACCGGGTGGATCGAGCTGGTCGAATGGTTGATGTAGCTGATCGATCCGGTCGGCGGCACCGCCTGCAGGTTCTGGTTGTAGATCCCGTATTCGGCGACCGATGCCTTCAGCACCCGCCAGTCATCCTGGGTCGGGATGTGGATGTCGGCCTCGGCGAACAGCTCTCGCACACGCTGCGTCGTCGGCTCCCACACCTGCTCGGTGTACTTGTCGAAGAACTCGCCTGTTGCGTACGTCGACTTCTCGAAGCCGGCGAACGCCTTGCCGCGCTCGCGGGCGATGGTGTTCGACGCCTGCAGGGCGTGGAACAGCACCGTGTAGAAGTAGATGTTCGTGAAGTCCACACCCTCCTCGGAACCGTAGAAGATCCGCTCCCGGGCGAGATAGCCGTGCAGATTCATCTGGCCGAGGCCGATCGCGTGAGAGTCGTTGTTGCCCTTCTCGATCGAGGGCACCGAGGTGATCGCCGTCTGGTCACTGACGGCGGTCAGGCCACGGATCGCGGTTTCGATGGTCGCGCCGATGTCGGGTGAATCCATCGTCTTGGCGATGTTCAGCGACCCGAGGTTGCACGAGATGTCCTTGCCCACATGGGAATAGGACAGATCGTCGTTGAACGTCGAGGGCGTGGACACCTGCAGGATCTCCGAGCACAGATTGGAGTGGGTGATCTTGCCGTCGATCGGGTTGGCCCGGTTCACCGTGTCCTCGAACATGATGTAGGGGTAGCCCGATTCGAACTGCAGCTCGGCGAGGGTCTGGAAGAATTCGCGCGCCTTGATCTTCGTCTTGCGAATCCGCTTGTCCTCCACCATCTCGTGGTAGGTGTCGGTCACGTTGACGTCGGCGAACGGCTTGCCGTAGACACGTTCGACGTCGTACGGGCTGAACAGGTACATGTCGTCGTTGTTCTTGGCGAGCTCGAAGGTGATGTCGGGGATCACCACGCCCAGGCTCAGGGTCTTGATGCGGATCTTCTCATCCGCGTTCTCCCGCTTGGTGTCGAGAAAGCGGTAGATATCGGGGTGATGCGCATGCAGGTAGACCGCACCGGCACCCTGACGCGCGCCGAGCTGATTGGCATAGGAAAAAGAATCCTCGAGCAATTTCATGATCGGAATAACGCCCGACGATTGATTCTCGATTTTCTTGATGGGCGCACCGTGCTCGCGGATATTCGACAACAAAAGGGCGACGCCACCACCGCGTTTGGACAGCTGCAATGCCGAATTGATCGACCGCCCAATGGATTCCATGTTGTCTTCGATTCGCAACAAGAAACAATTATGGACCACGGTCCCATGAATCGAATACGTGTGGGTCCCCTCGACGTGGAGGTTGTACACCTTCTCGGGAGTCTGATCGGTGTGCTTCAGCTCACGAATGCCATAGACATGGCGGCCGTGGACCACCTGATAGGTCGTCCGTAGGGCGCCCTTGCGACCGACATAGTTGTGCAGGTTCTTCCCGACGTCGAAAATGAAATCCTCGTTGGTACCCGGAGTACCGGGAACGAATGCCTGACCCGTGATGTTGCCCGCCTGGTTGACGTAGCGCCGGACGGTGGACATGATGCCGAGTCGTCGCAGAATCAACTGAACCTGGTCGACCAGTTCAGGATTCACCAGATCCACCATCATTCCACCGGTGGTTGAGCAGCCGTCGCCCCGGAAGAGCCCGATGAGCAGTCCACGTTGGAACTCCTCATCTGCGGTGAGCACATCCGCCGAAAGCCGCTTGTCACCGAAGCCGGTCCCAGCAAGGGAGAGCAGCAGCTCCGCGATCACCTTGCTGTTGCACACCATTCGGACCGAATGGTCGCTGACGCTCTCATGGACCCGCAAGTCGGTCGCGAAGACTCGCTTGAAGGCGTCCGCGAGATCGTTCTGATAGAAGAGTTCATGTGCACCCAAGGTGAAGTGCACACCGTTGGGCACGGATCTGTTCGTTGAGCGCTTGGAAACATGCCCCTCGGCCACATACCAACCGAGGATCAATCCGAGGTCATAGGACTCTTCGACATACCGATTGACCGAGTTGAACGTCTGGCTGTGACGCTGCTTGTTTCGGTGCTTCTTGTCGGAGTTGACCTTCTGGATCAGCCCATCGACTTCCTCGTATGTCCCCTCCCCCACGTACGCCATCAGGTCGTGGCGTCGCACTGGCCGCCCCTGAGAGGGTGCCGTGGTGACGATGAAGTCCGACGGATCGATGTCCTTGGCCGCGAGCCACACAAAGCCGTTGAAGATGTCGGCGCCATCGCCGCCGATGATGGTGTCTACTTCCCGCGTTGTCCAGACCAGGATCGGATGCTCCGGCGTGCAGAGGATCGGCTCCTTGTGTCCGAAGTGCGAAATCGACACCAGCGCTTGATCATTGGGGTTCTCGATCAGCTTCTCCACGGCGGCATACGTGCCGTCGTGGGAGAGCACCCGATCGCCGGGCTTGAGTGTTTCGATGGCCTGGGGGCCGTGCTCGGTATCGACCGGAGTCCCGGCCGGAAAACAACTTACGGGCTCACCGCGCTGCTTTTTTCCCGAATTCAGAAATGTCGGAGTCGCCGGCTGAAAACGGCCTTCCATGATTTCGTCGACGAGATTGCGTGCCAGCGTTGTGTCACCGTCGGCCAGGGTCAACGCCACCATGCAGACGCGATCCTCGAACCTCTCGAGGTAGCGCTTGCCATCGAAGGTCTTCAGCGTGTAGCTGGTGTAGTACTTGAATGCGCCGAGGAAGGTCGGGAATCGGAACTTCTTGGCGTACGCGTGCCCGAAGAGAAGCTTGACGAATTCACGGTCGTAGCGTTCGAGAACCTCGGGCTCGTAATAATTCTCCTCGATGAGGTAATCGAGTTTCTCGTCGAGGTCGTGGAAGAACACCGTGTTCTGGTTGACGTGCTGCAGGAAGTACTGATGCGCCGCCTCGCGGTCCTTCTCGAACTGGATACGACCGTCGGCGTCGTACAGGTTCAGCATCGCGTTGAGCGCGTGGTAATCGAGTTCGCCCGGATCGTGTCCGGCCGGTCCCGCGTGCACGCCGGACTTGCTCGCCGAGGTGGTGGTGTCGGTGGTCACGTCGGAGACAGAAGTGGTGGGCGACACGGAGACTCTCCTGTTGGTGGGTGTCGAACGGGTGATGGGCGTGCTGGTTGGTGGACGTGCTGGCTGATGGGACCGTGGGGTGGGGTGCGAACCCCTCACCCGCACACGATAGGCGTGGGGTCTGACATTTCCGGTTCACGCAGTTCGGCGACCATGGTGGCGCCGAACTCCGCCAGTCCCTCACGGACCCGGGTGACGTCGTGCTCGGTCCCCATCAATTCGAATCGATAGAGGTAGGGCACCGAGCACTTGCGCGCGATGATGTCGCCGGCAAGGCAGTACTCCTCGCCGAAGTTGGTGTTGCCGGCCGCGATCACCGCACGGATGCGCGAGCGGTTGCGGGGGTTGTTGAGGAAGCGGATGACCTGCTTGGGGACGAAGCCACCGCCGACCATCGAGGAGGACTTACCGCCCCCATAGGTGGGACAGATCAACACGTACGGCTGGTCGACCTCGAAGGAACCGATCCTGCCTGCGGCGTTCCCGGCCTCTGCGCTCCCGGCCTCTGCGTTCCCCGCGTTTGGGCCGCCCCGGTCGATCAGCGGGATGCGCACCGCGGGCAGCCGCAGCTTCTCGACGAAACGATGGGTGTTCTCCGACACCGAGGAGAAATACACGATGAGCGGCGGTGTGCCGGTCGGCCGTTCCACCATCTCTCCCACCGCCCTGCCGGATCGTGAACGGCCATCTGCGGCCGCTGAGGTCTTCTTCTCGAAAGTTGTGGTCCGGTTGCCTGCCCCGGAATCACTCACAGGGCAGGCAACCGCGTCCACGTGCTGCGCGCGAGCCCGGCCGATCCCGACTTCCCCTCCGGATCGGCATTGGCGATCGCGTCAGGCAGCGGCGGCGGCGAGGGCCTTGATGCGGTCCGGGCGGAAGCCCGACCAGTGGTCGTCGCCGACGACGACAACCGGTGCCTGCAGGTACCCGAGTGCCATGACGTAGTCGCGCGCCTCGTCGTCCTGACTGATGTCGACGACCTCGTACTCCAGGCCATGCTTGTCCAGGGCCTTGTAGGTCGCATTGCACTGCACGCACGCCGGCTTGGTGTAGACGGTGATCGCCATTCGCAGAACGCTCCTCGTGTCACGTGATGATCAGCAGATGCTCGTCGGTCGGGTATGGTCACGGACCCCTCAGAGCCCGATTTCCCAGCGTGAAGATCGTGACGCAGGTCACTGCGTGTATCGAACTTCTCCTACCGCTACGGCACTCTCGCGTCTCGGTCCGGCTGGTGTTGAGAACACTACACCTAGTGTCTGACATTTCCGAGCACCACTAGAAGTTGTGAATCACATTCATGAAACTCGCTGGTCGCGGCAGGTACGCAATCTCAAATCCCGGCGTGTCCAGGACGCGTTGGGCGTGTCGCACCCGGTGGTGATACCGACGACCGGACGCCGGCCACCGGAGACGCCGCGAGGCGCGCCCGGAGCAGATCCGGGACACGCCTCGTGGATGCCTACGAGCGACGACGTCAGACGCGTGCGGGCACCTGATCGGCCAGCACCCGCACCGCGCCGACCACATCGTCGATCACCTCGGCCGGCAGCGCACCGTCGGCGAGGCCGGCGGTCGCCAACCCGAAGTCGATGTCCTCGACGACGCGTCCGCCGGCGATGCCGACGGCCTTGCGGGTGTCCTCACGCGACCAGGTTCCGGCATAGCGACCCAGCGCGGCCCCGATGACGCCGACCGGCTTCTCGGTCATCGCGCCCTGACCGTAGGGACGCGACAGCCAGTCGATGGCGTTCTTCAGGACCGCCGGGATGGTGCCGTTGTACTCGGGCGTCGCGATGAGGACCGCATCGGCCGCGGCGACGTCCTCGCGCAGCGCCACCACGGCAGCGTCGAGGTCACCGGCATCGATGTCCTCGTTGTAGAACGGCAGGCGGTCCAGGCCCTCGACGACGGTCACCGTCACACCGGCCGGCGGGTTGTCGGCGGCCGCCTGGGCCAGGCGACGGTTGATCGAGTCGCGGCGCAGGCTGCCCACCAGGGCGACGACGGTAACGATCGAATCGGTCATGTTGCTCCTCCTATGGTCAAAACAAGTTGATAGAATCAACCGGACCACGGTCCGAATATTTCGCCACGGCGTCAAGAGTTAGGTTCATCACGTGTCCGACGAGCAGAACGCGATTCCTCTGCATCTCACCGCACCGGGTGAGACCGAACGCGCCGATGCAGCCCGCAACCGCCGGCTGTTGCTGGCCGCGGCCAAGAACCTCATCGACACCCGCGGCGCGGCCGCGGTGACCATGGATGCCGTCGCCGCGGAGGCCGGTGTCGGCAAGGGCACCGTGTTCCGTCGGTTCGGTAGCCGGACCGGACTCATGCATGCCCTCCTCGATCACTCCGAATCCGAATTGCAGCAGGCGTACCTGTCCGGTCCGTCCCCGCTCGGCCCGGGCGCGCCGCCCCTCGACCGGCTGCTCGCCTACGGCCGGGCCCGGCTGAAGATGACCACCGATCACCTCGACATCCTGCTCGAGGCCGGCGCCGACAACGGCGAGTTCATGAAGCACCCGGTCTGGCGCTCGTCGACGCAACACATTCAGATCCTGTTGCGCCAGATGGGATTCGGTGATCAGGTCGACGCGCTCGCGATCGCGATCCAGGCTCCCCTCGGAGCGTCTGCGGTCGCCCACCTCACCGAGGTCGTCGGCCTCGATCTCGCGACCATCGCCGACCAATGGGAACACTTCATCCGCACCCTCGCCGCCGGCATCGGCCCGCGCTGAGACCGCGTGCGCGAGTTCTGCTCGGCGCGCACGAAACCCGTCACCGAATTAGCCTGGGAGGGGTCAGGTGAAAGGAAGTCAGCGTGAAGGCGATCATCATCGGTGCCGGTATGGGTGGGCTCAGTGCAGCCATCGCCCTGAAGAAGCTCGGCGTGGATATCGAGGTCTACGAACAGGTCACGGAGAACAAGCCGGTCGGTGCCGCGATCTCGGTGTGGTCCAACGGTGTCCTGTGCCTCAATCACCTCGGCCTCGAGAACGAGGTCGCCGAACTCGGCGGCATCGTCGAGACGATGAGCTACGTCGACGCCCACACCGGTGAGACCATGTGTCGTTTCTCGATGCAGCCTCTCATCGACGAGGTCGGCCAGCGCCCGTATCCGGTGGCGCGGGCCGAACTGCAGCTGATGCTGATGAAGGCCTACGGCATCGACGACATCCACTTCGGCAAGAAGATGGTGTCGGTCAGCGACGGACCCGATGCCGCCACCGTCGAATTCGCCGACGGCAGCACCGATTCGGCCGACCTGGTCATCGGGGCCGATGGTGCGAAATCACTGACACGCGAGTACGTGCTCGGCGGCCCGGTCACCCGCCGCTACGCCGGCTACGTCAACTTCAACGGTCTCGTCGCCGTCGACGACGAGATCGGCCCGGCGACGGAGTGGACCACCTACGTCGGTGACAGTCGGCGCGTTTCGGTGATGCCCATCGCCGGTGACCGCTTCTACTTCTTCTTCGACGTCCCGATGCCCGAAGGTGTTCCCTTCGAACGGGGAACGGCGCGGGAGGTCCTTGCCGAGGAGTTCGCCGACTGGGCCCCCGGGGTCCAGAAACTGATCGAGACACTCGATCCGGCGACGACCAACCGGGTCGAGATCCTCGACCTCGACCCGTTTCACACGTGGGTCAAGGGACGTGTCGCCGTGCTCGGCGATGCCGCCCACAACACGACACCCGACATCGGTCAGGGCGGCTGCTCGGCGATGGAGGATGCCGTGGCACTGCAATTCGCCTTCGCCGACCATCCCGACGACGTTCATGCCGCGCTCGCCGAGTACGAGAAGACCCGCGCCGAGCGGGCGGGAGATCTCGTCCTGCGCGCACGGAAACGATGCGATGTCACTCACGGCAAGGATCCGGAGAAGACCTCGCAGTGGTACGCCGAACTGCGAGACGAGGACGGTACCAACATCATTCGCGGTATCGTCGGCAACATCATGGGTGGTCCGGTCACGCCGGTGTGACGTGCCGGCCGGGCCGATCGGTGCTCTGACCCGCCCGACCTCCGCCGGCTCAGTTCTCCGGTTCCGGCACGGCCCGACCCGACGGATCCGCCGCGATACCGTCATGGGCCACCAACGCATCGTGACGCGACAGTGTCGGGCCCGCGACGAGCAGCGACGCGACGGCCCAGGGTACCGGCGCCGGGGTCGTACCGAGTCCGAGCACCTGCGCCGTGGCCATGTCCGCGACGCCGAACCGGACACCCGAATCATTCAGGTAGAACAACGATTCCGTGCGGGTGCTGTCGTCTTCATTGCCGGTCGTCTGGATGAACTCACCCGAGCCCGCGGGCAGGTACACCTCGTCGATCAGCGGCCCGGGACCGTCGGCGCCGGCCGGTGTCACCACTTCGACTCCCGCGGACAGCGGAAGTCCACGCCCGAGGAGCAGGGAAGTCCGCGCCGTCGGGTCCGCGGAGCCGCGTGACCATACCGAACACATCATCGGAGCCGTTGCCGATGACACCAGATGTGGTGCGTGCGAGGGAAATTCGGTTACCGGCAGCGAATCGCTGCGGGGTGCGGCGTTAACCGAGGCCGGCGACCGGGTCGGCACCTCGGCCGGGCTGCCGGGATCGGCCAGCCGCAGCATCTCCGCGGTGGCCTCGCCGATCGGCTGGACGGACTCGGTGAGCACGACGTAGTAGTCGAGATGACCGTTCACCCCGACGGTGCGGATCACCGAGCCCACCGACACGTCGGGAATTGGCAGGTCCGAGGGCGTTCCGGCGCCACCGATCCGCGGCACGGCCAACGGGGCCACCTCGGGCAGGGTGTTGAGGACACCGACGCCGACCGGGCGGGGCGTCTCATCGGCGAGACCGAACGCCCGCGTCACGGCGGCGTCGTACATGTCGACCTCGGCGCGTACCGGTACCGAATGCTCACCGCGGACCACCTGGTAGACCAGAAACGTTGCCCGACCATCGGTCACCAACACCGCGTCCTGCGGTCCGGCCGGTGCGATCTGTGCACCGGTGGCCGGCCGGTCGACGATGACCGCCAGCCGACGCGTGGTGTCCTCACCGGATCCGGGGCGGTCGCACACACTCCACACCGACGTGTCGCGGTGCGCGCTGGCGGGCAGGGCGGCCGGCGCCCCCGGGATCCCGAGCAGCGGACCCCGCGGATACGCCGACAACGCCGAGTCGGCAACCGACTTCGGTGCGCTGTCACTGCCTGTGATCAGTCGGGCCGAGGCCAGATTCAGTACCGGATGCACCTTCTCGTCGACGACGACGTACATCCCACCGCTCTGTTTGCCGACCAGGATCGATGCCTGTCCCACCGTCCCCTGTGGACGGATCAGGCCCCAGATGCCGAATCCGGCCAGTGCCAACACCGTCAGGACGGTGCCGAGCGCAAGTGCCCGCACGGAAGAGCGCATGGGGTCGTGCAGCATCCGGGCGTCGCGCCGGACCAGGGCGTGCTCCAGTCGGCTGAGCAGGAAACGATAGCCGTTGACCTGCGCCTTGGTCGTCAATTGCCGCGCCATCGACCCCCACCCCCCGATCCACACACCGCGCCGATACCTGATCAGACGCATCCCGAGCCCGATCGGTTCCCGTCGGCGGGCTCGAATGTCGAACTGCGCCAACACCGGTTCACCCGGTCGGTGAGGTAGTAGCCTAGCCGATACATCAGCGCCGTGAGGCGGGGAGCAGGGGGACCATGATGACACTCGTTGACGCGCCGTCGGCTCCGGACGCCGATGTGCGCACCGATCCGCCCATCGCACATCGCCGTGATCGCATTCGCAGGCCACCGATCCCGACCACCGTGGTCGTCGGCGAGGTCCTGCTGTTCGTCGGGCTGGCGGTCTGGGCGGCGTCGGGCTCACGGTGGGGATGGGTCGCCCTGGCGATCCTCGCGGTGGTGTGCCTGACCCTTGTGCCGTGCCGTGGTGGGATCTCCCCGATGTCCCGGCTGGGACGCCGGATCTCGTTCACCTGGACGCGGGCCCGACGACGCTCGACCGATCTGATCCCGGCACCGTTCGACATCCCACCGGCCCGGCAGACCCCCGCCGGCGCGGGATGCGCACCCGACGCCGAGACCCCCATCGGCGCACGCTGGGTCGGCCACACCCTGATCACCGCGATCCGCGTTCATCCGTGCGGGCCCGATACCACGTTCCTCACCCCGGACTCCGCGACGCCGCGCGACCCATGGGGACAACAGATCCCACTCGAGGTGCTGGCCGAGTGCATCGATCCCTACGACATTCCGCTGGCATCGATCGACATCGTCGGGCACGGTGGCCGCGCCTGGGGCCGGGACCGCGCCGCGGCGGCTTATCGCGCCACGCTGGGTCCGCTGCCGGCCACCGCCCTGCGTACCACCGTGGTGATCTTGCGACTGGATCCCCGGGACTGTCCGGACGCCATCGCCCGACGCGGCGGCGGTGCGGTGGGTGCGTTGCGTGCGGCGACGATCACCACCCGTCGGGTCATCGCGCGCCTCGCCGAGCAGGGACTGACCGTTTCGGCGTTGTCGGCCGCCGAGATCTCCTCGGTCACCGATCAACTCACCGGCGGTTGTTCCCCCGACGAGGTGACCGAGGCCTGGAATGAGGTGAGCTCGATGCGCCTGCACATGTGTGTGGCCGCGGTCGAGCCGACGACGCTGGTCGAGGTCGCCACGCGTGTGTGGGCGATGCCGGCTGCGGCCACCACCCTGACCATCCGGCTGTCCCGAAACGCCGCCGGCGGACTCCGGGTCGCCGGGCTGGTGCGCCTCGATGACCATCGCGGCGGCCCCGATCTGCCGCGTGGGCACCGGCATCGGGGCCTTGCGCCGTTGCCCGGCAACC
Organism: Gordonia sp. NPDC003504; assembly: GCF_053587995.1. Classification (NCBI taxonomy): domain Bacteria; kingdom Bacillati; phylum Actinomycetota; class Actinomycetes; order Mycobacteriales; family Gordoniaceae; genus Gordonia; species Gordonia sp. NPDC003504. Next base: position 83,022 of record NZ_JBSFPC010000005.1, read on the forward strand.
AGTTCGACGCCTTCACCGCGGGTGTGCCGATGGCCTCGTCGTCGCGGTTGCACCGGTTGCTGCCCGCACTCGAGGGTGCCGACGCGCAGGCCGCCCTGTGCCGGATGCAGATCCCGGCAGCGGGTTGCGGGCAACTCGTCGGCGCGGACCGGTCCGGCCGCGCGGTCGCGGTGCCGCTCGCCGGACCGGGAATCGGCACCGTCATGCTGTCCGGTGACCAGACGTTGTTGGCGCAGACGGTCCTTAGGACCGTCGCCACCAACATCCCGGTGATCGTCCGTGCGGCCGACCCGCTGCGATGGCGCGGGCTCGTCGAGGCCGTTGGCGCACCCCATCTCCTGACGTTCGCCGATCACCGGAGACCGGTGGGGGCGGGACTGCGGGTGGAGGTCTTCGACGGCGTGAACGCCCCCGCGGGCGCACCCGACCCGGGGTGCACCCGCTTCGTCGTGATCGCCCACTCCGACGTGGCCGCCGCAGCCCGGGCGGACGTCGCGCTGATTCAGAATCCCACTGCGCCGCAGCGGGTCTCAGTGCTCACCGGCCGACATCGCACCGAGGTGACGATGGTCGCCACCGCCGCGGAACAGGCGTTGTACGCCGGAAGTCACTGAGCGCGGATCGGCACCAGCGCCCGGAAGAACACCGCGCGCGCGGAATCGGCGCGTACCACCACATCCGGGTCGGAGTCGGCCAGCCATGCCGCCCGTCCCGCGGGCACGGTGATCGGCGCCCCGCCCTGCGGCCGGACCTCGATCTGCCCGGAGAGCACCGCGAGGATCTGCGGCCCGGGCATGTCGAAGCTGATGGACGCCGGCTGGGTCATGCCGGTCCCGTCGAGTTCGATTCGGGAGAGCCGGAATTCGGGTGCGGGTGTCAGATAGATGCGTTCGGCACCGACCGTTCGGATCGCCGGGATCAGGTCGTCGACGTCGACCGGGGTGAAGTCGAGAACCCGTAGCAATTCCGGCACGTCGATGTGTTTGGGCGTCAATCCGCCGCGCAGCACGTTGTCGGAGTTGGCCATGATCTCCACCCCGGTGCCCTCGAGGTAGGCGTGCAGGTTCCCGGAGGGTAGGTAGATCCCCTGTCCCGGTGTCAGGTGGACCCGGTTGAGCAGCAGCGACGCCAATACCCCGGGGTCGTTCGGGTACATCTCACCCAGTTGCAGGGCGGTGCGCAGTTCGGCGCCGAATGCGCTGCGTCCCGATTCCAGCAGGGTGACCGCCGCCGACAGCACCGGCGGCATCAACGCGCCGATGGTCTGTTCCGGTAACGTCAGCCAGGTGGTGAACAGCGCTCGCAGCCCGCTCGAATCGGGTTGACCGGCAAGCATTCCCAGATAGGGGTCCAGCTCGCTCACCTGAAGTTCGCGCAGTAGTGCGATGGTGGCGGCGGTCGCGCGGAAACCGGCCAGCGCATCGAACTCGCTCAACGCGACGACGAGTTCGGGTTTGTGCCATGGATCGCGGTAGTTGCGGTCGCGGGCGTCGATCGGCAACCCGATCGCGTTCTCCCGTTCGAATCCCTCGCGGGCCTGCTCCGAGGACGGATGCGCTTGCAGCGACAGCGGTTCCTCGGCGGCGAGAACCTTCAGCAGGAACGGCAGTCGGCCTCCGAAGGCGGTGGCGGTGGGGCCCCCCAGGGCCGCCGGCCGGTCGGCATCGATGGCGGTCAGCAGGTCGGTCTCCGAGACGCCGTCGGCGGTCAGTACCGATGCGGGTCCGGCACTGTGAGCGCCGAACCACAATTCGGCCTCGGGGTGAGGGGACGGTACCGGCCGACCCCGGAGCGATGCGATGGCGGTCCGCGAACCCCACGCGTACGTCCTGAGATTACCCTCGAGGACCCTCATCGGCGCCCGGCCTCGGTCAGACGCAGATACACCGCGGCCATCTCGATACGCAGCATGAGCACCAGCAAAGACGTGAGATCTGCCGGCACGTCGGCGCGGTCGGCGGGGGTACCCGGCCACAATGGTGCAGCGGATGCCGTTGCGCCGGAGTCGATGTCGTCACCATCACCGACCACCACCTCTGCGGTGGGGATGCCTTCGATGCGGCGACGGGTGTGCCATTCGCGGGAGGCGGATGTGGTCACCACCACCCGCGGCGGTGCATCCGGCCGCGGTCCGTCGATTTGCGGATCGTAGAAGATGTCATCGGCCGGTGACGACGATCCGGCGTCGGCCCACTGATCGCGGGCCACCCGTCCGATGTCGGCCAGATCGAGTGCCGCACCGGCGATTCCCGTCACTGCAAACATCACCCCCGAAGCTCGCCCGGCCAGCGCCGTCGTCGCCGGGGAATCCCCCGACCACACCATCGGCCCGTCACCGAGTCGCGCTGCCAGCATTTTCGCATGATTGTGGAATGTTTCCCGGCCCGGATGGTCGGCGGCCGCCTCGTCGTCGAGCGCGTCGGCGATGTCGGCGACCTCCGGTGCCGTCCCGGTGAACCGCACCTGCCCCATGGAGGTCAGGACGGCGAGCAGGATCGCGACGAATCCGGCGAATCGAAACCGTGGGTCGACGTCGATCCGCGGCGAGAGGTTGATTCCGTTGCCGCCCAGAGCATCCCGCAGGGGTCCCTCCACCGGTGCCGCGATCACGACTTCAGCACGTCGCCGCAGGGCGCGCGCGGCGGCGTCGGCGAGGATCATGTCGCCGCCGTCGTCGCCGGCCAGCACGACCACGTCGAGCGGTCCGATCCATCCGGGGAGTCCGGGCGCGGAGACGATCGGTACGTCGATGCGGGTGGCCATCACCGCGGTGATCATCGCGGTGGCCGCGGCCGCGGCGCCGCCTCCCGGACTGACCACCACGACACTGCGCGGGCGGAGTTCGGCGAGTGACTCGGTGACGCCTTCGCGGATCGCCTCGGCCACTGACCGCACCTGGGCACCGGCAAGGGCGGCCGCATGCAGCAGGCCTTCGGAATCCGCCGCGATCAGTTCCTCGACGTCGTCGAGATCGGTGGCACCGGTTCGCATGATCACCACAGTAGTCAGCCGGTCACGCCTTCGACCACCAATGGTCAGTCGACGGGGTCCGGCAGCACCCGGAGGTGTCCGCGTCGACCGGGCCGCGGCGTGGTCGGGGCGCGACGACGCTCGGTGTCGTTGGGGACCTCGGGGCGGCCGGTGGCCCGGTGTCGTCCGTGCCGGGGATCGTCGAATCCGTCGAGCGCATCGGGATGGGCCACATCGGCGGCGATCCGGCCGGCCCGTCCGCCGGTGCTGGCCTCACGGACGGCCTCGGCCAGGGCGGTCAGTTCGTAGTCCTCGGCGAGGGGCGTGGAGAATCCGCGCTCGCTGCGCAGCATCTCCCAGCCTCGCGGCACGGTGATCCGTCGGGCGTGCTCGTCGCAAAGGTCCCAGGAGTGCGGTTCGGCCGAGCCGGCCAAGGGGCCGATCACCGCGGTCGACTCCGCGTAGACGAACGTCAGCGTAGCCACCGCGGAGCGGGTGCAGCCGGGCCTGCAGCACTGTCGGGGAAGCTTCACGTCCATGAGGTTAGCCCTGCGCGGATCGAACGTGGACCCCGACACGCGCGCAGAGGGTCAGACCGCCACGAGACATCGGGCACGCACGCTCCTACACTCACGCCATGCGTATCGATGGATTCCGTCCGGATCGGGCCGAACGGGGCGGCCCGGCGAGCGGCGGTGGCCGCCGACCACCGCGGCGGGAGCGGCGTGGGCGGGGTCTGCGCACCCCGTTGTTGCCGACCACGGTCCCCGCGTGGCGCAGCAAGTCCGACGAATTCGACGCCGTCGCACTCGAGGCGTTTGCCGAGATCGACCGACGCTGGCACGACGAGCTGATCGGTCTCGACATTTCGGTCGACGACATCCCGCGCATGTTGCCGCGCGATCCCGAGACGGTGGCGTGGCCCGATGAGGTCACCGCCGACGGCGCGGTTCCACTCGCACGACTCATCCCGGCAGGGGTGGACGTCCACGGACAACCGACTCGCGCACAGATCATCCTGTTCCGTCGACCACTGGAAAGTCGCGCCCGCCGGGACACGGAGTTGATCGATCTGGTTCACGAGGTGCTCGTCCAGCAGGTGGCCACTCACCTCGGCGTCGACGAGGACACCATCGACCGAGGGCTCGATTGATCGGCGCGACCCCGTAGTCGGCGAGGACTCGTAATCGGCGCGGACTCCGTCCGCGCGTACTCACCGGAGCGGGTTGGGTAGTTCACCACCACCGCGTCGGACGCGCCTCGTCTGCACGACGAGGAGCGAGCTTGCGAGCGATGTGACGAGAGGAAGACGTGGTGTGCTCAGCCCGGTGAGCATGCGACGGCGGAGCCGGCGCCAACAAGCACCGAGCCGTCGCAATCAAACAATTCCGCGCTTGAGGCGTCGTCGTTCGCGTTCGGAGAGGCCGCCCCAGATCCCGAAACGTTCGTCGTTGCCGAGGGCATATTCCAGGCATTCCGCTTTGACCTCGCATCCGGAGCAGATGCGTTTGGCCTCGCGGGTGGAGCCGCCCTTCTCCGGGAAGAAGGCTTCGGGGTCGGTCTGGGCACAGAGTGCGCGTTCCTGCCACTGTTCCTCGACGTTGTCGAAGAGATCGTCAAAGTCGTTGGGCACCAACGAGAGATGACGACGCGGCCCGGATTCATCGGCCGGGGCGACGTCACGCACGGGGCTCAGGTACGACTCGTCCACCGGACCGAGCGAGCGATACAACCCGTCGTCGTCGGTCTCACTGGCGGGTCGCGAAAGGTCTTGTGGTTCAAGGGGATTGCCGATCGGATTGTCGAATACCATCGCCGGCGCCTCCTGCCTGGGAAGTTGTTCTTCTTCTGCTTGTTCGCGCCACGGCGTCACTGCCGCGTCACCCCATCCACCGAATTCATCATCTGTCGTTCGTCACCACGTGCCAGGCGTTCGGCCTGGGACCCCCATTTCGCGAGTGCCGCCAGAGCGATCATCGGATCGAACACCCGATCGAAACTGCCTCTCGTTCAGCAATTCTCGATCTCGAACCGAAAATGACACTGATGTGATTACACACGCTGGCGACCACTCCGGTCAAGCCGAGTGGAAAATCTTCTTCATACCACCGGTTCTCCGAAACGCGAGTTACGACACGTTCGGCATGGGTTTCGTCACCAATCTCACACATCGTGGCGACCCCACCACACGATCCCGTTGGGGTCGTGAGCCTGCACCCGCGGATCACCACGGGCCGTATAGGTCTACCCGAACGTATACGCCCACCCGATGGCGGGGTACGGGTCGCCGACGCGATCACTACAGTGGATCGCTGTGAAGGTGACCGTTCTCGTCGGTGGCGTCGGTGGCGCACGTTTCCTGCTCGGCGTCCGCGAGCTTCTCGGGCCGACGCCGTTCCCCCCGGCAGCCGACCCGGGCGAGGCCGCTGCGGAGGCCGCCACCCATGAGATCACCGCGATCGTCAACGTCGGCGATGACGCATGGATGCACGGGGTGCGCATCTGCCCCGATCTGGACACGTGCATGTACACCCTGGGCGGCGGTATCGACACCGAGCGCGGATGGGGACGCCGCGACGAGACGTGGCATGCCAAGGACGAGCTCGCGGCCTACGGTGCGGACCCGGATTGGTTCGGTCTCGGCGACCGTGACCTGGCGACGCATCTGATCCGGACGCAGATGTTGGCGGCCGGTTACCCGCTCTCCGATGTCACTGCGGCCCTGTGCAAACGGTGGCAACCCGGGGTGCGTCTGTTGCCGGCGACCGATGACCGGCACGAGACCCATGTCCGGGTGGCCGCACCGGGTGGCACCGGACCCGACGATCAGATCGCCATCCATTTCGAGGAGTGGTGGGTTCGCTATCGGGCGAAGATCCCGACCTTCGGGTTCGCGACCCTCGGGCACGACGACACCACGGCCGCCCCGGGCGTACTGGATGCGATCACCGATGCCGACGTCGTGATCCTGGCACCGAGCAACCCCGTCGTCAGCATCGGGATGATCTTGACGGTCCCGGGGGTGCGCAGCGCCCTGCGCACCACCTCGGCACCGGTGGTCGGGGTGTCTCCGGTGATCGACAACCGGCCGCTGCGGGGCATGGCCGATGAGTGCCTGTCGGTGATCGGGGTCGAGACCTCGGCGGAGGCCATCGCTGCGCACTACGGGCCGCGCAGCGGCAACGGTCTACTCGACGGCTGGTTGATCGCCGACGGCGACGACGCGGCCGTCGAGGGGATCTCGATCGGGTCGGCGCCGCTACTGATGACCGATCCGGTCACGACCGCACACATGGTGCGGGCGGCGTGCGCGCTGGTCGGCGTCGACACCCCGGCGGTGCGCGGATGACCACACGCGACCACCGGGCGAGCGGGGCCATCTCGATCCAGCCGGTCACCGGTCTGCGCGAGTTCGGCCCGCATTCCGACCTCGCCGCCGAGATCCTGACTGCCGCACCATGGTTGACCAACGGTGATGTCGTCGTGGTGACGAGCAAGGTGTTCTCCAAGATCGAGGGACGGATGGTGGTGGCACCCACCGACCCCGAGGAGCGGGATGCGTTGCGGCGCCGTCTCGTCGAACAGGAATCGGTCCGGGTGATCGCGCGCAAGAACCGCACCCTGATCACCGAGAACCGACTCGGCCTGGTTCAGGCGGCCTCGGGCATCGACGGGTCGAACGTGCCGACCGATTCCTTGGCGCTGCTGCCGGAGGATCCGGATGCCAGTGCCCGGCGATTGCGGGAGGCGTTGGGCGCCCGCGGGTTCGACGTCGCGGTGATCGTCACCGACACCATGGGGCGGGCGTGGCGGACCGGGCAGACCGACGTCGCGATCGGGTCGTCGGGCATCGCGGTCAGCCATCCGTATGAGGGCGGCGTCGACTCCTACGGCAACCCCCTCCTGGTGACCGACATCGCGGTCGCCGACGAGATCGCCGCGGCCGCCGATCTGGTCAAGGGCAAACTGGCGGGTGTTCCGGTGGCGGTGGTGCGCGGCCTGAGCGTCACCGACGACGGGTCGGCCGCCACCGACCTGATCCGGCCGATCGCCGAGGATCTCTTCCACCTCGGCACCGCCGAGGCCATCGAGCAGGGGCGCCGTGAGGCACTGCTGACCCGACGGTCGGTGCGGTCGTTCGACACGCGCGCGGTGTCCCCCGAGGGCATCCGCGCCGCCTGTGCCGACGCGCTGACCGCGCCGGCGCCTCACCACACCCATCCGGTGCGGTTCGTGTGGCTGCGCGATCCGGCACGGCGAACCGCCCTGCTGGAGGCGATGACGCAGCGGTGGCGGTCGGATCTGACCGCCGATGACAAGACCCCCGATTCCATCGAGACCCGACTCCGGCGCGGCCGGATCCTCTACGACGCCCCCGAACTGGTGATCCCGTTCCTCGTCGCCGACGGCGCACACGAGTATCCCGACCCGCGTCGTAACGAGTGCGAGCACACCATGTTCACCGTCGCCGCCGGAGGTGCGGTCAACGCCTTGCTGGTGGCGTTGTCGGTGCGCGGTCTGGGCAGTTGCTGGGTCGGTTCGACCATCTTCGCCGCCGACGTCGTGCGCGATGCCCTCGATCTCGGGTCGTCGTGGGAACCGTTGGGTGCCATCGCGATCGGCCATCCCACCGAGGAACTGTCAGTGCGCTCACCCGCGCCGGTCGACGAGTGGCTGGTGGAACTGTGAGTGCCGCGACGCTGCATGCCTCGGCGGTGGAATTGCTGAGCGGATGGTCGGCCCCCGACGCCCCGCAGGATGCCCTCCGGCACACCTATCTGGCATTCCTGGCGGCCACCGACGATGCCTGCCTGCGGGCCTGCGCGGCCGGTCATCTGACGGCGTCGGCGATCGTGTTCGACGCCGCGCGTGAGCACGTGCTGCTGACACTGCATCCGCGCGTGGGGAAATGGGTTCAGCTCGGCGGTCATTGCGAACCCGACGACGAGTCCGTCACCGCGGCGGCCCGACGCGAGGCGCGCGAGGAGTCCGGGATCGGCGACCTGGAGATCACCGGTGGGCTCGTCGCGCTGCACACTCACCCGATCACCTGCTCGCTCGGCGTGCCGACCCGCCACCTCGACATGCAGTTCGCGGTAGTCACCGCACCGACCGCGACGGGCGCCCCGCCGCCGATCGAGTGCAGTTCCGAATCGGTCGACCTGCGCTGGTGGCCGGTCGACGCACTACCCGACGCCGTCGACGACGTGACCGTGCCGGCATTGATCGGCGCTGCGCTGAGGCACTGAACCACTGAGGCACTGAACCACTGAGGCACTGAACCACTGAGGCACTGAACCACAGCGCCCGGACGCGCCTAGACGCGGATGTTCTTGCCGACGGTGACGACGCCGCCGGCGCTGACCGCATACTTCGCGCGATCGGCCTCGAGGTCGACGCCGAGTTGTTCACCCTCACCCACGACGACGTTCTTGTCGAGGATCGCGTGACGCACGACTGCGCCCTTGCCGATCCGCACGCCCGGCATCAGCACGCTGCCCTCCACCACCGCGCCGTCCTCGATCATGACGTTGGCCGAGAGCACCGATGTGGACACCGACGCGGCCGAGACGATACAACCGGCCCCGACCACCGAGTCCTGGGCGTGGCCGCCCTGAACGAACTTGGCGGGCGGCAGATGCAGCGTCTCGCCGCGAATCGGCCATCGCCGGTTGTAGAGGTTGAACACGGGGTGGACCGACACCAGATCCATGTGGGCGTCGTAGAAGGCGTCGAGGGTACCGACGTCGCGCCAGTACCCCTTGTCGCGTTCGGTGGCTCCGGGGACCTCGTTGTCGGCGAAGTCGTACACGTAGGCGCTGCCCTGCGAGACGAAGGCGGGGATGATGTCGCCGCCCATGTCGTGATCGGAGTCGGAGTCGGCGGCATCGGCACGGATGGCCTCGACGAGCGCCTCGGTGGTGAACACGTAGTTGCCCATCGACGCGAAAGTGACCTCCGGATCGTCGGGCGTCCCGGGAGGATCCGACGGCTTCTCGAGGAACCGGGTGATCAACCCCGAATCGTCGGAATCGATGCAGCCGAAGGCGGTCGCCTCCGCGCGCGGAACGCGGATGCCCGCAACGGTCACGTCGGCACCGGAATCGATGTGGGCCTCGACCATCTGCGACGGATCCATCCGGTACACGTGGTCGGCGCCAAAGACCACGATGTACTCGGGCTGCTCGTCGTGGATGAGGTTCATCGACTGGAAGATCGCATCGGCACTGCCGGTGTACCAGCGCGGCCCGAGCCGCTGCTGGGCGGGAACCGGCGTGATGTATTCGCCGTGAAATCCCGATGACCACCAGGTCTGGCTGATGTGGCGGTCGAGCGAATGCGACTTGTATTGCGTCAGAACGCAAATGCGTTCGTAACCGGCGTTGACCAGGTTGGACAGGACGAAGTCGATCAACCGGTACGCGCCGCCGAACGGAACCGCCGGTTTCGCACGGTCCATCGTCAGGGGGTACAGGCGTTTTCCCTCACCGCCGGCGAGGACGATTCCGAGCACATGCGGCTGTGATCTCACACTCACAAACTTAACCGTCAACACCCGCCCCGGCCAGATGAACACACCACCTCGTCGGTGTGAGCTTGCGGGCGCACCGACGACTTGGCGCACTTCGATGGCGAAGAGCCGTCGCGGGCACTAGCGTCTCTAGCCATGCGGGTGGCGATGATGACACGGGAGTATCCGCCCGAGGTCTACGGTGGGGCCGGTGTCCATGTGACCGAGTTGGTCAGGCATCTTCGAGATCTCGTCGACGTGGACGTGCACTGCATGGGCGCCCCCCGCGACACCGCCGAGGTCTACTCCCCCGACCCCGGACTGGCCGGCGCGAACGCCGCGATCACCACGTTGTCGGCGGATCTGCGGATGACCGTCGGGGCCGCCGGAGCCGACCTGGTGCACTCCCACACCTGGTACACCGGGCTCGCCGGGCACCTGGCCGGTGCGCTCTACGACGTGCCACATGTGCTGACCGCACACTCACTGGAGCCGATGCGGCCGTGGAAGGCCGAACAACTCGGCGGCGGGTACCGGGTGTCGAGTTGGGTCGAACGCAACGCCGTCGAATATGCCGATGCGGTGATCGCCGTCAGCACCGGAATGGCGGGCGATGTCTGCGCCACCTATCCGCGCCTCGATCCGGAGCGAGTTCACGTGGTGCGCAACGGAATCGACACGACGCAGTGGTATCCGGTGGACGACCCCTTCGGTCCAGAATCCACCCTGACCGCACTCGGTGTCGACCCAAACCGTCCGATCGTGGCCTTCGTCGGGCGCATCACCCGGCAGAAGGGTGTCGCCCACCTCGTCGCCGCCGCCCATCATTTTGATCCCGAGATCCAGCTGATCCTGTGTGCCGGCGCCCCGGACACCCCGGAGATCGGCGCCGAGGTCGAGGCCGCGGTGTCGGCGTTGTCGGAGTCACGCGACGGCGTGTACTGGATCCGGGAGATGCTTCCCCATCCACGCATCCGCGAAATACTCACCGCAGCAACGGTTTTCGTATGCCCATCGGTCTATGAACCGCTGGGAATCGTCAATCTCGAGGCAATGGCGTGCTCGACGGCGGTGGTGGCGTCGGCGGTCGGCGGCATCCCCGAGGTGGTCGTCGACGCCGTGACCGGTGTGCTGGTCCCCTACGACCCGGCGGATCCGGTCGCCTTCGAGCGCGGACTGGCCGACGGCGTCAACACCGTGAGCGCAGATCCGGCGTCGGCGGCGGCCATGGGTCGTGCCGGGCGGGAGCGTGCGGCCACCGAGTTCTCCTGGGCCACGATCGCCGAGCAGACGCTGGGGGTCTATCGGGCCGCCGCGCGGTAGCCGTCGAATTCTCCGGACCACCATCGCCGTCATCACCGGCCGGCGGTCCGCGGTCGGCACACGGTGATCGTGACCGCGCACGTCACCTCGATCGGCCCACCGGCCTGCGCCACCCACTGTGCCGCGAGGTCGTCGATGTGCGCGCGTGAGTGATGAAACGCCGACGGCCCCATCGCCACCAGATCGGCGATGATGGGTGCGTCGACGACGACGGCCGATCGCACCGACCGACGCCCGCGGATCTCGAAATCCGGTTCCATCGCCGCCTCGATCCGGGCGTCCTTGTCCGGCGCGACATTCAGCATGCCCATCGGCGCGATGAGTTCGTGCAGGTGGTCGGCCTGTGGGGAGACGATCACCAGGTGACCGTCGGGTGTGAGCACCCGTGCGGTCTCCGTCGCGTTGCGGGGTGCGAACACCGACAGGGCCAGTGTCGCGGTGGCATCGCCCATCGGGATCGACCGCCACACGTCGGCGACGACGGCGACTGCGGCGGGGCGCTCCCGCATGACCGCGCGGGCACAGTATTTCGACAGATCGAACACCACTCCGCGCGCGTCCGGGAGCCTGCGCAGACACGCCCGCAGATACACCCCCGGCCCGCCTCCGAGATCGACGAGGACCGGCGAGGGTTCCGGCCCGACGAGGTCAGCGACCACGTCGGCGGTGGCCGCGACGACGGCGTCGAGGACACCGGCCTCATGCACGCGCAGTCGTGCGGCGACCATGTCGGCGGTGTCGGCACGGAGAGCGCCGGATTTCCCATCCAGCAGAGAGACGTAACCCTGACGGGCGATGTCGAAAGAATGACGCCGATCGCAGCGCAGTGCGCTGCGATCGGCCATCAGTTCCAGCGGCCCGGTACACACCGGGCATCGGAAGGACGCAACCATCTCGGCCAGGGCCGAGATGCGGTCGGGCCCGGTCAGCCGGTGACCCCGCGCAACTCCTCACCGAGTGCGGCGGCCTCGTCGGCGGTCAGTTCGACCACCAGACGTCCACCACCCTCGATCGGAATGCGAACGACGATCCCACGTCCTTCCTTGGCCGCCTCGAGGGGCCCATCCCCAGTCCGTGGCTTCATCGCCGCCATTCTCAAACTCCCTTCAGAGTTCTGTGTCGCCGAGTGCATCCGGCAACCACGACGATCGACTCTCGGCCGGTCATGGTGGCTGCCGCCACAGTCATGATACGTGGCCGCGTGGGCCGGACCGCGCGGAGGCGGCCCGTGTGTCAGGGTTCGGGCACGTCATCGGCGTCGGGGGTGATCGTGTCGGCGTCGGTCGGCGCCGCGGCGGGGCCGGTGACCGGCTGCACCGGAGCGCTGTCGGTGGCGGCAGGTGCGGCGTCATCGGCCTCGTGCCGCCCGAGAATCCCCGCCGAGGGGTACCCGACCGAGACCGTGTCACGCGCATCCTGCAGCTGTTGAACCAACGCACGCAGATCGTCGATCTCGTCGGCCAGCCGCGCCAGCGCCCAGTCGACCTCACTCTGCTTGTAGCCACGCACGGTGAGCGCGAAGGTGAGCGCACGAACGTCGTATCCGTGGATCCCGTTGCGTGGCAGACGCGTCAGCGTGGCCGAGTCGTCGATCGGCGGCAGATCTTCGCCGCGGCCGAAGACGAACCAGACCACGGCGAAGATGACGGCCACCACGACAGCCATGATCAGCAGGTACAGCAAGAGGGTCTGCATCAGACCATCGTGTCAGACCGGCGGGTGGGAGCCGCCCCGCGACCGGCGGATCAGGAGGCGATCTCCTCGCCGTCGGAGTCGATGTCGACCGCGCGCAGCGTCTTCATCGGCGGACGGTCCTCGAGGTACACCTCGGTGGTGTGCGGGGTGAAGGTGCCGTCGGGTTCGGCGGTGAACTGTGTGAGTCCGACCCCGGAGTCCTCGATGCCGCATCGTCGCATCAGCGTGCCGACGATCTGCCGGCTCATCACGCCGAGTTCGATGAGCGGACGATTCCGGTGTGTGCGGACCCCGAGATTGACCTGACCGATCCCGTTGAGTCCGTATCGATCGTAGGTGTCGATCAGCAGGCCGATCTCCACGCCGTAGCCCGGTGCGAACGGTACCGACGACAGCATTTCGCGGGTGCCGGCGTACTCGCCGCCCAGCGGCTGCAGAACGGCGGTCAGCTCGGGCTTCTGCGAGGCCAGCAGCGGACGGGCGACGAGTTCGGTGACGCGGCCGCCACCGTTGGCGTCTTGGGTTCCACCGGTTCGCAGCGGGCGCCGGTAGTACCCCTTGACCAGCTGGATGTCGGGGTTGACCAGCAGCGGTCCGAGCATCTTCGGCACGAACATCGGGTCCGGGTCGATGAGGTCGGAATCGACGAAGGCGATGATGTCGCCGGTGGCCACGGCGATCGAGCGCCACAGCACCTCACCCTTGCCCCGGACGGGTTCGAGTTCGGGCACCGCCTCCTCGCGGCTGATCACCTGCGCGCCGGCCATCGTGGCGCGTTCGGCGGTGGCATCGGTGGACCCGGAGTCCAGCACGATCAGTTCGTCGACCAGCGTGCCCACCAGCGGGCGGATGGTCGCGATGACGTCGGCGACCGTCTCCTCCTCGTTCAGTGCGGGCAGCACCACCGACACGGTGCGACCGTCCTTGGCCTCGACGAGTTCCTCGACGGTCCAGTCCGGTTTCTCCCACGTGTGCGTGGTCGACCACCCGCTCCGGGCGTCGGAGGTGTCGGCGGACGCGGGCCACATCGCCGCCTTGTCGCGGCCGGTGGAACCGGACGTGGTGCGTCCGGCGATCGTTCGACGATTCTGGGTTCGACGTACCTTCTTGGTCATGCGAGTCCCCTGACTGCTCTGGCTGGAGGCCGTGTGCCCGCTATCGCGGCGACCATGTCGACCACACGTCGGGTGGCGGCGACCTCGTGGACGCGGAAGATCCGTGCGCCGTGTTCGGCGCTCAGAGCCGTGGCCGCGAGTGTGCCCTCCACCCGATGTGCGAGATCCACACCCAGAGTCTCCCCCACGAAATCCTTGTTGCTCAGTGCCATCAGCACTGGCCAGCCGCTCTTAACAAGATCTTTTACGTGGCGTAACAAGGCCAGACCGTGGTGAGTGTTTTTGCCAAAATCGTGTGTCGGGTCGATCACGATCGAGTCTCGGGCCACCCCGGCGGCCTCGGCGCGGCGTGCCGCGGAGGTCACCGCGTCGAGCACGTCGGCCACCACCGCGTCCACCGAATCGCCGTATCCGACCCGGTGCGGGCGGGTACGGACCACCGCGCCACCGGTGTGCGAGCAGACGATGCCCGCGCCGCGGGCCGCGGCGACCGACACCAGATCGGGATCGGCTCCGGCCCACGTGTCGTTGATGAGGTCGGCTCCCACCGCGCATGCGGCGTCGGCGACCTCCGAACGCCAGGTGTCGACGCTGATCAGCAGATCCGGATACCGGCCGCGGATCCAGTCGATCATCGGCACCACGCGCGCCGCTTCGGTGGCGGCATCGACCTCCTCGCCCGGTCCGGCCTTCACCCCGCCGATGTCGACGATGTCGGCGCCCTCGGCGACCACCTGGTCGATCCGCGCCTGCGCCGCCGCGTCGGAGAAGCTCGCGCCGCGGTCGTAGAAGGAGTCCGGTGTGCGGTTGACGATGGCCATCACCAGCGCACGGTCAACGGCGACCGGGCGCCCGCACAAGGTCTGTCCATACATGCCGACAGCCTACGGAGAGTGCAGTTGCACGCGGTCGCCGCGTCGTCCCGGTGAGGTCGCGTCAGCCCTTGGGTGCCTTGGCCGCGGCGACATCGTCCGGGTAGGACTCGTAGAACTCGACGTAGCCCTTGTCCCGGCCGGCGAGCACGTAGAGCGGGTCATCGCCCGGCTTGGAGTACCCCTCCTCACGCAGCTCCACCTTCCGGTTCTTGAAGGTGGAGGTCGCCTCCAGCGCGCCGACGATCCGGACGAACAGCGGCATCGCGTAGCTCGGCAGGGCGTCGTAGAGATGTTTGGCCAACTGTGCGCCGTCGAAGCTCTCGCCCTCGCGGATCGTGATCGCCGCCATCCCCGCCTTGCCGTCGGCACCCGGGACCTCGACCCCGAAGACCACCGACTGGGCCACCATCGGACTTCCGTCGAGGCCCGCCTCGACCTCGGTGGTGGCGACATTCTCGCCCTTCCAGCGGAAGGTGTCGCCGAGACGATCGACGAAGGCGATGTGACTGAAGCCCTGATCGCGGACGAGATCGCCGGAGTTGAACCACGCATCGCCGTCCTTGAAGGCGTCGCGGACGATCTTCTTCTCGGTCTCGGCCGGATCGGTGTAGCCGTCGATCGGGACCCGGTCGTTGATGCCGGACAGCAGCAGGCCGGTACCGCCGCGCCCGACCTTGGTCAACCGTCCCTTGTCGTTGCGTTTGGGCTTGCCGTCCTCGTCGTATTCGACGATCGCGTAGGGCAGCGGGCAGAAGCCGGCCGTGCGGCTCGCGCTGAAGGCGTTGACGAAGACCAGGTTGAGTTCGCTGGCGCCGTAGAACTCGACGATCCGGTCGATGCCGAAACGGTCGCGGAACTCGTCCCAGATGTCCGGTCGCATGCCGTTGCCGACGACCAGCCGAACGCCGTGGGTCCGGTCGGTGGGCTTCTCCGGTTGCGCCAGCAGATAGCGGCACAGTTCGCCGATGTAGCAGAACGCGGTGGCACGATTGAGGATGACGTCGTCCCAGAACTTCGACGCCGAGAACTGCTTGCCGATGGCAATGCAGGCCCCCGCCGCGAGGACCGAGGACAGCGACACCGACAGGGCGTTGTTGTGATAGAGCGGCAGCGGCACATACATGGTGTCGCTGGCGCGCAGTCGGACCGCGAGTCCGCCGATTCCCGACAGGCTCGCCAACCAGCGGTTGTGGCTCATCACGCTGGCCTTGGGCATCCCGGTGGTGCCGGAGGTGAAGATGTAGAATGCCTCGGTGGAGGCGGGCAGCGTGGCGGTGACCTCGGGATCGGTCTCCGGCTTGCCCGTCGCCTCCTCGTCGAGGTCGGCGAAGGTCAGGACGTGGTCGGGCAGCGCCGAGTCCGCGATCGATTCGAAGGCCTCGGCGCAGTCGGGATCGTGGATGAGCACCCGCGCCCCGAGCAGGTTCATGCTGTGTTCGAGGACCGAGCCGCGCTGGTTGTAGTTCAGCATCCCGGCGACGGCGCCGAGTTTGACGGTGGCGAGCATGATCAGCAGGTCGGTGGCCGAGTTCTTGGCCAGGATGGCGACCACGTCACCGGTCTTCACACCCTTGTCGGCGAGGACCGCCGCGTACCGATTGACCGTGCGGTTGGCCTCACCGTAGGTGGTGGTCTTGCCGCCGAAGCGGACGAACGGCCGGTCGGGGTGGCTGCTCGCATGATTCTGGAAGATCGACCCGATCGTACGTTTGGCATCCGGGGGCCGCCGGATCAGTCCGGGCGCATGCTTGATCATCTGATGGGCCCGCGGCGCCATCTTCAGGACGCCTTTGACCAGATCTGAGACTCCGACGACCGATGGGGTGTCGTGGGACGACATTCGAGGTTCTCGCTCTCCGTGGACGACGACGGTGTTTCGCGGGTGCGTGCGGCTATCTTACCGGGCAGTAGCAAGTGCCAGGGCGTCGTCCACCGAATCGGTCACCCGCAGGCGATCCAGCGAACTCTGTGCGACGAACCCCTGACCCACCAGATCACCGAGCCACGACAGCAGGGGCGCGTAGAAGTCGACCGGATCGAGCATCACGACGGGTTTGTCGTGCATCCCGAGGAATCCCGCGGTCCATGTCTCGAACAGTTCCTCGAGGGTGCCGACGCCGCCGGGCAGGGTGATGAATCCGTCGGCGCGGTCGTCCATCATCTTCTTGCGCTCGCGCATGGTCTCGGTGATGACCAACTCGTCGGCGTCGAGATCGGCGACCTCTCGTGCCATCAGCGCCCGCGGGATGATGCCGACGGTGTGACCGCCCGCGGCGCGGGTCGCGGTGGCCACCGCACCCATCATCGACACGTTGCCACCGCCGGACACCAGGGTGTGTCCGGCCGCGCCGATCGCGGTTCCCAGATCGGCGGCGAGGTCCAGAAACGGTTGCGCCACATGCCGGCCCGACGCGCAATACACACAGATCACACTCATTGCCCACCCCCTGTCTCACGTGCGGCATCGCGCTGCGCGGCCGCCGCGGCGATGATCGCGACCACCTCCGCCGGCTCGTCGACCACATGCAGCAGGTCGAGGTCGTCGGCGGAGACCATCTTCTTGGCCACCAGCACCTCACGCATCCACTGCAGCAGTCCGGACCAGTGCTCGCGGCCGACGAGCACGATCGGAAACCGGACGACCTTCTTGGTCTGCACGAGGGTCAGCGCCTCGAAGAGTTCATCGAGCGTGCCGAATCCGCCGGGCAGACACACGAATGCCTGCGCGTACTTCACGAACATCGTCTTGCGGACGAAAAAGTAACGGAAGTTCATGCCCACGTCGACCCAGGGATTGAGGTGCTGCTCGAAGGGCAGTTCGATGTTGAGCCCGATGGACTTCGCCGACGCCTCACACGCACCCCGGTTGGCGGCCTCCATCGCGCCCGGACCGCCGCCGGTGATGACGGCATACCCGGCCTCGCCGAGCGCCCGGCCGACCTCAACCGCGAGCGCGTATTCCGCGGAGTCGGGCGCCGAGCGGGCCGAACCGAATACGGTGACCGCCTCGGCCACCTCACTGAGCGCGTCGAAACCGGCCACGAATTCCGATTGGATGCGCAGCACCCGCCAGGAGTCGCGCATCGTGCGATCCGCGCGCAGGGCGGCATCGCGCGGATCGACCCACTCGAGGAACCGGCGGTCGGTGGTCTTCTCCGGGGCCTCGCCCTGACGGATCCGCATCGGACCCACGTAGCGGGTGCCCTCCTGGTCGTCGTCGACGCGGAGTTCTCGTGTGGTCTCGTCGTCACCTGGGTTCGTCATGACCGCAACGGTATCCGCCCGATCAGGACAGATAGGCCCGCAACAGATCGGTGACCTCCCGGATCTGGGCCACCGGCACCCGTTCGTCGACGCGGTGCGCGAGGCTCGGGTCCCCCGGGCCGAGGTTGACCGCCGGGATGCCGAGGGCAGAGAACCGTGACACGTCGGTCCAGCCGTACTTCGCGCGGAAGCGGCCCGACGCCGCCGCGACCAGTGCCGCGGCGGCCGGATGGGACAGCCCCGGAAGGGCCCCGGAGGCGGAGTCGGTCAGTTCCATGGTGACCGCACCGGTCGAGAGCGGACCGGCGAACACCGCACGCACATGTTCCAGCGCGGTCTCGATGCTGCGATCGGGGGCGAAGCGGAAGTTGACGTCAACGAAGGCCGCATCGGGGACCACGTTGCCGGCCACGCCACCGCCGATCCCGACCGCCGAGAGCCCCTCCCGATACTCGCAGCCGTCGATGTCGACCCACCGGGGCCGGTAGTCGGCGAGCGTCGTCAACACATCGCCCAGCTTGTGAATCGCGTTGTCGCCCATCCATGCTCGCGCCGAGTGCGCACGGGTGCCGGTGGCGCTCAATCGCACCCGCAGGGTGCCCTGGCAGCCCGCCTCGATCTGACCGGCGGTGGGCTCGCCGAGGATCGCGACGTCACCGGCGAGCCACTGCGGCAACTCGCGCTCGATGGTCCCGAGACCGTTGAACTCCGCGGCGATCTCCTCGCAGTCGTAGAAGATCAGCGTCAGATCGTGGGCCGGGTTCTCCAGCGTCGCGGCCAGATGCAGGAAGACCGCGTCACCGGATTTCATGTCGACGGTGCCGCAGCCGTGCAGCACATCGCCCTCGGCGTCGTCGACGGTGCGCCGGTGCGGCAGGTTCCCGGCGACCGGGACGGTGTCGAGGTGCCCGGCGAGGATCACCCGGCTGTCCAGGCCGCGGTCGGTCCGGGCCAGCACCTGGTTGCCACGTCGGACGATCTCGAATCCCGTTGTCTGGGTGCGCAGGGCGGCTTCCACGGCGTCGGCGATGAGCGACTCGTCGCGCGATTCGCTCGGGATGTCGACGAGGGCGGCGGTCAGTTCGACGGGATCGGCATGCAGGTCCAGCTCGGGGATGTCGGTCACCGGTCCACGGTAGCCCGGCCGGATCGGCCGTCGGCGACGACCGGCTCAGACCGTGTGCAACTCCGCGGCGCCGAAGGACACGCTGAACTGCACGCACCACAACACCACCGCCGGGTAGGTGGCCAGATCGGTCCCCGCCGGGATCTCGTACACCTGATCGCCGCGATTGCCCTTGATCGGCCCCAGATCGACGTACGCCGCGTCGCCCGCGGTGCGCCACCCGGAGAACCCCGGGATCACCTCGCCGGCCGACAACCAGACGTGCACATCCGGACCGGTGGTGGTGTCCAGGTTCTCGATCGCGAGAACCCTTGAGCCATCCGGTTTCTCGATGACCGACACCGATCCGGTGGTATCGTGTTCGTGGCTGATGAACTCTCCCCCGGAGAGAACAACCGGCGAACCGGTCGGCGCGTCCCCGCCCGGCGCGGCGCTGACCGCAACCGGGATCTCGTCGGCGACCTCGGTGTTGACGAAGATCAGCCAGGGTTTGAAGATCACCGCGCCGATGACCATTCCGACGATGACGACGATCCCCACTCCCCCGAGGATCCACGGCCATCGACGACGCCGTCGGGCCGGTGCGGTACCGGCCTGTGTCACACGCGATTCGGGGGGCCTCATGCCCGTCGACCCTACGGCCGCGGTCCGCCGCCGACCAGGAACTTCCACCGTTCGGATGATCTGATCAATCCGGACCAATCGGCCACGGGTCGGCGCCGAAGTCGTAGACTGGAAGTGAAGCGGGTGATCCACTACAAGGAGATGATCATCATGTCCGCTCATCATGACACCCATGGCCAACATCCGGCCGGAGTCGGTGCCTTCGTCCTGATGCTCGTCGCGTTCGCGGCACTGGCGATCACGCTGGTGGCGTTCGCCGGTGGGCACACCGTGCTCGGAATCATTGCCGCCGTGGTGACGGTGGTGGGCTTCGGCGTCACCGCCGTGATGATGACGACGATGGGACGCAAGCTCCATCACAGCGCGCTGGTCCCGGATTACACCGACACCGAGAAGCGGCACTATCAGCGGGACTACCGCAGCTAGAGCCGACCGGAGGATCGCGACCGCTCCCGGCACCGTCAAGCCCGGGCGCGGCTGACCGGTAAGCTCGATCCCCGTGACGAACAATGGTGCACACGCAGTAGGAATCGCCACCGTGACCAACGGGGGCTCCGGTGATCCCGGCCTCGTTCTCGACGTCTGGTTCCCCGAGCCGGCACTGGGAGCCGAGGGTCAGAGCGGTACCGAGATCCTCTCCGAGTCCGCGATCCCGGCCACCCTCGCCCCGCTCGTCGGCGAGGACGCCGTCCGCCGCGTGAAGACCGTTGCCGTTTCGACCGTCATCGCCGATCTCGACGCCGAGCCGATCGACACCTACGACGTCTACCTACGCCTGCATCTGCTGTCGCATCGGCTCGTCGCACCACACGGCGCGAACATCGACGGGATCTTCGGCAAACTCGCCAACGTCGTCTGGACCAATCACGGTCCGTGCGCGGTCGACGGTTTCGAAACCGTGCGTGCCGGCCTGAAGGCACGCGGCGCGGTCACCGTGTACAGCATCGACAAGTTCCCCCGCATGGTCGACTACGTCGCACCCGGCGGCGTGCGGATCGGCGACGCCGACCGGGTCCGTCTCGGCGCCCACCTGGCACCCGGTACCACGGTCATGCACGAGGGCTTCGTCAACTTCAACGCCGGCACCCTCGGCGAATCGATGGTCGAGGGCCGCATCTCGGCGGGCGTGGTGGTCGGCGACGGCTCCGACATCGGCGGCGGCGCGTCGACGATGGGCACCCTGTCCGGCGGCGGCAAGGAACGCATCGTCCTGGGCAAGCGCTGCCTGCTCGGCGCGAACTCCGGCTGCGGCATCCCGCTCGGCGACGACTGCGTCATCGAGGCCGGCCTGTACGTCACCGCCGGCACCAAGGTCACCGGCCCGGACGGCACCACCGTGAAGGCACGTGACCTCGCCGGCCAGTCGAACCTGCTGTTCCGTCGCAACAGCCTCACCGGTGCGGTCGAGGTGGTGGCGTGGAAGGGCGACGGCATCGCCCTCAACGCGGCACTGCACAAGAACTGACAGAACTACCGGTGGCGGGTCACTCCGCCAGCCGCGCCACCGCGGCCGCGATCCGTTCGTCGGTCGCGGTGAGCGCGATCCGCACATGGTCGACACCGGCGGGCCCGTAGAAGTCGCCGGGCGCCGCGAGAATCCCGCGTTCTGCCAGCCACCGCACGGTGTCACGACCGTTGCGACCACGCGTTGCCCAGAGATACAGCCCGGCCTCGGAGTGATCGATGGTGAAGCCCGCGGCACGCACTGCCGCCGCGAGTTCCGCACGTCGCGTCTCGTACCGCTTGCGCTGTGCGTCGACGTGCCCGTCGTCGGTCAGCGCCGCGGTCATCGCAACCTGGATCGGATAGGGCACCATCAGTCCGGCGTGTTTGCGCACCGCCAGCAACTCGGCGACGAGGTCGCGGTCACCCGCGAAAAAGCCCGCGCGGTAGGACGCGAGGTTGGAGATCTTCGACAGGGAGTGCACCGCGAGCAATCCGCGGTGATCACCGTCACTGACCCGCGGATCGAGGATGGAGACCGCCTCGGCATCCCACGACAGCCCGAGGTAGCACTCGTCGGAGATGACGACGGTGTCACGTTCGCGCGCCCACTCGACCACCTTGCGCAGGTGATCGACGCCGAGCACCTTGCCGGTCGGGTTCGACGGCGAGTTGAGGAACAGCACGGCCGGACGAATCGGGCCGAGCGCCACGGTCGAATCGGCGCGCACCGGCGTGGCGCCGGCCAGCAGCGCACCCACCTCGTAGGTGGGATAGGCCACCTCGGGGATCACCACGGTGTCACCGGCGGTGACCCCGAGCAGCGAGACGACCCCGGCGATGGCCTCCTTGGTACCGATGACGGGCAGGATCGACGACTCGTCGAGCCCGGTGGCGCCGTAACGGCGGGTCAGGGCCGCGGCGGCGGCCTCCCGCAGGGCGGGCGTCCCGACGGTCGTCGGATACCCGGGAAACTCCGAGGCACCGGACAGCGCCTCCCGGATCAGCGGATCGACCGGATCCACCGGGGTACCCACGGACAGATCGACGATCCCGTCTGGATGCGAGTTCGCCAACGCCTTCGCGTCGGCGAGGGTGTCCCACGGGAAGTCGGGCAGCGCGGCGCTGACGCGGCGACGGCTCACTGTGCGAACTCAGTCCTCGTCGGTGTTCATCGGGGGCAGTTCCTTGATGAACGGCGGATCGTAATCGGTCTTGCCGACCTTGCTGGCACCGCCGGGCGATCCCAGGTCGTCGAAGAAGTCGGCATTGGCGCTCAGATACGGCTCCCACTCATCCGGGATGTCGTCCTCGTAGAAGATCGCCTCCACCGGACACACCGGCTCGCAGGCACCACAGTCCACACACTCATCCGGCTGGATGTAGAGACTGCGACCACCTTCGTAGATGCAATCGACCGGGCATTCCTCCACACATGCCTTGTCCATCACGTCCACGCAGGGCTCCGCGATGATGTAGGTCACCAGACACTCCTTCGCTGCAAACGCTCTCGGGTCGGCACGTCACCTCGTCAACGGCCGATCGACGGTGCGAGGGCTGGTCGCACCCGACGCGGGTGGTGGCACGGCAGCTCACGCCACGCACACGTGTCGTCCTACAGTATCGCCCCCGGCACCGTCGCTTTCGACACCCGCCCCTGGTCACCGCCCGCACCTGAGGTGTAAATCACACCACCTGCCCGTTGCGCTCACCATGACGACAACCCTCGCGCAAACATCTGCGTGCATTCACCCTGGTCGACGTGAGCACTCCATCGCTTTGGTGTCGCCGGCGCTGTCGAATGTCCCGCCCTGCGACCACCAACCCGTAGAACCCAGGAGACCTCATGACCGCAACCCTGCCCTCCCGCCGAGCCATCGCCAGCCGAGACCACGGCACCAGCACCGGCACCGGCACCCATGCCGGCGCCGGACGCTCCCGCCCGACGGCGAACCTCCCGACACGCCTGCGCCCCGCCGACCTGCTCCGCATCACCGATCAGGGCGTCGCCGACGTCATCGACGGCCGATACGACCACCTGCTCCCCGAGTCCTGGGACCCGGTGGAACGCTGGTCGACGCGCCTGGAGTCCGACGACGACCTGGACCTGTGGCTGATCAGCTGGACCCCGGACCGCTCCACCGATCTGCACGACCACGCCGGTTCCCTGGGTGCGTTGACGGTTCTGTCCGGCGACCTGCGGGAGTACCGCTGGACCGGACACGACCTGGCCCTGCGCATCCTGACCGCCGGTGACCAGGCGGCCTTCCCGCTGGGCTGGGTGCACGACGTGCAGCATCACGACAGCACACCACCACGTCGGGACCTGCTCGACGCCGACAGCCGCGGCGACGACACCGCGATCGACGTGCATCCCGGTCCCACCCTGAGCGTGCACGCATATGCGCCGCCGTTGACGGCGATGTCGTTCTACGAGGTCACCGAGAGCGGCTCGCTGCGCCGCACCAGGACCGAACTGACCAATGAACCGGAGTAGCGTCGGCGGGCATGGCGATGACGATCGATGACATGCTGCTGCGGGCCCGTGACGGTCTGGTCCGGCTGCCCGCCGAGGACCTCGCCGCCGAACTCGAGGCGGGCGCCGTCCTCGTCGACATCCGTCCGGCGGCCCAACGTGCCGCCGAGGGCGAGGTACCCGCAGCGCTCGTCATCGAACGCAATGTCCTGGAATGGCGGTGCGATCCGGCCAGCGACGCCCGCATCCCACAGGCGGTCGACCATGACGTGCGCTGGATCATCCTGTGCTCGGCAGGCTACACCTCGAGCCTGGCGGCCGCGTCGCTGCAGCAGCTCGGGCTTCATCGGGCCACCGATGTGATCGGCGGATTCCGGGCAGTCGCGCAGATCGCGGACTGACGCCCCGACTCGACGCTCCCGGCCCGCTCAGGCGACCGCCGGCCACGGAAGCGGCACCGGGCACACGTCCGCCGCCAGACCACTGTTCGGATCACTCAGTGCCGCAACGTGTTCGGCCAGTGAGGCATCGATCCAGGTGGCGCCGTCACGGATATAGCGCGGTTGTGCGGTGAGTCGTTCGGTGAGCCGGAACCCGCATGCCGCGGTGATCTCGGCGAGAGCGTCCAGATTCGGCCACGGCCGTTCGGGATTCACGTGATCGGGGGTCAGCGGTGACACCCCGCCCCAGTCGTCGACGCCGGAGGCGATCAGCGCCTCGCATTCGGCGGCCGACACCAGATTCGGTGGTGCCTGGATGCGCATGTGCGGTCCGAGGACCACTCGCGCGGTGGCGACCGCGGCGAGGAATTCGGTCATCTCGGCGTCCGGTGTGCCGCGCATGGCGGTATCGGGTTTCGCCCGGAAGTTCTGCACGATGACCTCCTGGATGTGGCCGCCCGCCCGGTGGATGTCGGCCATCTCCAGGAGGGATCGCGCACGCTCGATGAGGCTTTCGCCGATGCCCACCAGGATGCCGGTGGTGAACGGAATCCGCACCGCACCGGCGTCGCGCAACACCTGCAGGCGGACCAGCGGGTCCTTGTCCGGACTGCCGTGATGCGGTTGCCCCTTCTCGGTGAACAGTCGGCGATCGGTGGTCTCGAGCATCATCCCCATCGACGGGGCCACCGGACGCAGCGCCTGCATTTCCTCGGCACTCATCACGCCGGGATTCAGGTGCGGCAGCAGGCCGGTCTCGGTCAGCACCGCGACCGCGGCGGCGGCGACATAGTCCAGCGTGGAGGCATACCCCCGCTCGGCAAGCCATTCCGCGGCCTGCGGCCACCGGTCCTCGGGACGGTCACCGAGGGTGAACAATGCTTCCTTGCAACCGAGTTCGGCACCCTTGCGGGCGATGTCGACGACCTCGTCGAGGTCGAGGTACATGCCCTGACCGGCGCGGGTGAGCTTGCCGGGGATCGTCACGAAGGTGCAGTAATGGCAGCGGTCCCGGCACAGTCGGGTCAGCGGGATGAACACCTTGCGTGAGTAGGTGACCTGGGCGCCGCGGCCGTCGGCGGCCAGACCCTCGTCGCGGAGCCGGCCGGCGATCCGCTGCAGGGACTGCAGATCGTCACCGGCACAGGACAAGAGCGCGGCGACGGCGTCGACGTCGAGGTCGGTCCGGGTGCGCGCCTGCTCGAGTGCGGCGGCGATGTCGGGTGCGGGCATGCTCAGGTGTCACTCCTCTGCGTCGGTGGACGACGATTCCGGGTGGCCGGGGTGGCGGAAGGGCGACGGGTCGAAAGTGCCGTTGCGTTCCCGGAAGGACGCCGCGGTTCCCGGCCACAGCAGCGTCAGGCGACCACTGTCGGGGTCGACATACCAACTGTCACAACCGGTCAGCCAGACGGTGTCGGCGGCGCGCGCGTCGATCTCGCGGGTGTAGGACCGCTCGGCGGCGGCGGTCACCTCCAGCGGCGTGGGGTCGGCGGCCAGGTGATCGAGCGCCCCGAGGAGGTAATCGAGTTGCGTTTCGATCATGTAGATCGCCGAGTTGTGGCCGAGTGCGGCGTTCGGGCCGTCGAGGACGAACATGTTGGGGAACCCACTGACGACCGTCGACGCGTAGGACACCATCCCGTGGGCCCAGTGGTCGGCGAGCAGATGCCCGCCGCGGCCGGTGATCCGGGTGGCGACCGGCGGTCGGGCCGCCTCGAAACCCGTTGCCATGACCAGGATGTCGAGGTCGTGACTGCGTCCGCTGGCGGCCCTCGCCTTCGATTCCGACACCGATTCGAGGGCGCTGGCCTCGAAGACGACGTGCTCGCGCAACAGTGTCGGATAGAAGTCGTCGCTCAACAGGATGCGCTTGCAGCCGATCTCGTAGTCGGGGGTGAGATCGGCCTGCAGCACCGGATCGGTGATCTGCGATGCCAGGTGATCCAGTGCGCGGGAGCGGATCTCGTCGATGTCCGGATGCAGTCGCAGGCGTTGGGCGAACGCCGCGTCGGCGGTGGCCAACAATTCGTCGCGATATTGTGCGGCGGCCCGCGGATCCCGCAGCCGGGCACGCTCGTCGGCGTCGAGTTCCCGGTCGTCACGGGGCACCACATAGGGTGGCGTCCGGCTGAAGACCACCAGCTCGTCGGCGACGTCGGCCAGGTGCGGAATGACCTGCACCGCCGACGCCCCGGTCCCCACGACGCCGATCCGCATGCCGGACAGGTCGAGGGCGTGATCCCATGCGGCGGTGTGCATCACCGGTCCGTCGAAGGTGGCCAACCCGTCGATGTCAGGGATGACGGGCTCGGACAATCTACCGACCGCCAACGTCAGCACACGGGCGTGCAACCGGCCCGCACCGCTGGGACCCGCCGTCGTCAACCGCCACAGACGTTCTACGGAATCCCAACGCGCCGAGGTCAATTCGGTGTTCAGACGAATACTCGCCGAGAGCCCCTCGTCGCCGACGGTCCGTTCGAGATACGCGCGGACCTCGGCGCCGCTGGGATAGACCGACGTCCAGTCGACGGGCGGGAGAAACGAGAAGGAGTACAGATGCGCCGGGATGTCGCAGGCGATTCCCGGGTAGACGTTGTCGCGCCACGTTCCGCCGACTGCGTCGGCGCGTTCGAGGACGACGAAGGATTCGGTGCCGCGCCGGGCCAGGTGGGTCGCCAGCCCGATCCCGGCGAAGCCGGCTCCGACGATGGCGACGTCGACGGTGGTGACGTCGACGGCGGTGTCGGTCACCGAACGGCCCCGTCGAGTCGCAGCAGGCGATCGGGCGCGGGGTCGGTGTAGGCGGTGGTCCGCTGCCGCAGAATCCGCCCGCCGCGGTCCGCGAACCCGGTGAGGGCCTCGACGTCGAGGACGCGGCCTGCCTCGGCACCGGCCTGCGGCAAGAGGACGCCGTCGAGCAGCACTCCCCCGATGTCGTCGACGCCGCCGGCGAGCACCGCATCGACGGTGTCGGCGTCGAGTTTGGTCCAGGCGACCTGCAGGTGATCGAAACACCCGAGGGTCATCAACCTGGCGACGGCGTGCAGCGCACGGGTCTCCCGTGTCGACGCCGTCGCCACCGCCTCGGCACGCAGATGCGCCGGGGTGTTCTGCGCCACCATCGGCATCAGGATCAACTCGCTGAATCCCTTTGTCCGCGTGGCGATGTCGCAGAGCAGTCGAAGGTGGTCCACCTGGTGGGCGGGCGTCTCGAGATGCCCGTAGAGCAGTGTCGCGGTGGAGAACAGCCCCACCCGATGCGCCGCTTCGATGACCTCGGTCCACTCGGTGACCGCGCTGGGGACCCCGGGCGGCGCCAGCGCGGCGCGCACCTCGTCGTCGAGGACCTGCGCGGCGGTGCCCGGCACCGATCCGAGCCCGGCATCACGGGCTTTGCGCAGGAAGTCGTCGATGCCGATACCCATCCGGCGGGCACCGTCGCGGATTTCCGGCGGCCGCAACGCGTGCAGATGCACCGGCGCCGCCGCGGTGATCCGCTCGATCAAACGGAGATATCCATCGGCCGGGGCATCTTCCGGCAAGACGCCCTGCATGCAGATCTCGGTTGCGCCGCCGTCCACCGCCTCGAGCACGAGGTCCCCCAGCGACGGCCCCCGCGTCGGAAGCGTCGCGGCCACGGCGGTATCGAGATTCCGATTGACGACGAAGGTCAGTGAGTCGGGATCGGTGACCCGGCGGCGGGCGGTATCGGCGAGTGCACACAGGTGCTCCAGCGCCGTGCCGTCGGCACCGAGCAGCGCGACCCAGTGTTCGTCCGATACGTCGACCGGGTCGGCGGTCACCGCGGCCAACGCCGCCGTCACCTGCTCGACGGGGGCGAGACGATCGGTCGCCCACGCGCGCAAAACCATGTCCACACTGTAACCGTCGTCCGATCACCGACTGTTGACGCCGGTCCCATCCCGGTGGCGTCACCCGGCGTCCGCCCTATTCGATGTCCGGTTCCGGCAAACGCCCCGACCAGATGAGCACCACCGGCAGACCCAGACCGAACACCACCAGCATGAGCGTGGCGGCCACGGTGGTCCCGCCGAGGTAGAGCGCGGCGTCGCCGCCCGGCCCGCCGAACGCGGCGACGAGCACCACGATCAGCCACGCCACCAGCGGGCCGAACCGCAGCGGCCCGTCGGTGTGACGAGCGGCCAGCCAGAGCAGCACAACGTTGACCATCCCGGCCGCGACGGCCACCACGGGAATCGGCTGACCCCAGAACCGCAGGTAGCAGAATCCGACCGAGAGGAGACCGACGACCAGACCGTCGAGGATCAGCAGCCCCAGCAGGATCCGGTCGACCGGACGCATCAGCGCGCCACCCCGGCGAACAGGTCGGTGGCACGTGTCCCCGCGGCCTGCGCCGCGTCCCGCCGGATGAAATGTTCGTGGGTGAACACGGGCTGCAGAATGTTGTTGGACAGCGCGTACTCGGTGCCCGACGCCGAGACCGTCACCTGGGTGGCGTGCGCCGCGAGCGCTGCCGCCTTGCGGTCGAGCACGGAGGTGACGTCGATCTCGGTGGTGATCTGATCATCGGGGTAATCGGGCAACTCCCCGTCGGCGGGCATCCGCCAGCCGTGCGGAACGCGGTCGGCGGCGGCGGCCAGACCCACCGACAGGGCCGTTCGCTCCGTCACCGACTCATACACCGCGGGTTGTCGTCCGGTGCGGGCGGCGGCGATCGGCAAAGCCGCCACCGAGGCCTCGTGCACGGTCTTGTGGTCCGGGTGCCCGTAGGTGCCCGCGGCGTCATAGGTCACCACGACCTGAGGGTCGAATTCGACGATCTCGTCGACCAGTGCCGCCACCACCTCCTCGAAGGGGGCTTGGGCCAGGGCGCGGGGATGCTCGGCGGACGGGGTGCCCGCCATCCCGGAATCGCGCCAGCGTCCGGCGCCGCCGAGAAACCGCGGACGCAGTGGCTCCCGACCCTCGGGGGTCAGTTCGGCCAGGGCGCGGGTGAGTTCGTGGATGCGGTAGCCGCCGAGTTGATCGGCACCTCCGTCGGCGACGAGCCGGGCCCACTCGTCGCCGATGACCTCGCCCTCCTCACCGAGGGTGAAGGTGAGCACCCGCACGTCGACGCCCTGCGCCAGATGGCGGGCGATGGTGCCGCCGGTCATGATCGTCTCGTCGTCGGGATGGGCGTGCAGGAGCAACAGGCGTCGTGACGGGGTCATCGCACATCCCAGGTGGCCGCGGTCCCGTAGACGGAGACCTGGATGGGTCCGGACAGCGGCACCCCGGTGACCGCGGGTGTCAACGCGACCACCATGCTGTCCTGGTAGAGCGGCAGATAGATCGCCGCGTCCGCCAGCAGTGGCTCCGCGTCATTGAGCAGGTCGGTGGGGTCTTCGGCCGAGAGTGCCGCTCGCGCAAGGTCGATCAGTGCCGGATCGCACACGCCCGAGATGTTGCTGGCGTAGACGCTGTCGGCACCGGAGGCATCCTGGCTCGGCGCGACACTCGTCGGGGTCGGCGGCGTCGACAAGGAGGGTTCGGTTCCCGGCTTCGGCTGGTCGCAATCGACCTGGGAGGCGAGGGCCGCGGCCGGCGGCACCCCCAGTCCGGTCCAGCCGACGACGAGATCGACCCGGGACTCGGTGAGCGCGACACCGTAGAGGTCGCTGTTGGGCAGCGGTACCACCACCGCGCGGACCCCGTTGGCACGGAGCTGATCGACGATGTTCGACGCCGCCGACGTGGAGCGCGGATCACCGCTGATCGAGCCCACCCGCACCACCAGGTCCTGGCCGTCGCGCTGATACGGCGCAACACTTTCGGGAACCGCCGGGATCGTGGTGGTCGACGACGGCTCCGACGACTCCGGAGCGGACTCGTCGGCCGGGGACGACGGGGCGGTGGTACTCGCCGACCCGGAGGTGGGGGCCGAGGAGGCCGTGCCGCTCGCCGGCGTGTTCGACGCAGTGCTCGATGCAGTGTTCGACGCCGCCGCTCCCCGCCGGTATCCGGCCGCCGCGAGCAGACCGTCGATGGCCTCGGGGCCCGGACGCGTCCGGGTGACCGGGAAATATCCCGGATCGGTCGGCGCATACACGGTGTTCGCGTATTGCGCCACCACCCGGTCACCGGCGCCGGCCAGGGTCGCGAGGTTGGTGTCGATCATGCCGAGGATCGCGCGGCGGACCTCCACCCGGCTCATCACCGGGGTCCGGGCGTTGACGCTGATCGTCAGGGCCCGCGACGTCGGGCTGCGCTGGTCGGTCACGCCGGGTACCGCCGCCAGTTCGGCGGAGGTGGCCGGACCGGCACCGACCGTGGCCATCGCCGAACCGCCGGAGCGGATCGAATCGATCATCTGCGAGTCGGTACCCGCGCGCCGCAACACGATCTGATCCAGCGTCGACGGCGTCATCCAGTAGCGGTCGTTGCGGATCAACCGCACCTCGTCGCGGGTGGTGTCGATGGAGAACACCTGAAAAGGACCGGCCGACACCGGTTTCCCGGAGTCCATGCCCGTCTGGAAACCGGCCGGTGCGCCGCGCAGGACGTGGCTGGGCAGCAGATCGGTGAACAACTCACGCCACCGCGGATAGGGCTGGGCGAACCGGACCTCGACGACCTTGCTGCCAGAACTCGACGTCACCGAATCGATCAGCCGGTACCCGGCGGGGGCCACCACATTGGGTTGCCGCGACATCTGCTGCCACAGGTAGTTGAAGTCGTCCCCGGTGACGGGGAGCCCGTCGGACCACTGCGCGTTCGTCTGGATCCGGTAGGTCACGGTGAACGGGCTCGTCGAGGTCACCTCCGCCGAGGTGACCACCGCGTCGTTGCGCTGCCACACCACCCCATCGGGCGTCTGGATGGGCAGGAAGGCGCTCGGCAGGGTCATCGCGGCGATGGCCGTGGTCACCGGGCTCTGATCGGCACCGAGATGCGGGTTGAATCCCGCACCGATCGATTCGGTGGCGACGTAGATGGTCTTCTCGTTCGGGTACTCGGCCGGGGTCTGCGGGGTGGCGGTGTCGCGCACGGGCGGTGGCGGGTCGGCGGTACACCCGGCCATCGCGAGGACCGAGACGACGGCCGCCATCATCAGCGACCACCGACGCCACCTCGAACTCACCCGTCGGTGCACCCGTGCCTGCTCCTCCACCAACCGTTCACCCCCACACCTGCATGACCCCCGACTTCAACGCCTCGTACGGATCAGCCCGCGGCGGCGTCGCGCGTCTTGGCGCGCGACCGTTCCCGGGCGCGGGTCGTGGCATCCAGGTGCACCTTACGCACCCGCACCACCTCGGGGGTCGCCTCGACGCACTCGTCGCCGGCGCAGAACTCCATCGCCCCCTCCAGATCCAGCTGCATCGGCTTGGCCAGGGTTTCCATCACGTCCGCCGACGACTGACGCATGTTGGTCAGCTTCTTCTCGCGGGTCACGTTGATGTCGAGATCCTCCGCACGTGGGTTGATGCCGACGACATGACCCTCGTAGGTGTCGTCGCCGGGATCGACGAAGAAGGTTCCGCGGTCGGCGAGCTGGATCATCGCGAACGGGGTGACGGTGCCCGCCCGGTCACTGACCAGCGAGCCGGTGTGCCGCGCCCGGATCTCGCCGGCCCACGGGCCGTAGCTGTCGAAGACGGCGTTGGCGATGCCGGTGCCGCGCGTCTCGGTGAGGAAGTCGGTCCGGAAACCGATCAGGCCGCGCGAGGGCACGGTGAACTCCATCCGGACCCATCCGGTGCCGTGATTGTTCATCTGGTCCATCCGGCCCTTGCGTGCCGCCAGGAGCTGGGTCACCGCACCGAGATACTCCTCGGGGACATCGATGGTCAGGTGCTCGAAGGGTTCGTGCACCTTGCCGTCGACCTTGCGGGTGACCACCTGCGGCTTGCCGACGGTGAGCTCGAAACCCTCCCGGCGCATCTGCTCGACGAGGATCGCCAGGGCGAGCTCGCCACGGCCCTGCACCTCCCACGCGTCGGGGCGGCCGATGTCGAGCACGCGCAGCGACACGTTGCCGATCAACTCCGAATCCAGCCGGTCCTTGACCATGCGGGCGGTCAGCTTGTGGCCCTTGACGCGGCCGGCGAGCGGGGAGGTGTTGGTCCCGATGAACACCGAGATGGCCGGCTCGTCGACGGTGATGCGCGGCAACGGAACCGGGTTCTCGGCGTCGGCGAGGGTGTCGCCGATCATGATCTCGGACATGCCCGCGACGGCGACGATGTCGCCGGCGACCGCGGACTCGGCGGGTGCCCGGTCGACGCCGATCGTGGCCAGCAGTTCGGTGATCTTGGCCCTCTCCACGACGGGCTCGCCGTCGACTTCGCGGCACCATCCGATGGTCTGGCCCTTCTTCAGGGTGCCGTTGTGGATGCGGACGAGCCCGAGACGCCCGAGGAAGGGCGACGCGTCGAGGTTGGTCACGTGGGCCTGCAGCGGGGCGTCCGGATCCCCCTTGGGCGCCGGGACGTGCTCGAGCAGAACGTCGAAGAACGGGTCGAGGTTCTCTCCCTCGGGCACCTGACCGTTCTCCGGTTCGACGGTGCTCGCGATGCCGGCCCGGCCCGAGGCGTACAGCACGGGCAGATCGAGCACCAGCTCGGCGGCCGCGGCGGCCTCCTCGTCGAGATCGGAGGCGAGATCGAGCAGGAGGTCGTGGGTTTCCTCGACGACCTCGGAGATGCGGGCGTCGGGGCGATCGGTCTTGTTGACCACCAGGATCACCGGCAACGACGCCGAGAGTGCCTTGCGCAGCACGAAGCGGGTCTGCGGCAGCGGCCCCTCGGAGGCGTCGACGAGCAGCACCACACCGTCGACCATCGACAGACCACGCTCGACCTCGCCGCCGAAGTCGGCGTGACCCGGGGTGTCGATGACGTTGATGACGACCTCGGTGCCGTCGGGCTGACGACGGTGCACCGCGGTGTTCTTGGCGAGAATGGTGATGCCCTTCTCGCGTTCGAGGTCGCCGGAGTCCATGACGCGGTCGACGAGCTCGGCGCGCTCACCGAACACCCCGGACTGCCGGAGCATCGCATCGACCAGCGTGGTCTTGCCGTGATCGACGTGCGCGACGATCGCGACGTTGCGGAAGTTGGGAGCAGCGCTCACTGAGATCTCTTTCGTGTGCTTGGGGTGGGCCGACGATCAGGCCATGGGACTGACGACAGCTGACAGGGTATCGGGTCCATCCGGGAGACCGCGATCACAGCAGGTCGACCGGCACCGGCAGGGCCGATGCTACGGTCATGGGCATGGGCAAGCCCAACCCGGCGAAGGTACGCGATCTGACGCCCAAGAAGAAGTGCTGCAGGTCGAAGACCCGCTGCGTCCGCTGCCCCGTCGTCATCCACCGGATGGCGAAACTCGACATCGCGGGCATGAGCAAGAAGGACCTGAACAAGGCGCTCAAGAAGGCTCGCGCGGCCTGAGGCGCCGGCGGCACTCACCTACCCACGGACAGCGCTCAGCTCCGCACTGACAGCGCCCTCTCCTGCGTTGACAGCGCTCACCTCCTCACTGACAGCGCTCCCCGCACCGTTGACAGCGCTTCGTACTTCACTGACAGCGCTCTCGATGTCGTTGACAGCGCCCGGCCTGACGTTGACAGCGCCCTCACCCGCAGCGATCAGCCGATCGCAGCCTCGACGACGCCGACGAGGAGTTCGCGCACATCGAGGTCGATGATGTCGGCGACCGGGTCGAGTGCGCGGATGGAGGCCAGCACCGCGATGCCGTGGATCGACGTCCACAACGTCACGGCGCGACGCCACCGACGCCCCTCCGACATGGGGGCCTCTCGCTTTCCCGACGGTGCGGTGTCGATCGCCGCGTCGAGCACCCGACGGAGTTCGGTCAGCAAGGGCACCGACAGGCTGCGCAGGTCACCTCCGGCACCGTCGAGGATGTCGTGCCGAAACATCAACGCGAACATGGCGCGTCGCCGGACCGCGAAATCGACATACGCGGTGGCGGCATCGAAGAGCCGGGTCCGCGGGTCACGATCGCCGCCGAGGATCGGCCCCAGCTCATCCGCCAGGTCCTCGAGACCCACCCGGGCCATCGACGCCAACAGGGATCGGTGCGTGGGGAAGTACCGGCGTGGTGCCCCGTGCGACACCCCTGCTCGTCGTGCGATCGCCCGCAGGCCCACGCCGTCGATGCCGTCGGACTCCAGTAACTCGATCCCGGCGGCGACGATCCGGCCGGAGGTGGAGTCCGTCGGCGTTGCACTGGCCCAACCCGTCATGTAGACATTGTCTACCAGTTTCGCCGTAGACATTGTCTACGCAGGCCGATGAGGAGGAACCATGTGGTATGCGCTGGCGAAACACGCGGCGATCGGACCGATCCTGCGCATCGTGACCCGCCCGCAGGTCATCGGACGCGAACACCTGCCGCGCAACGGTCCGGTCATCCTGGCCGCGAACCACCACGCGTTCATCGACTCACTGCTGCTGTGCCTGATTTCCGGGCGGCGGGTCACCTTCGTCGCCAAGAGCGAGTACTTCGAGCGTCCGGGTGCCATCGGCGCCGCCACCCGATGGTTCTTCTCGGCCATGGGCCAGATCCCGATCGATCGGCGCGGCGGCGCGCACTCGGATTCGGCGCTCGGTGCGGCCATCGACACGTTGAACCGCGGTAAGGTCTGGGCGATCCACCCGGAGGGCACGCGCACACCGGGTGACGCCGTCTATCAGGGCCATACGGGTGTCGTCCGGGTGGCGCAGGCCACCGGCGCGCCGATTATCCCGATCGGCCTGCGGGGCAGTGCCCGGGTGAACCCGCCGCATACCCGGATCTGGCGTCCACATCGCGTCGCCGTCGTCATCGGACGCCCCGTCGAACACGATGACATCGCGAACTCCGATCCCCGGGCCGCCACCGACCTGATCATGCGTGAGGTGGCCGTCTTGGCCGGGCAGCCCTATGTCGATACGTACGCCTCGCGACCATGAGCCTCATCGCCGCGACATTCAGCGGAGGCGCCGTCAGTGAAAAGCCGGACGCCGTCAACGAATCAAGAGCGCTGTCAACGGAGAACTGAGCGCTGTCAACGGAGAACTGAGCGCTGTCAACGGGATTGAGAGCGCTGTCATCGAAAAACCGAGCGCTGTCAGCGTCGAGGAGGGCGCTGTCAACGACGGTGGGCAGCGGAGTTCGCCGGCCGGCAATCAGCTCGGGGGTGGCGTCGCCCGGCCGTCTCCGGTGACGGCACCATCGGTCTCGGCACCGTCGGCGTCGTTCACGGCGCCGGACGGCCGGACCGCCTGGACGACGATCGCCGCGGCCACCGCCGCGATACCCACGATCTCGACGGCGGGCGGGATCTGCCGCAGCACGATCACTCCCACGACCGCGGCGGTCACCGGCAGCAGGGCGAGCAGGATGGCGAACTGCGCGCGCCCGACGCTGCGCAGGATCACCTGGTCCAGTGCATACGGCAGTGCCGTGGACAGGATGCCCAGCAGCACACCGAGACCCAGCAGCCGAAGGGTCGGGGCGTCGGGATCGAACGCGTCGGTCAGGCCCCAGGCCAGCGGCGAGGTCAGGACCGCGGCGACGACGAAACCCGTTGCGAGATCCTCGATCCCCGAACCGCGCAGCGCCACCCGTTTGCCCAACACGATGTATCCGGCCCAGCACGCGGCGGCGATGAGCGCGAACGCCAGCCCGGCCGGCGTCGCCGACCACTGCACGTCGACGATCAACGCGACACCCACGACGGCCAGCAGCAGGGCGGCGATGTCGCGCCGCGTCCGGGAGCCGAACGCGGCCACGGCCACCGGACCCAGGAACTCCAGTGCCACCGTGGTTCCCAGTGGTAGTCGGTCGAGCGCCTCGTAGAAGGCGATGTTCATCGCGGCGGTGATCAGGCCGAACACCCCGGCAAGCACGAGTCGGTCCCGACGCCAGGCCGCCACCGGCGGACGCACCCACACCACCAGGGCGACGGCGGCACCGGCGATCCGCAACCACGCCACCGCGGCGGGCTCGAGACGATCGAACAGGCCCACCGCGATCGCGGCCCCGAGGTACATCGACGTACCGCCGACGAGCATCAATCCCGGCGCCGTCAGCGTCTGTGCGAGCCGACGACTCATCGCGAGCGCTCCCCCAGCGTCGCCACCAGTTGTGGCAGCCACGCCGTGTCCGCGGGCACCATCTGTGCCGCGGCGGCCAGTGCCGTCAACTCCTCGGCATCGACCCACCGTACGGCGCGATGCTCGAGCGCCACCGGCTCGCCGTCGACGACCCGCGCCCACATCGCCACCAGGACGAGGTCGCCGCTCAGCGAAACATGTTCGCGCAGAGCCTCACCCACGCTGACGTCGACGCCGAGCTCTTCGGCCAGTTCCCGGCGCAGTGCCGCCGCGTCGGACTCCCCCGGCTCCGCCTTGCCGCCGGGCAGCTCCCAGAGCCCGGCAACCTCGGGCGGTCGGTCACGTTGCGCGAGAAGAAGTTTGCGGCCCGAGGGATCGATGATCGCCCCGGCCAGGACATGTCGGGGCGTCATGACCCGATCACCGCCACCCGTTCGGGCACCAGGCGCAAGGTGACGACGTCGCCCACGCCGACCGACGCCGGCCCGACCGCGTCGTACTCGCCGGACTCGGTGCGCACCCGTAGTCGCGGTCCGGACGGCAGGTCGGCGACGACGAGGACCGAGCCCCGGATCGCCGATCCTTCTGCCGACGATCCCTTTGCGGTCGCACCGACCGGCGTCGCCCGGACCGACTCGGCCCGCAGGCCGAGTTCCACGGAGTCCGCGGCGACATCGAGGTCGATGTGCCCGAGGCCGGTGTCGAACCGGCGCGGACCGGCGTCAGAGCCGGGGCGGGCGTCGGCGGTCGCCGTCGCCGGGATCACCGAGGTGCATCCCAGAAACCGTGCGGCCCAGGCATCGACGGGCGTGCTCCATAGTTGCGCCGGGGTGGCCGACTGGACGATCGCACCGTCGCGCATGACCGCGATCAAGTCACCCATCAGGGCCGCCTCGGCATGGTCGTGGGTCACCACGATCGTCGGGGTTCCGGCCTCCCGCACGATCTCGGCGATCTCGGTCGCGAGGCTGTCCCGCAAGCGCCGATCGAGTGCGGCGAGGGGTTCGTCGAGCAACAACAGACGCGGCCGCGGGGCCAGCGCCCGCGCGAGCGCCACGCGCTGCGCCTGCCCGCCGGACAGCGCCTCCACCCGGCGATTCCCGGTACCGGGCAACCGGACGAGGTCGAGCATCTGCGCCACCCGCTCGGCGATGGCGGCCCGTGACCACCTGCGCATCCGCAGACCGTAGGCGACATTGGCGGCGACGCTGCGTCCGGTGAAGAGTTGACCGTCCTGGAAGACCACGCCGAAATCGCGCTTATGCGCGGGGATCCGGGCGAGATCCACGCCGTCGAAGCGGATCGTCCCGGCGTCGGGTCGCTGCAGTCCGGCGACCGCCCGGATCACGGTGGATTTGCCGCAGCCGGACGGTCCGAGCAAGGCGGTCACCAGCGAATCACGTTCGCCCACAGACCAATTGAGACCGTCGATGATGGTCTCCGAACCGTAGGAGACGCGCAGACCATTGAGCTCCAACATCAGATCAGTGCCCCCGTCCGCGGCCGCAGGAACTCCACGAGGAGCACTGCACCGGCGGTGACGAGCACCAGCACCATCGAGGCCGCCATCGCGGTGGCCAGTTCGGTCGCTCCCGGTCGATTGAGTGCCGACCCGATCATGACCGGCAGCGTCGTGGTGTCGGCACGTGCGAGGAAGCTGGTTGCGCCGAACTCGCCGAGCGCCATCACGAAAGCGAACCCTCCTGCCGCACCGACAGATCGGCCGATCAGAGGCAGATCCACGGTGGCGAACACCCGCAGCGGCGAGGCGCCGAGAACCGCGGCCGCTTCACGCAACCGCTGCGGCACCGCCTCCAGTGCCGGGATGACGATGCGGACGACGACGGGTATCGCGATCAGTGCCTGTACGCACGGGATGACCACCGGCGACGCCGCGACCTCCGGCGGGAGCGCGGCGAGCACGATGAGATAGCCGAAACCCAGTGTCACCGCACTGATTCCGAGCGGGATCATCGCAAGTCCGTTGCCGATCACCCCGGCCACTCCCCGCGAGCGATGCAACGCGAGGCCGGCGAGCAGACCCACCACCACCGCGATCACCATCGCCAGCAGCGCGGTCGTCAACGAATACCGCAGTGTGGCGAGGGGCGTCACACCGTTGACGGGCACCGACATGGCCCGGTATCCGTCGAGTGTCCACCGCCCACCGACGCTCGGACGCACCGAACGGATGGCGAGCGCCAGGATCGGCCCGACGAGTAGCGCCAGTGTCCAGGCCCAGGCGCCGATGATCGCGAGCCAGGTGACGCCGACGATCGGCGGCGGGCGACGACCGGCCCGGGCCGAACCCGACGACGAGCCGGTATCACTGAAGACCCTGCTGCACACCAGGACCGCGACCACCACCACGATCTGCAGCATCGACAACAGGACCGCTTCGGGGATACGGAAGTAGCCGACGGCCTGGGTGTAGATCTCGGTCTCCAGGGTGCGCAGCGCCCCGCCGCCGAGGATGATGATCACCCCGAAGCTGGTGGAGCAGAACAGGAACACCAGGGTGGCCGCCCCGCCCAGCGCCGGCATCAGCCGTGGCGCCACCACCGTCCACCACGCACGTGACCGCGAGGCGCCCAGGGTGCGCGCGGCCTCCTCGGCGCGGGTGTCCAGCGATCGCCACGCCGCCCCGACGACCCGCACCACGACCGCCACGTTCAGGAAGGCGTGTGCAGCGAGCACGGCGGTCCACCCGTCGCCGATACCCAGCCCGTCGAGGGGGCCACTGAACAGTGCCCGAAATGCCACGCCCACAACGACAGTCGGCAACACGAACGGCACCGTCACGATCACCGTGAGCACCACCGCCCCCGCGCCCGGCATCCGGACATACAGCCAGACGATCGGGATTGCGACGACGAGCGCGAGCAGCGTCGAGGCGCCCGCCTGGGCGAGCGTGACTCCCAAGAGGTGCCAGGCGTGGGTCCGATCGATGAGCGCGCCGATCGAATCATCGGGTTTGCGCACGGTGATCGCGCGCCGGACCAGCGCCGCCACCGGCCACAGGAAGAAGATCGCCAGAAACGCCACCGGGATCACCCGGAGCGCGACTGCCCCACTGGCGGTAGCCGCCCGGCCGGGAGTTGCGACCATCAGCGACCGACCGCGGCCCGCCACTGCTCGAGCCACGAGTCCCGGTTCTGGGTGACGTACTCCGGCGGCAGGGTCACCGTCCACTGGGGTAGCGGGGCACGTTGCGCCCAGCCGTCGGGCAGCGGCGTGTTCTTCTGCACGGGATAGACGTACATCGACGACGGCAGTGCGCGCTGCACCGTCGGACTGAGCATGAAGTCGATGACCTTGCGTGCCCCGGTGGCGTTGCGGGTGCCCTTGAGGATGCCGACGTATTCGACCTGACGGAAGCACCCGTCGAGCAGGGCGCTCGTGCCGGGTGTGGCGGCCGGCGACGAGGCGTAGGACAGCACGATCGGCTTGTCCCCGTGACCCTCACCCGCACTGAACAGTTGGTTGTAGGCGATCTCCCACCCGGACACGATGGCCGCACCGCCGCCGCTGACGTCCTTCCAGAAGGACTGCCAGTTGCTCCCGAACATTCCGACCGTGGTGAGCAGGAACGCCATTCCCGGCGACGATGTCCCCGGGTCGAGCAGCGCGGCCTGCGCGGCGAACGACGGCTCGGTCAGGTCACGGATGCTCTTCGGCGGTTGCTGGCCGCGGCTGGAGTACCAGGTGTCGTCGATGTTCAGGCACACGTCACCGCGGTCGACCGCCGTCAGCTGATCTTCGGCGCCGGCGATCGCGAACTCCGAGGCACCATTGGCGGCCGCGGGAGGGGCGTAGGCCTCCAACGCCCCGGCGTCGATGGGCCGGGAGGCGAAGGTGTTGTCGATGCCGTAGACGACGTCGGCCTTGGGCGATCCGGGGGTCAGCGACACCGTCGAGGCGAGTTGGCCCGCATCGCCGCTCTTGATCACCTTGAGCGTCAGTCCGGTCTCGTTGCGGAAGGTGTCGAGGACGTCGTGGGGCAGGCTGAACGAGTCGTGGGTGAGCATCGTGACCTCGGCGCCGGACTGCGCGTTGTCGCCACAGGCGGTGATGGTCGCCGCACCGACGATCATCGTGATCAGCGCGACGCCGACACGCACGAGTCGTGCGGGCATCGGCGATCGGGGCGGTCGGACACGGCCATATGGGTTGCTCACGGGACTCCCTGTACGGGTGAAGCTGGACGGTGATGCGGTAAAGGATGGTGCGGTGAGGATCAGCGCGCCCGCGGGAGCACACCGGATCGATCTAACCAGGTCGTCGCCCGTCACACGACACCACCAGCGACGCACCATCAGTAACAATTGCATCAATAGTCACATCTGCAACAGCTGGCGCGCGGTAGGCTGCCTGGACACCGCCCCTCCCATGGGGCTTAGACTGATCCGCGACCTCGTGGGCCCGCTCCGATGTCGGCCCACACCGACTCTTGTGAGGACACCAGCCTCGTGCGACATCATGCATCGATGCGACGACCCCATCGCCTGATCGCGGCCACCACCGCCGCCCTCGCGATGTCGTTGGCCATCCCTGCCGTCGTCTCCGCAGCACCGACGACACCCGCCGCCCCGTCCACATCGGCAGCGCCGAGCACCCCGGCCCCCCAGCCGGATCAGCGCACCCTCGACTCGCTCGGCGCGTTCGCACCCGCGATCATCGGCTCGGTGACCACGCCGGGTCCCGACGGGCAGATCAATCCCGATCTGATCCACCAGGCCCAGGCCATGGCCGACAATCGCCAGCTGCCCGCCCAGGTCCGCGAGATCTGGCAGCAGATCGTCGATTTCCTCGGCGAACCGGGTGAACGGCAACTCGCCGCCGCACAGGTCGCCGAGCGCCGGGTCGCCAAGCCGGGCGAGCCGGAGATCCCGCAGGGACCGGGCGCACCGAAGATCCAGCAGTTCCTCTACCCGACATTGGGCTTCGGCTGCATGCCGGGCAACGGCAATTCCCTCGGCCGCGCCCTGGTGACCGCCGGCCCGCAGGCCGCGCCGGCCCCCGGCCCGAAGCGTGGACAGGCCGGATACGTCTACACCAGCCTCGGCACGGGCCCGGCGATCAACAGCCCGTCGCGGAAGCTGTGGGCCAGCTGGATCAACATCGACAACGGTCGTACCGGGCAGACGCAGCTCAAACGCAACGACAAGATCAATGCGACCAGCGGGCCGGGAACCTTCACCGGCATCGCGAGCACCGGCAAGGGCCGCATCATCTCCACGATCTACGGCGACGTGACCACCAAGACCAAGGGCCGCGTCATCTCCTGCACAATCGCGCCGACCATCGGGCTCGCAATCATCTGAGCACACCCACGACGCCAGCGCCCCGGCCGATCGGCCGGGGCGCTGCTGCGTTCCGAGCATCTCCCATCGATCGCGGCCACATCACAACTCGGCTTCTCAGCTTGTTCACATCGCAACATTCGTGTTCTCTTTTAACTTAAGCATCATCTGTCACATCCGTCCCACCTTCCCGGGTGGGGCGTTTTGCGCCCGAGGAGAACTATGAGCAGCGCCATCCGTACCCGACCTCGCCGCCTGGTGAGGACCGTCTCCGGCCTCGCCGTCGCGGTCGCCGTCGCGACCGGCGGTGCAGGACTCGCACATGCGGCCCCGGCCACCACTCCGGCAGCACCGGCATCCCCGGCCGCCCCCTCGACGGCGACGCCCTCGACTCCGAACGGTCTGCTGCCCGATGAGATGGAACTCGGCGCCGTGCCCCTCGACAGCGCACTGGCCCAGGGCGTGCGCACGCTGAAGGATGCCGGCGCCGATCAGATCGCCCTCAAGGCCGCCGAGACCATCAAGAACAGCGTGGGACAGATCTCTCCGGATCAGATCACCGCGTTGCTCGGTCAGTTACCTCTCGACGGGCTGACCGGTGGCGGCACCACCGTTGCCGCGAGCACCGATGTCGCCGCCTCCACCGATCCACTGTCAGTGTTGCGCACCTTGGGAATTCAGTCCTTCACGCCCTCTGTGGCACCGTTCTGCGCGGCCCCCACCGCCGACAACCCGCTCGGTCTGGTCACCGCGGGCGCCGGTGCGGTGGCCGGCCCGTGGCCGATGAAGACCGAACCGACCACCGCCCTCAACACACTGCTGCAGCAGCTCTTCCCGAACCTTCCCGCTCTCAAACCGTTCAATCTCGTCCAGGACGGCCAGACCGCATACGCGTTCGTGCCGGCCACCGCGACCACCGGCGGCAAGATCCAGGTGGCGTGGTTCAACACCAGCACCCTGCAGGGCGGTTTCGCCGACCTCGAACCCCTGGGCGGCCAGAACAACGCCATCATGTCGAAGATCTTCGACCAGCTCGGCGCCGTACGTCTGGCACCGGTGAACACCGGCAAGGGCACCATCCTCTCGGCCGTCTACGGAACCGCCCAGAACGGTGAGACCACCTGTTACTTCCTTCCCGCGGTCGGCGTCGTCAGCGCATGATCACCATCCGACGCAGACCCCGCTGGGTCGCACGCAGAACCCGGACGGCAACCGCCGCGGTGGCCACCGTGATCGCCGTGGCCACCGGGGTCACCGGATCGGTCATCGGCCTGGCCCAGGCCGATCCCGAGGCCGCCGTCGATTCGGCATCCCCGGCCGACACCACCACCTCCGCGCCGACAACATCGACGGGGACCGCGGCGATGACCGCCGGCGGACAACCCGGGACCGTCTACGCCAATCGGGAAATCCCCGGCTCGCGGCTGTATGCGGGCGCCGGGCGCGGCTATCAGTTCACGTACTGGAGCGTGGGTGCCGACGCCCAGCCGCATCTGTCGACCGGATCGCTCTACCTCCCCACCCGTTCGGCGCCGCGCGGCGGCTACCCGGTCGTGGCGTTGGCACACGGTTCCCGTGGTATCGCCGACGAATGTGCGCCGTCGGTCCACCCGACCGACGCCGACCTCGACGCGCTGCGCACCTGGCTCAGCCGTGGCTACGCGGTGGTCGGCACCGACTATGCGGGGCTCGGAACCAGTGGCACCCCACAGTATTTCGACCTCCAGGCCACCGCACGCAACATCGTCGACGCGGTGGCGGCCGGGCACGACATCTCCGACCAGCTGTCCCGCAGGTGGGCGGTGGTCGGCGAGGGTCAGGGCGCGTCCGCGGCGGTCGTCCTGGCTCGCGGCGTCTCCGGTGCCCGTAGTGCGGATATGGACTACCGCGGCTCCGCGGCCACCTCCATCCCGGCC
Source organism: Gordonia sp. NPDC003504 (assembly GCF_053587995.1). Lineage (NCBI taxonomy): Bacteria > Bacillati > Actinomycetota > Actinomycetes > Mycobacteriales > Gordoniaceae > Gordonia > Gordonia sp. NPDC003504. The sequence continues at coordinate 126,201 of NZ_JBSFPC010000005.1, forward strand.
GAATTCGCTTCCGTGATCGGCAAACTCGGGCCCGCCACCACGATCACCGCACCCCCGGTGTGGGTGGCCGACGCGCTGTACACCTTGGCCGCGATCGGTGAGACCCACCCCGAGGTCGGCCTGAACGCCTACCTGACCGACACCGGGCGGTCCTGGGTCGCCAAGGCCAAGGACCTCTGCGTCGGAGACCTCACCCGTGCGGCCACCGGACTCGACCTCGGCTCGTTGTTCAGCAAACCACTCTCCGGCAACACCGACCTCACCACGCTGCTGACGAGCGCATCCACTCTGCCGACACGCGGATTCACCCGACCGGTGCTGATGTCGCAGACCCTGCAGGACTCCGCGGTGATCGTGCCGTTGACGCTGAAGTACATCACCGACGCCCGCACCGACCGCCTCGTCGACGGCCGGACCTACCTCACGCCCGTCGCGTCGCAGGCGGAGTCCATGTCGGACAACGACGTCCGCGCCTTCGTCGCGCGTGTGACCCGGTGATCTCGCGAACCTACGTCGCCGCCGCCGCGCTCGCCTCCGTCGTCGGCGCCCTCGGATCCCGACGAGGCGCCGCCGTCACCAAGCCGATTCCGTTGGCGCTGTTGGCCGGGGCGGTCATCCGCGGATGGCGGGGCCGGTCGGGGATCGACAACGCGTTGCTCACCGCGGCAGTGACGTTCTCGGCGGCCGGCGATCGGGCGATGCTCCTCGAGGAGTTCACCGCTCCGTCGCCGGCCGACGGTGAGCGCCGGCTCGCAGTGGGGCATCCGTTGACCCTCAAGGACTCTCGGCTCGCGGGCGGCGCCACCCTGTTCGCTGGTGCCCAACTGTCCTACTGTGCGTTGCTCTGGCGACGGGGTGCTCGACCCCGTGCACGAACCCTGCTCCCACGGGTGGCGGTCCTCGGCGAGTCCGCCGCCGTGATCGCCGCGCACCGGCCTCGGCTGCTCGCGGTGCTCGGCCCCTACGGCAACACGCTCGCCACCATGTCGGCCCTTGCCGCCGACGCACCGACAAATCAGCCCGCGCTGCGCGTGGGTGGGCTGCTGTTCCTCGCATCGGATCTCACGATCCTCAACCGGCGTCATCTGATCGGCCACCCGGGCCTGCGGCAACTTACCGAGACCTGGGTGCTGGCAAGCTATTTCGCGGCGCAGGCGTTGCTCGTCGACGGCCTTGCGGACTGACGATCACCGAGGTGATCACTTGGCCTTGGCGGCCGTCCTACTCGCCCGTGCCGACAATTCCGAGTCGGCGACCGCATCCATGTCCTCGAGTTCCATCCCCTTGGTCTCGCGCACCTTGAACCTGACGAAGAAGAACGACGCCGCCGCACAGAACGCGAAGAAACCGTAGATCCAGCCGAGTCCGACGACCTTGCTCATCTGCGGGAACAGCATCGAGATGATGAAGTTCGCGATCCAGTTGAACGCAGTGCAGACGCCCAGTGCGACACCGCGAATGCGGTTCGGGAACATCTCGCCGAGCATCACCCACATGACCGGCCCCCAGGTGGCGGCAAAGGCGACGACGAACAGGTTCGCACCGATGAGGGCGATGGTGCCCCAGGGGTCGTCGAGGGTGGTCTTCGGCGCGCCGTCCACCACCGTGGTCGACGCCTGGGTGAACGCCACACACGCCATCACCAGACCGATGAACATACCGATCGAGCCCCACAGCAGCAGCACCCGGCGGCCGATGCGGTCGACGAACAGGATGGCTACGAATGTCATGCCGACGTTGATCGCCGAGGTGATCACCGAGGTCGTGAACGCGTCGTCGGTGGAGAATCCGACCGACTCCCACAGCGTCGTGGAGTAATAGAAGATCGCGTTGATGCCGACGAACTGCTGGAAGACGGCGAGCCAGATACCCACCCACACCAGCGGGTGCAAACCGAAGGACGGACCGCGGATATCCGAGAGCGAACTGGCCTTCTCCCGTTTGACCGTCAGTCGGATCTCCTTGACCCGATCAAGCGGATTCGGTTCACCGGTCACCTCCTGCAGGATGCGGGCGGCCTCCTCATCTCGGTTGCGGCCCACCAGATATCGCGGCGACTCCGGGATCGACAGGGCGAGCAGACCGTAGATCACCGCCGGGACGACACCGACGAGGAACATCCACCGCCATGCCTCCAGGCCCCACCACAATTCCTGTTCGGGACCGCCGGCGGTGTTCTGCAGCAAGGTGTCCGAGAGCAACGCCGCGAAGATGCCGAGGGTGATCGCCAGCTGCTGCATCGACGCGAGGGCACCGCGGTAGCGGGCGGGCGCGATCTCGGCGATGTAGGCCGGCGCGATGACCGACGCGATGCCGATGCCCAGACCACCGAGGACGCGCCACAGCAACAGATCCCACAGCGTCTGGGTGTAGGCCGTCCCGATCGCCGAGATGACGAACAGGATCGAGCCGAGCAGCATCACCCGTTTACGGCCCCAGACGTCGGCGAGTCGGCCGGCGAACCAGGCACCCACCGCACACCCGAGCAGCGCGATCGCGACGGCGAATCCGTTGACCAGGAAGCTCAATTCAAAGGTGTCCTGGATGGAGCTGACTGCACCGTTGATGACCGAACTGTCGAAACCGAAGAGGAAACCACCGACCGCCGCGGCGATCGACACCGCGATCACCTTGGCCGTATGTTGCTCCGCGATCTCCGCGTTGTGCGCTTCAGACATGCAGAACCCATCTGTCCGGGTCCGTCGCTTGGAATCGATCGGACGACTGCGGCTTACGCTACTCGGCCAAGTGGTGCATTCCGCGGGGTTTCACCCGGAGACCCGCCGTTCGATGTCCGATGGTTACCCGGGGAAACGGTTCGCCCTCAGTCGGGTGCAGCCGCTCAGGCCGTGGCCCGGCCACCACATGTAGAGGTCTGCGCGTTGACCATCGGCACGAACGCCAGCGCACCGATCTTCTGATGGATGGTGAACGACACCGGACCACGACCGGGGTGCAGCACCACCTCCCAGCTCACCGTCTGCGCGCGGCTCGGCACGCGCACCGTCCCGGTGCGACCGGTCGCGTTGTTGCGCCACGTGACCATCACCTCGACGGTGAACTCGAGCACGCCGGGTTTGCTCCGCGACGATCCGATCAGTGCGATAGCCGGTCCCGGCAGCCCGTCGGACGGGAAGGCGATCTGGTTGTAGACGTCCACCCACACCGGAAGCGGCGGCGCCGGCCACGGATTGGCACTGTCACAGCGGATGGTGGTGACGTAGTTGGACGGCGAACTCGGGGCCGCACCGGCCGTCGAGGACGCCCCGATCAACGCCGTGGCCGCCATCATCATCGCCACCACGACCGAACCGATGCGACGCATGAGGACTCCACCTCGTCGTATCGACAACCCCGACCCACTCCCCGATCGTCTACGTCCGGACCCACGCAGCATGGCGCTCATTCTAGGGGCACTACCCTCGGGGCATGGCGAAACTGCAGATTGCCCAGGACCCGGCCGCCGACGAGTTGCTGTCCACCGACCCGTTCGCGCTGCTCACCGGGATGCTTCTGGATCAACAGTTTCCGATGGAGCGCGCCTTCGCCGGGCCGGCGAAGATCCGCGACCGCTTCGGCAGCCTCGATCCCGCCGCGATCGCCGACGCCGATCCCGAGGCCTTCGCCGACCTGTGCGCCACCCCACCGGCGATTCACCGGTACGGCAGATCGATGGCCGGGCGTGTGCAGGAACTGGCGCGTGTCGTGGTCGAGGAGTATGGCGGCGATGCCGAACGGATCTGGACCGAAGCGTCCACCGGCGCGGATCTGCTGGCGCGGGTGCGTGCCCTGCCCGGCTTCGGTGAGCAGAAGGCCAAGATCTTCACCGCGCTGGTGGCAAAGCAGTTGGGGGTCACGCCCACCGGGTGGACGAAGGTCGTCGGCGACTACGGCAAGAAGGGCTTTCGGTCGGTCGCCGACGTGACCGACCCGGAATCCCTGCTGAAGGTGCGCGAGTTCAAGAAGGCCGCGAAGGCGGCCGCCAAGAAGTAGGCCGCAACCCCGCCGTGGAATGACGCCACCGTGGAATGACGCCACCGAGGAGTGACGCCGGCGACGATCGCCGCCTCCGATGGCCTACAGTGCGCTCATGGGTTCACCCACGGGCAAGGATGCGGGCCGACGCGACACGGGTAGCGCTCAGATCGATGTACGCGCGCTGGTCGAGTTCCCCTTCCAGATCGGTTTCGCCGTCACCGGCGTGACATTGACCGCCGCGGAATCGGCGATCAACATCGCCCGTATCACCGCCGCGAGCGTGCAGAGCGAGGTCAACCACGCCCTCGGCATCTCCGGTGACGAACTCGGCAGCACCCGGGCTCCGTTGGCGCTCCTCGGCCAACTCGCCGACCTGCTGGGTCCGGACCGGCCGTTCGGGCGGATCGTCGCGCCGGGCGGGCCGCTGGAACGCCTTCTGGTCCCCGGCGGGGTGATCGACCGACTCACCGCCGAACACGGCCTGCTGGACAAGCTCACCGCGCCGGGCGGCATCCTCGATCAGATGACCGAGGACGGCGGCATCCTGACGCGGCTGACGGCGAAGGACGGACCGCTGGACCGACTCACCCGCACGGGCGGTGTCGTCGATCAGTTCACCGAGAACGAGGGAATCCTCGAACGTCTCACCTCCGAGGGCGGCATCGTCGACAAACTGACCGCACCCGACGGCGTCCTGGAGAAGGTCACCGCTGCCGGCGGCATCCTTGATCGGATGGCCGAGGACGACGGGCTTCTCGATCAGCTCGTCGGTGAGAACGGTGCGGTGGAACGTGCCATCGCACCCGGCGGCCCCCTGGACCTGATCACCCAGCTGACCGAGGTCATCAGCGAACTCGCCCCGAATCTGCTGGCGATGCAGGACACCGTGCATGAGCTCGCCGAGACCGTCGATCTGCTGAATCAGTCGGTGGCGCCGCTCGGTGGGCTCGCCGACCGGCTGCCCAAGCGCCTGACGCGCGGGGCAAAGGGCACCGGCGACGTCACCGGGCCGCAGCGGGGCGGCCGGGAGACCCCGGACCAACCACAGATCTCGCCGTAGCGCCGCGGGCGGTCATTCGGCCCGGCTCAGCGCCGCGTACACCTCGCCGACGGCTGCGGTGAGCAATTGCACGTACCGATCCACATCCGGACAGATCCGCGGGTCGGCGATCACCGAGATCGTCACCGTGTCACCGAGTCCGTGCACTCCGTGGTTGAGTCCGTGGACCGATGACAGGGCCGGGAATCCCGCGGTGAACACCGACCTCGCACCGCCGCCGGCATCGGTGGCGCCGATCGTCAGGTCGGCGTCGCCGCGATCGACCGACGAGACCACCGTGAGTCCGTCGATCCGCGCCGGGACGGTGCCCAGGTCGGCACTGCGCACCCCGAGTATCCGCAGCGGTGCCGGCGTGAGATGTTCGGCCCGACGCGAGGCGCGCGCGGCGCCGGACTCGGGGTGGCGGGCGGCGGCGATCCCGGCCGCGATGGCCTCCGACCGCTCGCCGAGGTCGGCGATGTCGATACGCAGATCGATGCTCGCGTTCCGAAAGGTGTTGCGCGAATCCGACTTTGCACCGGTCCGTCCGACCGGCAGGGTCACCACGCACCGGTCGAGGTCGTCGCCGAGGTAGCGGGGCAGGGCCACCGAGATCACCAGGAGCGCACCGATGGTCACGGTGCGCGCGCGGCCGGACCGTAGTCGCCCGGCGTCGACGGTCACCGTCCGCAACACCCGGGCGTCACCCGGGACCTTGTTGATGCGAGACGGTGCAACACCGGATGGTTCGGCGCCTGCCGGCGGTCTCGCGGCGAGGCGCCGATGGCGATCGAATGCGACTGCACCCCAACCGAACATGAGCAACGTCTGGATCGGCAGCCATGCCAGTGCACGAACACCGGCCAGCCCGGTCGCGAGCGCCGACGGCACCACCGCCTGCCGCGGCCGGTCATCGGGAGGTATCCGATCCTCGGAAAACAGTTGTCGTGCAAGGGCGCTCGTGCGACGACCATCTCCCAGCGCATGCACGACCTGAAGCACCGCGACCACAAGATCTGTGCCACCGGAGCCGATGTCGCATCCGATCGGGGCCGGATCGTCCGGTGGGGACACTCCTTCGAAGAGGTGCAGCCGCCAGGGATGTTCCCGCGCGTCGAGCGGTGCGGTCATCTCCTCGGCGATCCGATCGAGACAGTCCTGCCATCGCATCGGTCCCGGACGTCGTCGAATCTGTTCGGCCGCTGCATATCTCGTGGCCCAGCAGGGACGGTCGAGATTCGCCGGGACGTCAACGACGTGGATGTTGAGATCTCCGAGCAGCCGAGCTCGGCGGAGTAGGGTGCCGGCCAGGTCCGCGTTCTCGGTCGTCGGTGAGGTGAAGGCGTACACCAGGAACTGGTCGCTGTGCGCCCGGCTCGCCATCCAGTACCACAGCGCGTCGGAGGGTTGCATCCGCTCCACCGCATCACCGTACCGAAGGTACGTGGATTCCGGTGTACGAAGGTACGTGGATTCCGGTGAACCGAAGGTACGTGGATTCCGGTGCACCGAAGGTACGTGGATTCCGGTGCACCGAAGGTACATGGATTCCGGTGCACCGAAGGCGCGCCGGTTACGGTGGCCCACACACGCGCGGACGGGCGACGCGAGGAGCACCGTGGTGTCCGTCGCGTCGCCCGTCGTAGGCAGCCGGGGAGCCGGGTGATCGGCCCCGCGGGGGTAGGTCAGTTGCCGGTCAGCTTGTCCTTGATGTTGCCGACGGCGTCCTTGACGTCCTCGATGCCGTCCTTGACGGCGGCCGAGACCTGATCTGCCTTGCCCTCGTTCTTCAGGTCCTCGTCGCCGGTGACGTCGCCGCCGACCTCCTTGGCCTTGCCCTTGGCGTCCTCGACCTTGTTGGAGACCTTGTCCTCGATGGCCATTGCGTATCCCTCCTTGTTGAGCCCCGTGTGGAGTGGGGCGCGTGAACGCACCGGGCCATTCCCGGCACGTGTCATTCGTTGCGCGACGGCGGGCGGATCTATCCCCGGTATCGGGATGACTGTCCGCCCGTGGACGCCGCCGCGACGTCATGGGTCGTGATCGATGCCCTCACGACGGATTCTGCAGATGCACCAGCGCCTGCACGTGGATGTCGGCTCCGTCGACGGCCGCTCGGATGTGCTCGATCGCGGGGTCGAGTGTGGCGGCCACCTCGTCGTAGGAGTAGCGCGGTGGTGCGGTGACCTCGATGCGGATGAGGCTGCGACCACGGTCGTCGACGGCCTTCACCGACGCCGCGTCGAACATGGTGTGCGCCGACAACTCGTCGGAGACGGCGGACGCCATCAGCTTCGGCGGCACCGTCATGATGCCGTCGGCGCCGCTGCCGGTCAGGACGAGGTCGTCGACCTTGCCTGGACGCGACGCCGCCGACAGCAGCCACAGCCCCCACAGCAGGGTCACGACGACGATGCCGAGCAGGACCGCCCACCACCAGGATGCGGTCGTCACGGTGGTTGCCCAGGTCGGGTCGAGCCGGTCCACCCATCCCTTGACGGGTTCCAGCCCGGCCTGCCAGGCGAGCGCCGCGCCGCCGACCGCGAGGAAGAGCAGGCCGAACAGTCCGACCGTCAGCCGGTGCACGATGACCGGACCTCTGTTCATGAGCGTCCCTCCTGCTCCCGCGCGACCTTCGCGCGAACGACCTTGCGTACCTTGATCTTCGGCGGATGTTTCAGTGCGGCCACCGCTTTCTCCGCCGGTGCGGTGAGCGCGGCGACGTCGACGTCGCCGGTGGTGGTGACGGTGATCCGGGCGGTGCGCCGACCCACGACGGTGGTCGCGTGTTCGACCCCGGCGACGGTGAGCAGCGACGCGCTGACGCGCCGGGCGACGTCGCCGCGGCGGGTCCACATCACCTGGTGATCCCCCAGTGGCACATGGGTTCTCCGCCGGGGTTTGACGGCGATCCACAACATCGCGAGTCCGACGATCACCAGGCCGATGGCGGCCGGCCACATCCAGGTCTGCCAGGTGCTCCGGGCGATCCAGTCGGCGGCGTTCTCCGACCACGGACTGCCGGAGATCCAGCCGAACCGCACGATGTGATCGCGGATGCCGATGGCGGCCACACCCAACAGCAGCAGACCGATGATCGAGCCGACGATCGCCGCTCCCGGGTAGGCGGCGGGTGCGAACACCTTGCCCTCGCCGATATCGGCGATGTCGGTTGCCTCCACCTCACGCGACGGTTCCGTGTCGGCCGGTGGCGTGGCATCGGTCTGGGCCGGCGGGGTCGAATCGACGGTTGCGCTCATGAGCTCACCCTCCTGTCCCGTGTGCCTGTGTGTCGTGTGTCTGTGTGTCGTGTGTCTGTGTCTCGAGCGGATCGTCGTCGCCCGGCCCATCGTCGCCGACGGGCGGCAGTGCGACGTAGCCGTCCTTGCGATCGTCGGTCTCGGTGGGCGCGACGAGCGCCGCGACGGTCACATCCACCTGCCCGGGACGGATGCCGGTCTGCCGGGCCAGTTCGTCGGCCACGTGGGTGCGGACCCGTCGGCAGACCTCGGCGACCGCACACGGCCACGACAGCGCGACGGTCACTGACACGACGGGTGCGGTTTCCGACATGTCCACGCGCGCAGACGGATACGAGGTGCCGATCCCGCCGGGCCCGAGAAGTGATGCCAGCCCACCGCTGTAGGCGATCACCCCGTCCACATCGAGCGCGGCGCGGCCGGCGATCTTGGTGCCGACCCGGCCGGCGATCACCAGGGAACCCCGGGCGTCCGCGGTGGCGGGTGCGGCGGTACCCACCCGGCGCGGGTCTTGTTTGGCACTGCCGCGGGTGACGGTGTCGTGTGCGGCTGCGGTTGCGGCCATGCTCAGCCTCGGTTCCGGCTGCGCAGCAGTGCGCCGAGGTCGATGGTGCCATCGCGTTGCAGACCCAGCGCCAACCCGATCGCCCCGAGGACCAGCGCGAGAACGAACCCGCCGAATCCGCCAGTGGTCACCGCCAGCGCGAGCAGCAGACCCGCGAACAGTCCGATCGTTGCGTTGTTACCCATCGTTTTTCACCTCTGTCATGTCATCACGTGATGAGAGTTGTTGGTGCCCGGCAGAATCGTCCTCGTCAGCGCCCTCGTCGCGCGGGGTGAGGCTCACATCCTCGACGGTGACGTCGATGGGCATTCCGGCGATCTCGCTCGCCACCTGCGACACCTGTTCGCCAACCGCACGGAGGTCGTGGCCGATGTCGACGATCACATGGACCTCGCCACCGGAATCGGTCAGGCGCACGCCGTTGACCCGGCCGCCGGGGAGGTAGGTCGCGATCTCCCCGAACAGCCCGCCGTGCAGTCCGGTGACCCCGTCGATCGCCGATACGGCGCGTTCGATCGCCTCGGCGGTGCCGGTCTCGGTGTCGGCGCCCTCGGCCATCATTGCACCCGCGGGGTGTCCGACGCCTGATCGTCATCGTCGTCACCGAAGTGGATGTCGTGCACGGTGACGTTGACCTCGGTGACCTCGAGTCCGGTCATCGACTCGATGGCGTTGATGACGTTGCGTCGGATCGCGGCGGCGAGTTCGTGGATGGCGACCCCGAACTCGGCGACGATGGAGACGTCCACGGCGGCCTGCCGCTCGCCGACCTCGACGCCGATGCCCTGGGTGGTGCTGACCGAGGTACCCGGGATCACCCCGCGAACCTTGCCGACCACACGCTCGGCGGCGCCGCCGACGTCGTGCACACCGTCGATCTCGCGGGTGGCGATGCCGGCGATCTTGGCGACCACGGCGTCGGCGATCATCGTCTTACCTCGATCACCTGCCGGCGTGTCGGTGCGGGCCAAGGCGAGGCCCTTGCCGGCGGCGTCGGTGTCGGGACCCGTTGCGGTGGTGGTCCGGGTGTCGGTCTGGGCTGCGTCGCTCATGAGAACTCCTCTGTACTCGGGCGCGGGCCGCTGCCCCATGGGCCGGCCCGCAGTGGACACTGCGGTCGTCCGGTACGCCGATCGGTGCACTCCACGTGATGAAAGACCGTGTGCGGGTCCCATCCTCGGCGAGATCCCGGTATCGGCGTGCCGGTATAGAGTCAGTCGTAGTGGAACCGAAATCTGCACGCGTGAGTTCGGGTGACCCTGATCACAGGGCACTCTCGGCCGCACCGGGGGTGCCTGCCACCGATGAGTCGCCGCGATCGCCGCTGGCCGTGGCCGACCTGTCCGACGAGGAGCTGGCGGCGGCCGCCGGAGTCGGTGACACCGAGGCCTTCACCGAGTTGGTGACCCGGCTGCTGCCGGTACTGCTGCGCTACCTCCGCCGGATGGTCAATGATCCTCAGGTCGCCGAGGATCTCGCCCAGGACACCCTGCTCGATGCGTGGCGAGGGCTACCGGACTTCGCATTTCGTTCCACGTTCAAGACCTGGATGTTTTCCATCGCGCATCGCAAGACCGTCGATCACCGCCGCAAGAAGCGCGACATCCCGACCGATGACACCCGTTTCGTCGACCTCGCCGCGGCGGAACCGTTACCGTCGGATGAGGCACTGCGGCACACCTTGGTCGACGCCCTCGGTGTCGAATTGCGGTCGATGCCACAGACCTCCCGCGCGGTGTGGTGGCTGCGTGAGGTCGAGGGCATGTCCCTCTCCGAGATCGCGCGGGTACTGAACATCTCGACCGGCTCGGTCCGGGGACACCTGCAACGCAGTCGTAAGTATCTGGCGACCCGGCTGGAACCGTGGCGGCCCGATCGCACCCACACCGGCGCACCGGAAGGAGCGTAGACATGACCTCTCGGATGGACGACGACCACACAGACGTCTGGCTGCGCGATGCCGGTCGACAACTCGACCCCGCCGACGGGCAGAACTTCGATGCGTCGCGCCTGGTGGCCTCGATCACCGCGCACCTGCCCCGCGCTCGGCGCCCCGGGCGTCCGCTGCTCACGGACTCCCCCGGCGTGTGGATCTCCGACCGTGTGCTCACCCAGGTGGTGGCCGTGCGGGTGCGGCAAACCGTGGGTCGGCTGGTGGTCGGCATCACCGCCGAGGGCAGCGACGGCCGCGTCGAGCGGATTCGGCTGGGACTCGTCGCCCGCTACCACGACATCCTGCCCGAGGAATCCGATCTGATCCGCGATGTCGTCACCGATGTGCTGACGCTGCTGCTGGGACCTGATCACGCACGCACGGCCGCCGGCGCCATCGACGTGCGCTGGGGCGATCTCGACACCGGCGAATGACGACCGGCCCGGGGCCTCCGACGGTGTGTCGGCGGCTCCGGGCCGGTGAGTCGATGTCCCTGCCGAGTCGATGTCCTTGCCGAGTCAATATCCCTGCCGAGTCAATATCCCTGCCGAACAGCCACTTCCGGGTGGGTTATGCGGTCTTGCGACTTCCCGCGCTCCACGCGTAGGGCAGTTCGGTGCCGTTGAGTTCGTGATCGCCGAGGGCACGCAGTTTGAAGATCAACGGGTTGTGCGCCGAGATCACCCGCGCGTTGCGCCAGTGCCGGTCGAGGCGAAGTCGTTCGGAGGTGATGGACGCGCCGCCGACCTCGAACAGCTCGGTGGTGGCATCGAGCACGGTGGTGATGACCGCGTATTGTGCTCTGGCCACATCGAATTCGAGATTGTCGAGCAGCGCCTCGTCGGTCGCCCCACCGTCGAGGAGCAGATCGAGCTTCTCGGCGATGTCAAGGACGAGGGTGCGGGAGGTGTATGCGGCCGAGGTCAGTCGGCCGATGACCTGCTGGACCAACGGATCCTCACGGGGCAGATCCGCCGAACCGTGGGTGAAGGTGCGGGTGCGCGCACGTACCCATTCGACGGTGTCATCCAGTGCGCGGGCGGCGATCCCGGCGAGTACGGACAACTGCACCAGCTGCAGGTACGAGGTGGCGTAGGTGCGGCCGGGCGCGCCGTATCCGGCACCGAGAAGCCGTTCCGGCCGGACCTGGACGCCCGTGAATTCCGTTGTGCCACTGGCGGTCAGACGCTGCCCGAAGCCGTCCCAATCGTCGTGCCGGTGCACGCCCTCGGCGTCGGCGTCGACCAGCACCGAGACACGTTCGCCATTGTGGTCGGCGGCCACCAGAATGTGATCGGAGTAGAGGCTGCCGGTGCTGTAGTACTTGGTGCCGTCGAGCCGGTATCCGCCGTCGACGTCGGTGACGGTGGTGCGGTAGCGGTCCACCGCACCGACACCGGGTTCGGTGATCGCGTTGCCGACCAGCGTGCCGTCGGCGACGGCCCGCAGCCACTGTTCACGCTCGGCCGCGTCGGTGGAGAGGAGCTGATCCTCGACGAAGGACCAGTGCACCCGCAAGGCCTGGGGCAGGTTGGATTCCGCGGTCGCCAGGTCGATCAGGAGGCGGAACAGCGAGCGCACCGACGCCCCGTACCCACCGAATTCGACGGGCACACGCAGTGCACCGAACTTGACGTCCTTGAGCCAGCCGATCTCGTCGTGGGCCAGTCGCCGGTCTTCTTCGCGGCTCACCGCCCCCTGCGCGATCCGGGCGAACACCGGGGCGAAGATCTCGTCGAGGTCGGTGTCGGTGTATTCACGAACGGTCGTGGTGCTCACGTAGTTCCTTTCATCGCGAACCAAGCCACGACAGTCTGCCCCCGCGGCAATCTCGCGCCCACCCTTGCGATCACCGCGCGCGTAAGCACGATTCGGGTCTCATCCCTCCCGGATGATTGTCGGCCGCCATATCGCGGCGACCCTCCCGGATCCGGCATCTCTGGCCTAACATCACCGTTTGCGACACCACCTGTGTGCGTCCGCGGATTCCCGTGTGCGGCACCGGTCCGGACGAGAGGCACCACGATGGCCAAAGGCCACAAGTCGAAGCCCACGGAGATGGCGATCCGGATGGACGCCCCGGCATGGTCGATGCCGCGCGGCACCATCATCCTGATCACCCTGGCCGGTCTGGTGGTGGCGGTGGCGGGCATCCGGTCGATCGCGGGTCTGGTGGCGCCGATCTTCCTGGCGATGATGCTCACCGTCGCGGTGTCCCCGGTTGCGAGTTGGATACGCCGGAAGGGCGCACCCGCGTGGGTGGCATTCCTGGTCACCCTGCTTTTGGTCTATGCGATCATCATCGGGCTCTTCGCGTCGCTGGCCTTCTCCATCGCCCGGTTCGCGACGATCCTCCCCACCTACAGCGACAAGTTCAACGACCTCGTCAAGCAGTTCCAGGACTTCCTCACCTCCCACGGTGTGAGTCAGCAAAAAGTGCACGACATGGTCCACAACGTGGACTCCAGCAAGATCATCAGTGCGGTCGGCGACGTCGTGTCCTCCACGGCCGGTGTCGCCTCGATGCTGGTGCTGGTCCTCGCACTGCTGCTGTTCATGGCCGCCGACACCGTCAACTTCGGTGACCGCATCACCATCCTGACCGCCGAACGGCCGGATATCGCCGCCGCGTTCAGCGCCTTCGCCCAGGCCACCCGCAGCTACCTCTGGGTGTCGACGGTGTTCGGTCTGATCGTCGCGGTCTTCGACAGTGTCGCCCTCGCGATCATCGGCATTCCGCTGCCGATCCTGTGGGGCCTGCTGTCGTTCATCACCAACTACATCCCCAACATCGGGTTCATCATCGGTCTGGTCCCGCCGGCCCTGCTCGGGCTCCTCGATGGCGGCGTGTCCCAGATGATCGTGGTGATCGCGGTCTACAGCGTGATCAACGTGGTGATCCAGTCGGTGATCCAGCCGAAGTTCGTCGGCGACGCTGTCGGATTGTCGACGACGCTGACCTTCGTGTCGCTGATGTTCTGGGCGTGGGTGCTCGGGCCGCTCGGCGCGATCCTCGCAGTACCGCTGACCATCATGTGCAAGGCCCTGCTGCTCGACATCGACCCGTCGACCCGCTGGGCCGACGTGCTGCTGAGCTCCTCGCTACCCAAGCGCGGTGATCCCGCCACGCCGGCCGACGATGACGCGAGCACGCCCGACGCCCCGGCGGACGACGCCGTCGGCGCGTCGGTTCCCGACGCCGACCGGCCCGGCGACGGCGATTCGCCCGCCGGCCCGGCCGATCCGCCCGCGGATGACGCCTCGGACCGCGGCTGATCATGCAGTGGGCCGAGCCGCACCCCGGCGGCCCTCAGCTGTCGGTCCACACCGGCGTGCGCTTGCCCAGGAACGCCGACATCCCCTCCTGCGCGTCGCAGGTGACCGCATTGGTCGCCATCGTCTCCGCCATGAGTTCGTAAGCGCGCGACTCACTCTCATCGATCTGCCGGTAGAACGCACGCTTGCCGATGGCGAGGGTGGACGCACTCGACGAGGCGATCCGCAGGGCGAGCTCTCGCACGGTCTCGGCGAGCTTCTCGGGGGCGACCACATCGTTGACCAGACCCCAGTCGGCGGCGGTCTGCGCGTCGATGGGGTCACCGGTCATCAGCATCTTCATCGCCCTTTTCCGGCCGACGGCGCGGGTCAGCGCCACCATCGGCGTCGAGCAGAACAGCCCGATGCGCACGCCGGGGGTCGAGAAGGTCGCCGCCGACGAGGCGATGGCGAGATCACACGTCGCAACCAGCTGACATCCCGCCGCGAAGGCCGCACCGGCGATCTCGGCGATCACCGGTTTGTCGAGTTCGTGGACGGCGGTCATCATCTCCACGCAGGTGTCGAAGACGGCGCGCTCGTCGTCGAGGGTGCGCTCGACGAGCTCGCCGAGGTCGTGTCCGGCCGAGAATGCGGGTCCGTAGCCGCGGATGATGACGACGCGGACCGCGGGATTCTCGGCGAACGCCCGCAGGGCTGCGGTGATCGCACGCATCGTGCCCGTCGACAGGGGGTTGCGGCGACGCGGGTTGGCCAGCGCGAGAATGCCCAGTGGGCCGTCCACGATGGTCTCGATCGATGCTGTGTCCGTCTGCGTCATGCCGATGCTCCTCGAGGTGCGGTGGTCCCCGGATTCCGATGCGGTGTCCGGTGGTGGCCGCCAATCAGACTGCCTCACCGGGCCCGGTTCACGCTCGCGATCGCGGCAGCGCCGGAGCCGCATCGAGGAGCCACAGGGGGCCACCAGCCGCGGTGACGGGCACCACATATCGGCCGTGACCTTGGTCACGTCAGGGGCGGATCGCTCGCCGGAATGCCGCCGACCGACACGCCGCGATGCGCAGGGGTTTCCCGGTGGGTTCACAGCGTTATCTCACCGTGATCAACAAGCCGCAGGTCGCGATGTCCGACGTGACCTTGCCGTTACCGAGCCCGTATGGTCGCCACCGGTCCGAGAATCACCCACCCCACACCGGGTGGATGAGAGGAGGAAAGATGACGACCACCATGAAGAAGCTCGCCGTCCGCGCCGGAGTCATCGGCGCCCTGGCCGTGGCACCTTTCGGAGTCGCCACCGCGACCGCGTCGGCCGACACCGGCCACAACTGGGATGCCGTCGCACAGTGCGAGAGCGGCGGAGACTGGGGCATCAGCACCGGCAACGGCTACTACGGCGGCCTGCAGTTCACGCAGTCGACGTGGGAGGCCAACGGCGGCTACGGCAACCCGGCCAACGCCTCGCGCGAGGAGCAGATCCGCGTCGCGGAGAACACCCTGGCCACCCAGGGTCCCGGCGCCTGGCCGGTCTGCGGCCAGTACCTCTGAGGTAGCGCCGCGCCACACGCATGACGGCGAGGGGGCGATCCACATCGTGGGTCGCCCCCTCGCCCATGTCTGACGCCGCCGCGCGGTCTCGGGCGTCAGCCGCCGACGCCCGGCCGGCCGTCGTCCGCGCGGTCGGCGACGACGTCGGGCCCGGCCGGGTCCGCCGCGTCGGCGCGCGTGATCAGCCGCGCCACCATCGGGAACACCAGCACGGTCGTGGCCCCGGCCGCCACCAGGGTGGAGGCCAGGGTCTGCGACATCAGTTCCGCCGCAACAGCAACCTGCGTGACGGCGACGATGATCGGCAATCCCGTCGCCGCGTACAGCGCCAGCTGCACGCGTTCCCGTCCCACCCGCAGACTCGCCTCGTGGGTGATCGTGCGTTCGGCGATCCATACCGGAAGCCCGCGCGCCACACCGATTCCCAGCACCAGCAGCACCCACACCAGCGGTTGCGAGATCACCGCACTGGGATCGATGTTCATGCCCGAGGTCACGAAGAAGGCCGGGATCAGCATGCCGAAACCGATGGTCTCCAACCGTTCGACGACCGTCGTCCCTTGAGGCAGCAAGCGGCGCAACACGATTCCCGCCGCGAAGGCACCGAGCACCACGTCGAGGTCGAAGACCGCGGCCACGGCCATCAGGGCCGCGAGCAGCGCCACCACCACCCGAACCGGTAGCTGGAAGGTGCCGCCGTTCATCTCCTCGACGGCCGCACGCAGGGCCGGGACGTGGGCCGCACGACGCGGAACGGCGGCGATGACCACCGCGGCCGCAGCGAACAACACCAGCACGAACGCCGCCGAGCCCACACTGCGGCTGGTCAACAGCAACGACATGGCGATGATCGGGCCCAGTTCGCCGACAGCACCGTGCGACATCACCGCACGCCCCAACGGCTGATCGAGCAGTCCGTCGGACTTGATGATCGGCAGCAGGGTGCCGAGTGCCGTCGACGTCATCGCGATGGCGATCGCGACATGGGCGGAGAAGTCGCCGATACCGGTCAGCACGGCCACCACCGCGGTCGCGATGAGCAGACTGATCAGCCAGGTACCGCCCGCCACCGCACCCGGCTTGCCGCGCAACAACTGCGGATCGAGTTCGTATCCCGCGAGCAGGAACAGCATGCCCAGACCCAACTGACTGACCGCCGACACCGATGCCGGGTCCGCGAAATCGAGAAGGTGCGGACCCACCACCATCCCCAGCACCAGCAGGACGACCACCTCCGGCACGTACCGGCGGGTTGCGCGTGCGACCAGTGGTGCGATCACCGCGGCCAGGGCGATCCAGAACAAGGTGACGGCGCTGGTGCGGTCGGGACTGACCGCGGCCTCGGCGAGTGTGAGCACCCGCATCATCCTGCCGCAGGCGGCGAGTCCGGGTGCAGTCGATGGTCCTGCAGGGCCCCGGTGTCTGTGCCTAAGATTGCCCATGTCCTCCCCCAGCACGCCGACGACGGCGGGCCCTGACGTCGACCCGTCCGTCCAGCCCGGAGCCGACCGGTGCACGTTGTCGATGTCGCTGCTGATGACGCCGGACCTGGCGAATTTCGCCGGGAACGTGCACGGCGGAGCACTGCTGAAACTCCTCGACCAGGTCGCCTACGCCTGTGCCATTCGGTACTCGCGGCACTACGCCGTCACGCTGTCGGTGGATCGGGTCATCTTCCGCGAACCGATCCGCGTCGGGGAACTGCTGATCCTGTCGGCGTCGGTCAATTTCACCGGCCGCACGTCCATGGAGGTCGGCATCCGGGTGGAGACCGAGTCGATCCAGACCGGGGAGCGCCGTCATACCAACAGCTGCTACTTCACGATGGTCGCGATGGGCGACGACGGTCGCCCCATCGAGGTACCGCAGCTGAATCCGCAGACACCGGTGGCCCAGCGACGATTCGCCGAGGCGAAGGCGCGCCGCGAGGCGCTGCGCTCAGCGCAGTGAGTTCACCAGTGCCGCTGCATATCAGCCGCGATCGGCGCCGTTGTCGGCATCTCCGTCGCTTGAATCCAGCGCGGATCCTTCCAGCGCACTGACGGCGATCCCGTACGGGAGGAAGCGGACCCGGCGCTTGGGGTCGGTGTTGTGCTGATTGGCGCGCAGCGCGTCGATCTCACTGGAGAACACCTGCTCGACTCGGGCACCGCCCGGCTCGTCGACAACGAACACGGCCCACACGCCGGCGCCGGCCTCGCCGGCGGTCTTCGGCTGGGGTGCGGACCGTCGCGCCGACGATCCCTCCATGAACGTCGAGAACACACTCGCCGCACCGGGTTCGGACATCGCACGTCCGAAGACCTGCCGCAGCCCTTCCCCGGCTTCCCGCGCGAAGCGGTCGAAATCCTCGGGATCGAATCCGAAGGGTCCGTTCTGACCAGCCATCGAGGGCCTCCCTTGTCGCGGCCCGGCATCGGTGACAGGCATCTACTGCGATCCAGTGTGCCGACGGACGAGCGACTTCGCCACCACATGGCGGGGCCGGCCGGGTTCGGATCCGAGTGCCGCAGTGGTGTGCTGCTCATCGTCGGATGCGAACCCGCGCAGTTTCTCTGTGGACTTGTCAAAGAACGAAGACTTGTGGTGGCCCGTTTGGTACCGGGTCAGACGTCGCGCGCTGGTCTGTTGCGGGGGTGGGTCAGGCGGCGTCGTCGAGTCGCATGGTGCGGCGGTTGTAGGCGGGCTGAGGACGTTGCTTGGGGTCGACGGTGGCTGGTGGGATGAGCCATGGGTGTCGGTCGGCGCCCATGATGACGGCCCATCCGCCGTGGTGGATGTCGTCGTGACACGACGGGCAGAGCAGGCATCCGTTGTCGAGGTCGGTGGCGCCGCCCTCGCTCCACGCCTGGATGTGGTGGGCGTGGCAGCGGGAGGCGGGTGCGCCGCATTTGATGCAGCCGTCGTCGCGGACGATGTAGGCCTTGCGTTGGGCGTTGGTGAAGAACCGTTTGCGGCGGCCGACGTTCAGTGGGACGCCGTCACCGTTGGTGGTGATGTCGGTGACGGCACTGTCACAGCTGAGCATGTCGGCGGTGGATTCGGTGACGGGCCCGGAGTGCGGCAGTGAAGCTGCGGCCGGGTCGTCGGCGGAGCGGATCATGAGGACCTCGAGGCGGGCGGTGGTGGGGATGGTGTCATCGGCCAGGCCGCGGACGGCCGCGTCGAGGAGGGTTTCGAGGGCGTCGGCTTGGCGGCGTTCGGTGGAGCGGGGATCGTTGCTGCCGTCGGGTTGGGGTACGGGGGCGGACAGCACGTCGATCGCGGTGCACAGTTTCTCTCCGACGGTGACATCCAGGTCGGCTTTCACGGCGAGTCGTCCGTCCGCATCATGGTGCAGGGACAGTTCGTTGACGCTGCGGTCCTCGGCGGCGGGGAGGCCGCCGTCGGCGTCGGCGGCGAGGTGGTTGCCGAGTTGTCGGGCGTACTTCTGGATGTCGGAGGGGGCCATTCCGGCTCCGGCGTGGGAGAGCAGGGTGATGGTGTGGTCGTGCCGCATGTCGGAGGTGACGTCTTCGGGGGAGCGGTGGGCGATGTGGGTCAGTCCGCGGATGATGGCGTCGGCGTGTTCGGAGCTGAGGGAGCCGAGTGCGGTGCTTGCGGTGACGCGGGGGATGTCGGTGGCGGCGGCTAGTCTGAGGTAGCGCTGTGCGACGGCGGGTGGATATCCCATGCAGATCAACAGTTCTCGGAGTTTCCGTCCTTGGCGGGTGGCGACGTGGAGTTGTTCGAGGTGTCCGGTGAACACCACGCACAGGTGGTCGACGAGGTTGCGGATGAGGCGCAGTTGGGTCATCACCTCGGTGGCGTGCCGGTCGGTCAGCGACTTCTGGTCGATGCTCGGTTCGGTGAGGTTGTCGATGATGACGTCGAGAATCTCGGCGAGATCGTGGTCGCTCATTCGTCCCCCTGTGTGAGTGCCGCTGCCATCTATTATAGCCGATCACCAGTTCGCCATGGGGTGGATCACAAGATGAATATGTAACGGTTGCAATGCATTTCGTACCTTCAGTGAACAGTTTCCCCTGCGGTGAACTGTGGTGAACGCAAGCCCCTGTGGTGAACAGAATTCACACGGGCGCGCATGTACGCCCCTCCGACGAAGCCCCGACCCGATCAACAACTCAGCGCGCGGTGCGCAGGCCCGCCGAGAGTCGCTCGAGAACCATTCGCGCGGTGAGTAATTCAGCTTCAGAGAGGGATGAATCCGCGGAAGCCTGGTCGAGAGCACCGGTCAGTCGCCGCCGCCAGAAGTCGTGGAGTCGCGCGATCGAGGTCTCGGCTCGTCGTGTCGCATACAACCGCACCGACCGCGCGTCGTCGGGATCGGGACTGCGTCGCACCATGTCCTTGGCCTCCAGTGAACGCAGCACGGCCGAGAAGTTGCTGCGCTTGAGGCCCGTCGCCGTGGCCCCCTCGGCGGGACACGTCCCGGGATTGTGATGAATCCAGCGCATCACCAGGACTTCGCTGCCATTGAGCGGAACGACCCCACTGACTCCGGCCGGCCCATGGGGTTCGATCTCTCGTGCCACCCGCAGAACCACCTCGGCGATATCGACGAGAAGGTTCACGCTCAACCCGGCGTGGCCCATCGACCCCGCAGCAGGGCCGTACGATTCGACATCACTCATTTGAATATGATCTCATAACTATATGGCCTCGTCGACCACCGCGTCCGTGACCAGCGAACCGCGCACCGAGCGAGCGATCACCGGTCCGCTGCTGCTGGTACTCGCGCTGCTGTCGGCGGTCGCACCCTTCGCCACCGACCTGTACCTGCCCGCATTCCCCGAGATGACCGGCGAATTGTCGGCCTCGGCGACCGCCATCCAGCTGACGCTGACCGCCTTTCTGGTCGGCGTGACGACCGGGCAGTTGGCGTTCGGCCCGCTGTCGGATCGGTTCGGTCGTCGCGGTCCCCTGCTGTTCGGCGCAGCACTGTGCGTGGCCGCCGGCATCGTCGCGGTGATCGCGCCGTCGGTGGGCGTCCTGGTGGCCGCACGCTTCGCGCAGGGATTCGGCGGTGCGGCCGGAATGGTGATCGGCCGGGCGATCATCTCCGACCTGGCAGCCGGCCGGGCCGCGGCACGGGCGTTCAGCCTGATGATGATCGTCGGTGGCGTGGCCCCTGTCCTCGCACCACTGCTGGGCGGATTCCTGGTGAACCCGATCGGCTGGCGCGGGATTCTCGGTGTGGTACTGGGCATTTCGGTCCTCATGCTGGTGTCGATCATCGGCGTCGTCCGCGAGACACTGCCCCCGGACCGACGTCGGCGCGATGCCGCGGCCACCACCGCCACGGCCGCCGCCGCGGCCTCACCGCGTGAGCTGCTCCGGCCGGGATTCCTCGGCTACGCCGGCACATTCGCGTTCTCGTTCGCGGTCATGATGGCCTACATCTCCGCGTCGCCGTTCGTCTATCAGGACATGATCGGACTCAGCAGCGGCGGCTACGGGCTGGCATTCGGCGCCAACGCGCTCGCCCTGATGGCCATCAGTGCACTGGCCGCACGACTGGTCGCCACCCGCCAGGTCCGCCACCTGGTCGGCATCGGACTATCGGTGATGTCGTTGGCGGTCATCACCTTCGGGATTCTCGTCGTCACCGCCGCACCGGCGATGTGGCTGGCCGTGCCACTGTTCGTGATGGTCGGGAGCCTCGGCATGATCTTCGGCAACGCGACCGCCCTGGCGATGTCGGCGGTCGGCTCGCACGCCGGCAGCGCCTCGGCGGTGCTCGGCGCGCTGCAATTCGGTCTCGGCGCACTGGTGTCCCCACTGGTCAGCATCCAGGGCCCGGACACCGCCGCCCCACTGGCCGTGGTCATGCTGATCGCCGCCGTGATCGCGATCGCTTCCTTCCTCGCCGCCGGACGCGGGAGGCCGACACCGGTCCCCGAACCCGTCTGACACGGACAGATCCGGGCCGACCCCGCTACTCCCACCCGGCATCGTGGACGAGGATCGCCACCTGAACCCGGTTCGCGACACCGAGTTTCGCGAAGATGTGGGTGATGTGTGCCTTGACCGTCGCCACGCTCATGTAGAGCGCCGCCGCGATCTCCGCATTCGATGCCCCCTTGGCCAACCAGATCGCCACGGTCCGTTCCCGTTCGGTCAGCGAGTCGAGGTTCGCCCGGGCCCGGACCGTGCCCGCGCGGTCGGGGGAATCCACCACCTGCTTGATCAACGCCGCCGTGACCGACGGACTGAGTGCGGGCTGACCGGCGAGCACATCGGCGATCGCCGCGACGATCTTCTCCGGCGGGGTGTCCTTCAGCAGGAATCCGTCGGCGCCGACGGCCAACGCACGCATCACATAGTCGTCGGCGTCGAAGGTGGTCAGCACGATGACCGCGGGCGGTGCCTCGAGTTCCTTGAGCGCCACGGTAGCCGCGATCCCGTCCATCACCGGCATCCGCAGATCCATCAGCACCAGATCCACCGGATCGGCGGCGAAGACCTCCAGTGCCGCACGACCATCGGGTGCCTCGGCCACGATCGACAACGCCGGATCGCCACCGAGCAACAACTTCAGCCCCGATCGGACCAGTGGATCGTCGTCGACGATCATCAGACGTGCCATGGCGGTCACCACTCCCTCACTCGGGCGCACCCGTGCCGGGCAGCCACACATGCAGAATGAACATCCCGTCGTCGGTGCGCGTCGTCGAGTGCCGACCGCCGCTGAGTTCCACTCGTTCGGCGACACCGATCAGCCCGAGACCCGAACGCGGCAGGGCCGCGGGGACACCGCCGATCGGCAACGGATTGACCACGAGCAGATCCACACCCGACTCGCGGCCCGCCTCGATCCGCACGGTCACCGCCGACGACGGAGCGTGCTTACGCGCGTTGGTCAACCCCTCCTGCACACAGCGATACAGGGTTCGCACGGTGCTCGCCGGCATCTCGTCGAGATCCGCTGTGCGCGTGTAGGTCACCCGAATACCGGTGTCGTCGGCCGCTGCGACGAGATCATCGATCTCGGCCGGACCCACCTGCGGCTGCTCCGGATCGGCGTCACCCGGACCCTCACGCAGCACGCCGAGCACCTCACGCAGTTCGGTCAGCGCGAGCCGGGAATTCTCCTCGATGGTCCTCGCGGTGTCGGCCACCTCGTCCGAGCTCAGATCGGTACGGTAGGCCAACGCCCCGGCGAACATGCTGACGGTCGAAATCCGATGCGCCAGAACATCATGCATCTCCCGTGCGATACGCGCCCGCTCCACCGAGCGCGCCTGGGCGACCTTGGCCTGCTGCTCCTGTTCGGCGAGCATCGCCCGAGATCGCCAGGTGGCCAGCAGTTCTCGACGCGATCCGATGTACATACCCCAGGCCACCATGACCGCGGTGATGGCGGTGAGGAACACCAGCAGCACCAGAAGGGGTTCTCTCGCACCGCCATCGCTCGACGTCCGGAAGATCTCCTCGGACATCAGCCCGCAGACCAGACCCAGCACGGCCTGCGGGATGATCTCCCGCCAGCGCCGCCGCGTCGACAGCGACACCAGGGCGAGCGCACCGGCACCGGTCGAACTCAGTGACACCGCACCACACAGGGTGGTGAACGTGCACACCAGAACCGGGTGCGAGCGCCGCCACCAGGTGGCCACGTAACTCGCCACGCCGAGTCCGAGGTCCACCGCCAACCACCACGTGGTACCGCCCAATCCGGTGTCGGCCCGTGAGCTCACCACCAGGCCCGAGATCGCCAGCATGAGCAGCAGACGCCAGATGTGACTCCACCACGTCAGTGGTGGTTGATAGTCCTCGGGGCGCACCCCCTCACCGTAGTGGGGGGCAACCCTGATCCGCGTCCCACCGGCGGCCACCGTGCATCCGACTTTGGTCGTAGACCGATCCCGGCCTCATGCCCGATGCACACGACCATTCGTCACGCCGACGATGGGACACATGATCACCGTCACCGAACTCACCAAGCGATACGGCGAGTACACCGCCGTCGACAACGTCACCTTCACCTGCCGATCGGGGCAGGTCACCGGCTTCCTGGGCCCCAACGGCGCAGGGAAATCGACCACCATGCGCGTGATGACCGGGCTCACTCCCGCGACGTCGGGCACCGCACTCATCGACGGGGTCGCCTACCGCGACATCCCGAATCCGGCTGCCGAGGTCGGCGTCCTGCTCGACGCGTCCGCCCAGCATGCCGGGCGTACCGGCGACGAGATCCTCCGCCTCGCGGCCATGACCATCGGCGCACCCCGCAGCCGGGTCGACGACATGCTCGAACTCGTCGGCCTCACCCCGGACGAGGCGGGACGACGCGTCCGGAACTACTCCCTGGGCATGCGTCAGCGTCTCGGTCTGGCCAACGCGTTGATGGGTGACCCACGCATCCTGATCCTCGACGAACCCGCCAACGGTCTCGACCCCGCAGGCATCCACTGGATGCGGTCACTGCTGCGCAACTACGCCGATCGCGGTGGCACCGTCCTGTTGTCGTCCCACCTGCTCCACGAGATCGAGATCATCGCCGACGACCTCGTCGTCATCGGCAACGGCCATATCGTCGCCCAGGGCACCAAGTCGGAGTTGCTCGCCGGCACCGGCACCGTCGTCGCCTCCACCGACGACCGAACACTGGCTGACGCGCTCGATCGCGCCGGCCTCACCGTCACGCAGACCGCGACCGGTGGCCTGTCCGTGGACGCCGAACCCGTCGACGTCGGACGCATCGCCGCCGAACACTCCATCGCGCTCACCGAGTTGCGGCGCGGCGACGGAGCACAACTCGAGGAGATGTTCTTGTCCCTGACCGCCGATACCCAACGCGAACAACGACTCACCGCAGGAGCCTTCTGATGACCGCACTCGCCGCATCCCCCACCGCCACCATGGCCGTCGCCCCCGAACGGGCCACCGCCATTCCGATGAGCCGTCTGATTCGGGTCGAACTCCGCAAGCTCGTCGACACCCGTGCCGGATTCTGGCTCGCCGCCTCCATCGGACTCGGCTCGGTGATCGTCATGGTCGCCATGCTGATCGCCAACCGCGACAACCCCGCGAACCTCACCTTCGGCCAGTTTTTCGGCATGATGAACATCCCGATCAGCATCATTCTGCCGGTGATGGCGATCCTGCTGGTCACCGGTGAATGGAGCCAGCGCACCGCACTGACCACCTTCACCATGGAACCCCGCCGTGAGCGCATCGTCGCGGCGAAGCTGACGACGGCGCTCCTCGCGGCCGTCGGGGCCGTCGCGGTGGCGCTGGCCATGGGAGCCCTCGGCAACGTGATCGCCGCGATCGCCCTGCCAGACCCGGCGGGCGCGTGGTCGTTCACTGCCGCCGGACTCGTCAATTCCTTTGTCACACAATTGTTCGGCCTGCTCCTCGGTTTCGGGTTCGCCGCCCTGTTGCTCAGTACTCCCGGTGCGATCGTCGCGTACTTCGCCCTGCCCACCCTGTTCACCCTCATCAGCCAGGTCGTCCCGTGGTTTGCCGACCACCTCGGCCAGTGGATCGACATGGCCGCCACCCAGGAACCGTTCCAGACCGAGTTCTGGCCGAGCGGCGGCGAGTGGGCCAGGATCGCGGTCACCGCGCTCATCTGGATCGCCGTCCCCCTCGCGATCGGTGTCGCACGCATCCTGCGCAGTGAGATCAAATAGATCTGCACCCGCAGATGACGGCGAAGTGTCAGAGAATTCTTGATGTTTCGCTTGGCCTCCTCTCAGCGAGCGTCGGCAACGTGGTCTGGTGACCAGCGATCCCCATTCCGAGACCACCGGACCGGGCACCACCGGACCGGACACCACCGGACCGATCGGACCCCAGCCGACCATCCCGATGACACAGGGCGCCCACCCCGGCCCGACCGCCGACGTCCCGCCGGAGTGGCGCCGTCCGGACACGCAGTGGACCGACCCGTATCCTCCCGGCACCCACCAGGTGCCGGGAGGATACGCGCCGCCGCCGATGCCTCCGGTCACCGGAGTGCTGCCGCACCACGCCGCACCTGCACCCGTCGCGCGACGGAGATCGACGCTGAAGCCGATCATCGCCACCGCCCTCATCGCCGGCCTCTTCGGCGGGGCGGTGGCGCTCGGGGGCGCCACGTTGATCGATCACACCACCACCGCTACACCACAACTGGGGACGGCGGCCACCGCTCCGGCGCAACCGTCACAACCGGGCTCGGTGACTTACGCGGCGGCTCAGGCCTCGAAGTTCACCGCGGACATCGAGGTGGCGACGGCCCAGGGCACCGCGATCGGCAGCGGGATCGTGTTGTCCCCAGACGGCTACGTCCTGACCAACAATCACGTCGTGAACGGTGTGGGTAGCGGTGCCCGGATCCAGGTCACCACTGCCGATCAAAACACCCATGCGGCAACGGTTATCGGCACCTCACCGTCCTACGATCTCGCGGTCATCAAGCTGCAGAACGTATCCGGTCTCACCGCGGCACCACTGGGCAGCTCGGCGAATCTCCAGGTCGGCGAGCAAGTCGTCGCCGTGGGCAGCCCCGAGAGCCTCTCGAACACGGTGACCTCCGGCATCATCAGCGCGCTGTCGCGGACGGTGACCGCCGGCGACGAGCAGGGTTCGCAGGTGACGGTGTACAACGGCCTGCAGACCGACACGCCCATCAATCCCGGCAATTCCGGTGGGCCGCTGGTCAACCTGTCCGGACAGGTGATCGGCGTCAACTCGGCCGTCGACACCGGCCAGTCCGCACAGGGTGGCGTCCAGGCATTCGGCCTCGGTTTCGCCATTCCCATCGACACCGCACGACGCGTCGCCAACGAACTACTCCAGGACGGGAAGGCCACCAAACCCGTTCTGGGCGTGACCGGTTCGATCAGCGATACGCGCAATGCCGCCGCCGGCGGGGTCAGTGGCGCGCAGGTGACCGGCGTGACCCGCGACGGCGCCGCGGCAGCGGCGGGTATCGGTGCCGGCGACGTCATCACCAAGGTCGGCGACCAAAAGGTCGACTCGTATGCCGATCTGATGGCCCAAGTCCTCACCCACACGCCCGGTGAGTCCGTCCCGGTGACCGTGTCCGGCAGCGGGGGCGAACGCACCGTGTCGGTGACGCTCGGCAGCGCCGTCGACACCGAGCAGACCACGGTGCCCGGCAACGGCACACCCTGAGCGCCTCGAGACCCGACGACGAGCAGCCGTCACCGCAGGATGAATGTCACTGCGGCGGCGGCCACCTCGTCGAGGTCGTCACCGAGGTGACCGCCGATCCACTGTTCGGCGAGCGCGGTCATCGCACCGGTGTACATCGCCGCAGCCACTCTGCCGCCCACGACATCCCGACCCCGACCACCCGAGATCTGCTGTCTGCTCAGCGTTTCCGCGAGCACCGAGGTCATCAGCAGTTCCTCGGTGGCCGCTCGGCGCTCCGCCAGCACCGGATTGGCCCGACCGTGGGTGAACAGAATGCGGCCACGGCGCACGTCCTGCGAGCAGAATCCGAGAACCGCACGGATTCCGGCGGCCGTACGCGCCCGAGCCGAACGGCCGGCGGCCGTCACCGCCGCCGACACCTCCCCGGCCAAGTCCCGTGCGACCTCGTCATAGACTGCTCCGAGCAATTCGTCGACGCCGGTGAAACTCTCGTAGAAGTATCGCGTGTTGAACCCGCAGGCGCGGCAGACCGACCGCACCGACAGGACATCGGGGGTCTCGCCGCCGACTTCGGCAAACGCGGCATCGATGAGCCGGGCGCGCCGATCGGCACGCCGATCACTCAGGGGCACCCCCGCCCATCGGGTCGCATTCGCCATCGCATCACCGTACGACGGGATCGGCGCCCGGCGAAACCCTGGTCACGTCCGTGACCAGAATGTAGTCTGGGTACACCTGTGACCAGACCCTCTTACCCGGGAGGCCCTGCCGATGTTGTCGCTCGCCACACTGCCCCGCCGGGTCACACCCACCGGCCCGCTGCGCCTGCCCGAGTTGCCGGTCGTGCCCGTCGGGTCGCCGGTCCCCCTGCCACACCAGCTCCTCGGACAGTGGTTCAACCAGTTCTTCGATACCAACGTGCGCTCGAAGTTCTTCCGCGGCATGGTGTTCGATCAGCCCACCGGCGATCCCGGGTGGTTCGGTCCCGACAGCGCCACGTGGTATGTCCACTCGCACACGCCGGCGCTGATCTTCGGCCTGCAGTGCGCGTCGTATCTCGAACGCCTCGATCCGAGCATCTACTGGATGGGAATGCACCATTCCCGACTCGTCGAGCAGTCCGACGACCCAGCAGCACTGCCACGTCTCGATCCCGACGGCGCGGCCACCCGACTCGGCCACTCGCTCGCCTTCTTCATCGGCACCGCCTACGGCACCACCGACACCGCCGAACGTCTGGCGCGAACCGTGCGCGCGATGCACCACACGATCAAGGGCACCCGGCCCGACGGCGCGGCCTACGACGCCGACGACCCGGACTGGTTGCGCTGGAACTATGCGACGGTCGTCTGGGGAATCGCCACCGCCCACGAGATCTATCACCCGCGCCCGCTGCGCGGCGACGACCTTGATCGGTACTACGCCGAGTTCGTGCGCGTCGGGCACGCGTTGGGCGCCACCGACCTGCCGGCGACCAAGGCCGACACCCTCACCTGTCTGCGGGAATATCTTCCCCGACTGTCCCTCACCTACGGCGCCGCCATGGCGACCGGCAGCAACGTCACCGATCCCACTCAGGCCGCCGTGGACTGGGCCATCCGCGACACCATGCCACGGTGGGCGGCCCAGTTGGTGATGCACCGGCCGCCGTCACCGATCGAACGGCGCGCGCGTCGCGCGATCGTGTGGAGTCTGCTCAACGGTCTGCGGGCCACGATGGGCGACACCCCGGAGTTCGAGCAGGCCCGACGGCGGGTGCCGGCCGGGACGACCGCCGACCACACCGCGCCCACACACGTTCCTGGTAGCGACCTCCCACTGGATCGGACCGAGGTCGAGCGCCGCATCTCCGCCGCCCAGTTCTGAGTCGCCGGGCGATCAGGCCCGCGACAGCCGCTCGAATCGAGCCAGATGCGCATCGGCGGAACCGAATTCGTACTCGATGACAGTCAGCCGACGGAAGTAGTGTCCCACCGCCAGTTCCTCGGTCATCCCCATCCCGCCGTGCAGTTGCACCGCGTTCTGCCCGATGAACCGTGCCGCCCGACTGATCGTGGCCTTGGCCGCCGACACCGCCGCCGCACGTTCGGCCGGTTCAGAATTCAGTGACAGTATCGCGAGATACTGTGCGGCAACGGCCTGTTCGAGTTCGATGTACATGTCCACCATGCGATGGGCCAGTGCCTGGAATCCGGCCAGGGGGCGGCCGAACTGCTGACGCTGCTTGGTGTACTCGACGGTGTCGGCCAGCACCTTGCGCATCAGGCCGACGGCCTCCGACACGACCGCCGCGGTGGCGGTGTCCCAGGCCTGCTCGAGCAGGCCCAGTGCCTCCTCGCCGGAGGCGATGAGCGCCGAATCCGGCAGGCGCACACCGTCGAGGTTGATGTCGGCGGCCTGCCGGTCGTCGACGGTGCGGAACGCGTGCAGCGTCAAACCGTCCGGTGTCGCGTCACCGAGCGGGATCAACAACAGCGCGGTGCCGTCGCGGTCGTCGGCCTCGCCTGCGGTGCGCGCGGTCAGGATCAGATGCCCGGCGATCGGGGCGGTGGTGACAACGGTCTTGGCGCCGTTGATGATCCATTCGTCACCGGAGCGATCGGCGGTGGTGGTGACGTGATGGAGCCGACCGCCCGAACCCTCCTCGAGTGCCGCGGTGGCGAGCAGTTCGCCGCCCTCGGCGACGGCACGGGCCACCGCGAGGGCGCCTTCGTGTCCGGTCCGGGCCAGCAGGGCCGCACCCAACACCACGGTGTCGACGAACGGCTCGACGACCAGCGCATGGCCGAGCGCCTCGGTGACCACCATCAGTTCCTCGGGGCCGCCGTCGAAACCACCGACCGACGACGGAAGGCAGGCGCCGACCACGCCCAGTTCGTCGACGAAGGCACGCCAGATCGCCGGCTGCCAGCCGTCGCCGACCTTCGCGGCCTTGCGGCTCTCGGTGAGGTCATATCGGGAGTCGAGAAATTTCGTGAGTCCGTCGGAGAGCAACTGCTGCTCGGCGGTGAGATCGAAGTCCATGGGTTCCTACTCGGTATCGGGCCGCGCGGCCGGTCAGAATTGGGGCAGGCCGAGAGCGGCCTTGGCGAGGATGTTGCGCTGAATCTCGTTGCTGCCGGCGTAGATCGAGCCGGCGCGATCGTTGAGGTACAGCAGCGGCGCAACCGCCTGCCACGGTTCGCCGGAGACGTATCCGTCGGCCGGAGGCACGTAGTCGGCGATCGGGCCGCCCGGCTTGGCCGCAACGGGCTGGTAGGCGCGACCGCGGGTTCCGGCCGCCTCCACGGCGAGGGTGGTGATCTCCTGGCTCAGTTCGGTGCCGAGCACCTTGAGCATCGACGAGATGGCACCCGGGTTGCGGCCGGCGTTCATCTCCGCGAGGGCACGGAACTCGAGAATCTCGAGAACCTTGGCGCGTGCCCGCGCATCGGAGATCTTCGCGGAGAACGCCGGATCGTCGGCCAACGGAACGCCGGCGGGCCCGATGACCGTCGCCGCGTGCTCGGTGAGGTTTTCCACCATCACCTGCAGGGCGGGTGCGGCCGCGCCGCCGCCACGCTCGAACACCAGCAGGTACTTGGCGACGGTCCAGCCGTCGTCGATCTTGCCGAGGACATTCTTCTTGGGCACGCGAACTCCGTCGAAGAAGACCTGCGCCTGCACCTTCTCACCGGAGGCCATCACCAAGGGCTGCACCTCGATGCCCGGCGAGTTCATGTCGATGAGGACGAAGGTGATGCCCTCCTGCTTCTTCCCGGTGCGTGAGGTGCGCACCAGGCAGAAGATCCAGTTCGCCTCTGCGGCATGGGTTGTCCAGATCTTCGAGCCGGTGCAGACGAGGTCGTCACCGTCCTCAACGGCCGACATCGACAACGACGCGAGGTCCGAGCCGGATTCGGGTTCGGAGTAACCCTGGCAGAAGAACACCTCCCCGGTGAGGATGCCGGGCAGGAAGTAGTCCTTCTGCTCCTGGGTGCCAAAGGCGATGATCGCGTGGCTCACCATCCGGATACCCATCGGCGAGAGCGCGGGCGCACCGGCGAGCACCGATTCCCGGCTGAAGATGTAGTGCTGGGTCAGCGACCAGTCACAGCCGCCGTGCTCGACCGGCCATGCCGGAGCGGCCCACCCCCGCTTGTGCAGGATCGCCTGCCACTCCATCGACGCCTCGTGGTCGGTGTAGACGCTGGTGCGCAGGCGGCCCGCCTCTCGCAGCTCTCGCGTGAGTTCGGCGTCGAGGAATTCGCGCACCTCGTCGCGGAACGCGATGTCCGCGTCCGAGAAGTTCATGTCCATCGGTGTGCCACCTTGTCCGTGTCGGCCAGTATGCGTATCACATATATGATCGCACTCAATCTACGACATAGATCACTCTGCGTACACCGCGGGGCCGCCTCACACAGCCCATGCGCGAACTCAACTCCGCAGCGCCGTCGACGGTGGACGGCCGTACCGTCGTCGGTACGCCGCCGCGAACCGGCTCGCGCTGCTGAATCCCCAGCGGGCCGCGATGTCGCTGACCGTTCCCGCGCAGGCCTCCACGTCGCGGTGTGCCCGCGCGAGCCGGATGTCACGCAGCGCCACCGTCGGACTCACCCCGAGATGTTCGGCGAACGCTTCCTGCAGGCGCCGCACACTCGTCGGCGCCTGCGCGGCCATCTCCGCGAGGGTCCACGGATGCGCGGGGTCCGCTTCGAGGGCATCGAGGACACGTTTGACCGTGCGCGGACGCAGCGGCCGCGCGGCGTCGACGGGTTCGGGACCCACCATCAGCAGGAACGCCGCCGTGACCGCGGTCGCCAGTTGTGGACCGACCAGCGGATTCGCCAGCAGATCGACGGGTTCACGTTGCTGCGCCGACAACGCGGTCACCAGGTTGAGCCACGAGCGGCCCTCGTCGGTCCGCAGGTCGACCTGCTCGGGGAGGACCAGTCGTCCGTGCGAGCGCGCCGCGTGCACGCGGTCGGCCTCCCGCTCCAGATGAGCGGCGTCGAACTTCACGCCGATCACGTCACAGTCGGCCGTCCAGCGACTGATCAGCGACGCCCGGCCCGCGGTGAACACGGTGCCCCGGCCGGGTGTCGACACGATGTCGGTGACGTCACCGCGCGACGCCCGCGACCGGGAATGCAGGCGTCCCGACAGCGGGATGTTGACCTCGTAGGCACCCGGATAGGCGCATTTGATCGCGACGTCGGTGCCCCAGGACAGGCGGCCGATGGTCACCGCGCCGAGTTCGACGGTCTGCAGCGACAGGTCGACCTTTCCGTCGCCGTCGAGATCGGTGAGCTCGTGCGGGAAGTACGCAGCGGCGACCGCCCGGTGGGCGCTGTCCCAGTCACGGGTGGCGGAGCCGTCACCGTGAGCGCGTTCGGTGGACATCGAGTGCGTCTTTCGGTCTGTTCTGGAGTCGGCGGGCTGAACCGACCCACACCTTGTCTACCTCACAGTCACCCGCGATAGCGATGCCCGTCACAATCTCGCCGCGCATTTCGTACCACCGCCGCGTGGTCGGTGTCGTGGACCGACGCCGCACACCCCTACCGTCGGCGACACGTCATCAGTCCCCGACTTGTGAGGAACGCACCATGACCACGACGCTGACCTGGATCGACGAGATCACCATGACCGAACTCGAACGCAACCCGTACCCGGTGTACGAACGGCTGCGGGCCGAGGCACCGCTCGCCTACATCCCGGTGCTGGGCTCCTACGTCGCCAGCACCGCGGAGATCTGCCGGACGATCGCCACCAGCGATCGGTTCGAGGCGATCATCACCAAGGCCGGCGGCCGTACCTTCGGGCATCCCGCCGTCATCGGCGTCAACGGGCCGATCCAAGAGGACCTTCGGTCGATGGTCGATCCGGCCTTGCAGCCGCAGGAGGTCGATCGGTGGATCGACGATCTGGTCCGTCCGATCGCGCGACGCTACCTCGAGCAGTTCGAGGACGTGGGCAGCGCCGAGTTGGTGGCCCAGTACTGCGAACCGGTGAGCGTTCGCGCCCTCGGAGACCTGCTCGGACTGCACGACGTCAGCTCCGACACGCTGCGCGAGTGGTTCCACAAACTGTCGCACTCGTTCACCAACGCCGGGGTCGACGAGAACGGCGAGTTCACCAACCCGGACGGATTCCGTGAGGGCGACGCGGCGAAGGCCGAGATCCGGGCGATCGTGGACCCCAAGATCGATCACTGGATCGCCCATCCCGACGACAGCGCGATCTCGCACTGGCTGCACGACGGGATGCCCGACGGCCAGACCCGCGATCGCGAATACATCTACCCGACGCTGTATGTGTACCTGCTCGGCGCGATGCAGGAACCCGGCCACGCGATGGCCTCCACCTTGGTCGGACTGTTCACCCGGCCCGATCAGATGGAGCAGGTCGTCGACGAGCCCGGCCTCATCCCGCGCGCCATCTCCGAGGGCATGCGCTGGACCTCCCCCATCTGGTCGGCGACCGCGCGGGTCGCGATCACCGACGTCGAAGTGGCCGGCGTCGAACTGCCGGCGGGCACCGTGGTGCTGATGTCATATGGGTCGGCCAATCACGACAGCGCCACCTACACCGCGCCGTCGGAGTACGACCTGTCGCGACCACCGCTGCCGCACTTGGCCTTTGGTGCCGGAAACCACGCCTGCGCCGGCATCTACTTCGCCAATCACGTATGCCGGATCGGTCTCGAGGAACTCTTCGAGTCCATCCCGAACCTCGAGCGTGACACGTCCTCCGACGTGGAGTTCTGGGGCTGGGGTTTCCGCGGACCGACCTCGTTGAACGTGGTGTGGGAGGCCTGAGATGGACCCCGTGACCCATCAGATCGTCATCGATGGCGCGGTCGCCGGAGATGCCGAACGCTCGGTGGACTGCACCGAGGATCAGACGCTGCTCGACGCCTTTCTCCGCAACGGTGTCTACCTGCCCAACTCCTGCAATCAGGGCACCTGCGGACCTGCAAGGTGCGACTGTGCACCGGGAGCGTCGACACGCCTGACATCCCCGACACCGTCCTCGGAGCCGACGACCGGGCCGCCGGCCACGTTCTCGCGTGCCAGTCGCGGCCACGGTCGGCCGCCCGGATCGTCGTGGACACCGCAAGCGTTTCCGGTCCGGCACACCGTCTTCGCGATGTGGACGGCACCGTCACGGCACTGCGGCGCGTCGCCGAGGACACCGTGGCGATGCATCTGGAACTCGATGAGCCGCTGGAGTTCTCGGCCGGACAGTACGTCGAGGTGGAGATTCCGGGGACAGGTCATCGACGCCAGTATTCGATGGCCAACACACCATCGGAGAACTCGACGCTGGAGTTCCACATCCGGCGGGTGCCGGGCGGCGCGGCCACCGACAACTGGATCTTCGCCGAGCTGGCGGTGGACCATCGCGTCCGGGTACGCGGCCCGTGTGGTGACTTCGTCCACGACGACGCCACCGATGCACCGTTGGTCCTGGTGGCCGGCGGCACCGGGCTCGCACCCTTGAAAGCGATTGCGCGGCAAGCACTCACGATCAACCCCGACCACGAGATACATGTGTATCACGGCGTTCGCCACCAGGGGGATCTCTACGACCTGGACTTTTGGGCGGAACTCACGCGGAACCATCCGCACGTGAGGTTCACGCCGTGTCTGAGTCGCGAGGAGTGGGACGGTCGGCGTGGCTACGTGGGAGATGCACTGCTCGAGGACTTCGCATCGCTGCGGGGATATGTCGGTTACCTGTGTGGGCCGCCGGCGATGGTCGACGCGACGGTCAAGGCGTGCAAGCGCCGCCGGATGGCCGGACGAAACATCAACCGAGAGCGGTACTCCGCTGCCGCCACCACCCCCGAGTCGACGGAACTCACCGCCTGATCCGTGACGCTCGCTACCCTGACACCGTGGATGTACTACGCAGCGTCATAGTCCTGGTGCACATCATCGGCTTCGCCGTGACCTTCGGCGCGCTGGTCGCCGAGGCCGCGGCACGCCGGTTCCGCTTCACCCGCGTGATGGATCACGGACTGCTGGTGTCGCTGCTGACCGGCATTGCCCTGGCCGCACCGTGGCCCGCGGACTTCGAGCCGAATTACCCGAAGATCGGCGTCAAGCTGGTCATTCTGCTGATCCTCGGGGGTGTGCTGGGGATGGGCAGCGCACGTCAGCGTCGGACCGGTGAACCCGTTGCACGTGCGCTGTTCGTCCTCGCGATGGTCCTGTCGGCGGGGGCAGCGGCGGTCGCGGTCATCTGGTGAGTGCGCCCGGTCACCACCGCAGGCGGTATCCGGCCCGCACGCCGGCGGTCCCGGCACCGCGGTCGAGCGCCAGAATCAGTACCACAACCGATCCCGGAGATCGGCAGACTACTACCTAAACTCTGGGCGAAGGACAACGCCGACAACACGCCCGCGGTGGTGGCGACCGCGGTGCGGCGGGGCGGTGGTCGTGGCCGCCCCATGATGTCAGCGCATGTGAGGTCAGCGCACGTGAGGTCAGTGCATGTGAGGTCAGTGCCGAACGGTGACCACCCGAGCCGCACCGAACCCGTTGAACGCCGACGCGGTGACCGTCGTGTACGCCCCCATCATCGGGCTGATCACCAATTCACCGGCGGCCATGGGCGGCATCGGATGATCCACGACGATGACGTCGGTGCTGTCACAGGTGGGGCCGGCGAGCACCACCGGCGTGACGGCGTCCACACCGTCGAAGACCTCGGCGCCGGCGAGGATGGCCGGCCAGATCCGTTCGGTGAGGATGTTGGAATACGTGCCGTAGATCCCGTCGTCGAGGAAATGCCACCGCCGACCGGCCCGAGTGGTCGACCCGATCACACTGCTCAGCAGCGTCATCGCCGGGGCGGCCAGCACTCGTCCGGGTTCGGCGATGATCCGGAAGTCGGTACGCCGCGCGCCGAATGCCGCGTCGATCGCCATCGCGAAATCGGCCAGCGAATACGGCAACGCCGCCCGGTAGGCCACCGGGAAACCACCTCCGATGTCGATCGTCGCCATCGACGCACCGGTGGCCGCGGCGACGGCGTCGACGATCTCGAGGGCGGTGCCGATCGCGACCGAGAACGCGGCCGGGTGCACGCATTGGCTGCCGACGTGGAAGCTCACCCCGCCCGGCCGCGCTCCAACGGCCAGGATGCGCTTGACCAGCGCGACCACCTCGTCGGGCGTAACGCCGAACTTGGCGGAGAGATCGAGGTGAGCGGCCGGTATAGCGGCGTCGCCGGTATCCGGCGGCGCGAACCGCACGAGCAGCTCCGGGACGACCGGCAGCGCCGCGAACCGCTCGATCTGTTCCTCGGAATCGACCACGAAGGTCCGGATCCCGGCGGCGACGGCGTACTCGACGTCCGAGCGTGTCAGGTGGGGATTGGTCACGATGCAGCGATCCGGTGCGATGCCCGACGTCACCGCCAGCGTCACCTCCGACCGCGACGCGAGGTCGAATGCCGCCGAATGATCCCGCAACACCGACAACATTTCCCGGTGCGATTGGCACTTCACCGCGAAATGCCAGTCGATGTCGGGCATCAGCGAGCGCAGCTCGCAGATGACGTCGCCGACCGCTGCCGGGTCGAACACCAGCAGCGGGGTACCGTGCTCGGCGACGAGTCGCGACCAGTCGTGGCGAGCGGCGCTATCGGCCAGCGTCCTCACCAGCTGCCGGCGATACCGTGAGTCCATGCGGGTGTCCTTCCGGGGTTGCGTCGTAGCGCACGACGCGAGAACGATTCAGTTCGTAGGAGACAATGGCGCAGGCGTAGAAGATGCTGTCCGACAACAGCTTTCCGATAACCCAGCCGAGCGCGGTCCAGCCGGCCGAACCCGACGACGCCGAGCCGGCCAGCAGCAGCGGCAGCGGCAGCAGATAGTAGGCAAGGGGACGGATGATCATCGAGTCGACGATCTCACCCGACCCGAACTCGATGAGGATGCTGCGCAACGACCATCCGTTCGCGGCGAGGATCCCGACGCCCTGTGCCCGATAGGCACGGATCGCCCGCACATAGTTGGTCGCGTAATAGCCCACCGTGGCACTGATCGTGGCCGCGACCGCGGCCGCCACCAGCGACCCGGTCGCCAGATAGACCAGCGCCGCGCCGCCGAGTTCGGCTGCGGTGCCGATGATCTCGCCGGGTAGATACCGTGTGCACCACTCGAGGGCCTTGTGCCGCCACCTCTGTTCGGACATGGCACAACCGTCGCGGCTGCGAAGGAAAACGGCACGAGTAGGCCGCTACCCGTCCGACGCCGGCCGAAGCCGAGCGCGTCGCATCCACTACCTCATCGGCGCGTCGCGAAAGGTCGGGTACGCCGGTCGGATTACGGTGGTCGTCGTGGCCACGCCCAACCGCACCCGCGCACGCCGATACGCTCGACGCCGCAAACGCCGGATGGATGCCGTCGAGCACGACCTCACCGCGGCGCAGTGGTATCGGCTGACGTCGCTGTGGGACGGGTGTGCCTACTGCGGACAGACGGGGACACCCGTCCAGAAGGATTGCGTGCTGCCCATCTCCCGAGGCGGGCGCTACACGGTGACCAACGTGGTGCCGAGTTGCCGATCCTGTAACGCCGGCAAGTGCAATCTCGAGGTCACCGCCTGGATGCGCCGCAAGCGTCTCGACGAACGCCGGTTCCTGTTGCGCCATGCCGAGATCTGCGCGCTGATCGGCTCCGACGACGAGTGAGGGTTTCACTCACGGAACCCTCATCACCGGAGTCGATGGTGATACTTCTGGCGGCAATACGCCGAGCCCGTGACGAAAAGGAATCTCCATGCAGACCGACCGGCCCGACGCACCGACCCCGGTGAGCACCGAACGACGGCTCAGCGCCGCTCTTGCGTTGATCGCCGGTGCCGCCCTCATCGTCGTCACCGCGCTGTTCCTGATCCACCACGGGGTGTACCTGGTGTTCGGACTCCTAGGTCTGGGGATCGCCGCCACGGGCGCGTGGTTCGCGATCACCGAGCGCGACCGGCGAAGGATCATCGGTTCGTCCGTGGCGATCATCGGGTTGGCGATCGTCATCCTCGCCTTGGTGCTCGCCATCGTCGACACCGGACGGTTCGTCATCACGATCATCGTCCTGGTCGGGCTTTTCGCGGTGGCCACCGGCTGTGCCCGGCACGCACTGACACCACATCTGCACGAACTCGACCGGCTGCACCAACCGTTGCGGCCACGCCATCCGGTGCTGATCTGCAATCCCAAGTCCGGCGGCGGCAAGGTCGAACGTTTCGGCCTCGTCGAGCACGCACGGGATCTGGGTGTGGAAACGATCGTCCTGGCGCCGGGCGACGATCTCGAACAACTCGCCCGTGATGCGATCGCCCGGGGTGCCGATTGTCTGGGGATGGCCGGTGGCGACGGTTCACAGGCGCTGGTGTGCTCGGTGGCCGTCGAACACGACGTCCCGTTCGTGTGCGTGAGCGCGGGAACACGCAATCACTTCGCCCTCGATCTCGGCCTGGACCGGCTCGATCCACGCACGAACCTGACGGCGTTCGTCGACGGGGTGCAACGACACGTCGACTACGCGACGGTCAACGACCGCGTCTTCGTCAACAACGTCTCCCTCGGCGTGTACGCCGCGATCGTGCAGCAGGACTCGTATCGCAACGAGAAGGCCCAGACCACCGCGGCCATGCTGCCCGAACTGCTCGGCAGCACGGCGCAACCCTTCGATCTGCAGTTCCGGACCCCGGACGGCCGTGACATCGACGGGTCCTTCCTGATCCTGGTGTCCAACAATCCGTATTCGGGTGCGCTGTTCGACGCCGGGAGTCGCCGGCGGATGGACACCGGCACCCTCGGGGTGGTCGCCGTCTCGGCACAGACCGGCGCCGACGCCGCCCGACTGGTCGCATTGTCGGCGGTGGGCCTGCGCAAGACCAGCCCGGCGTGGCACGAGTTCACCACCGACGAGTTCGAGGTGCGCTCCCGAGGCGGCCAGGCGTATGCGGGAATCGACGGCGAGGCACTCGATCTCGCCACGCCCCTGGTATTCCGGAGTCATCACCGCGGTCTGCGACTGTTGGTGCCCGCCGACAATCCGCTGGCCGAGTCGCGTCGGCGCGCCCGTAACGTGGATCTGCGGGCGATCGTCCAGATCGCGCTGCAGCACAGCACCGTTCGCTGATCCGCCTCAATCGACCGGGCGCGCGGACCGGGCCGCGAAGACGGGGTAGTCCGCGCTGATCGACTCAAAGTCGGCGACGGGTTGTGTGTAGGCCACCGGTATGTGAGTACGGGCTCCGGGAACCTGCCGAAGGTACTCCCGGAGCAGGGGTGGGCGCGCCGCGACCGGAACCTCCACCAGGTGCACCCGGCGTCGCCCGCGTCTCTCGATGATCGCGTCACCGTTGTTGGCGCGGACGTTGCGCACCCAGTTGCAGTCGTTGCCCAGCATCGCGCCCAGATAGTCCTGCCCGTCGACGGTGGCCATTCCGAGAGGAAACCGGGTGGGATTCCCGGTCTTTCGGCCGGGCACCTCCAGCGTCACCCAGCGCCTGCCCGGCATGATGCCCTTGCCGAACGCCCACGCCCAGACCCGGGCGAACCGTCGTGCGGTGGCATTGCCCTTGCCGCCGGCATACATCGCGCGCAACGCGTCGCCGCGGCGGGTGACGAGCGCGCGGACCGCCCGGTCGAACGTCATACCGCCGAGTGTAGTGCGCCGGTGTGGACCGGCCCGCGTATCCGATAGCCTCCCCATGGTGGCCCTGTCTGCTCCCCTGCCGGTCCGCGACGGTGTCGGTCCCACGCGCCTGCGCGTCCCGACGTCGGGACCGTGGTCGACGGTCGCCGACTTCGTCGTCGAGCGGTTCGACCACCTCGACCCCGACGACCTTCGCCGACGATTCGACGCCGGCGAGATCGTCGACGACGACGGAACGCCGATCACACGCGAGACCCCGCTGGGCACAATCGAATTCCTCTGGTACTACCGACAACTTCCGGCCGAGGAGCCGGTGCCATTTCACGAGGAGATCCTGTATGTCGACGACGACCTCGTCGTCATCGACAAACCACACTTCCTGCCGACCACACCGGGCGGCCGCTTCCTTCGGGAGTCGGCCCTCGTCCGACTGCGCACCCGCCTCGACAACCCCGACGTGACGCCCATCCATCGGCTCGATCGTGCGACGGCCGGGCTGGTGATGTTCTCGGCCCGGCCGGCGTCGCGCGGCGCCTACCAGTCGCTGTTTGAGAAGAGGGAAGTCACCAAGGTCTACGAGGCGGTCTCGGGGCGGCCGGCCGCCTGGGATGCCGACGCGCAGATCCCGGCGCGATACGCCACTCCGTTCGCGTACCGCAACCACATCTGTTCGCGCCGTGGGGAACTGCGGGTGATCGTCGACGACACACGAGAACCCAACGCGGAGACGCTGATCGAGGTGCACGGTACCGGTACCAGCGCCTCGGGACGGACCGTCGTACACACGAGGCTGCGGCCCCACACCGGACGCATGCATCAGTTGCGCGTCCACCTCGCCGCTCTCGATCTGGGCATCCTCGGCGACCGCTGGTATCCCGACCTGCAACCCGAGGAGCCCGACGATCATCGGCTGCCCCTCCAATTACTGGCCCGCGAACTGGGTTTCACCGATCCACTGACCGGACGACGACGCCGGTTCGTCACCCGCCGGACGCTGAGCGAGGTGCCCGTGCGACACGGCTGAGCCGATGGGTCGTTCATGCCAGGTGACGAATCGTCGATACTGAGAGTCCGTCAGCAGCGCACCGCGGGCGGTCGTGACCGCCGGTCGACGTCGGTCGTGATCGTCACCCACCGAGTGAGAAAGGGGGACGTGTGAGCGTCGTCGCCATCTATCTGGTCGTCACCTTCGGACTGGGCGGCCTCGCCCTCGCGATCCGCCTGCCGCCGCTCGTCGGTTTCCTGGCCGCCGGATTCGTACTCAACGCGGTGCACGTCGAACATCTCTCGGGATTGGACACCCTCGCCGATCTCGGCGTCACCCTGCTCCTGTTCGCCATCGGTCTCAAGCTCAACGTGCGCATCCTGTTGCGCCGGGAGGTGTGGCTGACCACCTCGATCCACATGCTGGTCAGCGTCGTCATCGGGGGTGCGTTCCTGTGGCTGGCCGCGGTCGTCGGCGTGACGATGCTCTCCGGCGCGAGCCTGACGACCATCGCACTGTTGAGTTTTGCGTTGTCGTTCTCCAGCACGGTGTTCGTCGTCAAGATCCTCGACGAACGCGGCGAATCGCACTCGCTGTACGGGCGTGTCTGCATCGGCATCCTCGTGATGCAGGACCTCATCGCCGTCATCTTCCTGACGGCCACCAGCGGTCACGCGCCCAGCCCGTGGGCACTGACGCTGGTGGCTCTGTGGCCGGTCACCCTGCTCGCCCGTCGGATCTGGGGCGGCCTGGGCCACGGTGAGATGCAGTCACTGTTCGGGATCGTCATGGCTTTGGTGCCCGGCTACGTGTGGTTTTCCTCGGTTGGGCTCAAGGGCGATCTCGGGGCGCTCATCGTCGGTGTCCTGCTCGCCTCGCACCCGGCCGCCACCGAACTGTCCCGGTCGCTGTTCCACATCAAGGAACTGCTGCTGGTGGCGTTCTTCGTGTCGATCGGCCTGACCGGTCTCCCCGATGCACCCACCATCGGTGTCGCGTTGCTGATGATGCTGCTGCTGCCCATGAAGGCGATCGGATACACCGCACTGCTGGCCGTGCTGAAGCTGAGGTATCGCACCGCGATTCTGGCCGGGCTGGGGTTGATGAACTATTCGGAGTTCGGCCTGATCGTGGTGTCCGTCGGGGTGAGTGCCGGACTGCTGACCCAGGCCTGGCTGGTCGAGTTGTCCATCGCCGTCGCGTTGAGCTTCGTCATCTCCGCGCTGGTCAACGGGCGCGCGAATGCGCTGGCGGAGAAGATCGTGGCGCGTCTGCCCGACCAGGACGAACACACTCTGCAGCCAGAGGAACGGCCCGGCGACGCCGGCGACGCCGAGGTCGTCGTCATCGGCATGGGTCGCGTCGGATTTGCCGCCTACCAGCGCCTGACCGAACAGCACCGCTTACGCGTGGTCGGCGTCGATTACGACGGCAGCCGGATTCAGCGACTCTCCGATCGCCGAATCCGGGTCATCGAGGCCGACGGCACCGACCTGGACTTCTGGATCCGGCTACGTCATTCGGACTCGGTCCGGTACGCGGTGCTGGCCATGCCCAGTCACAGCGCCAATGTGGTCGCACTCGAGTGCCTGCGAAAGTCCGGTTTCAGTGGTCGCATCGCGTCGGCTGCTCGATACGAGGACGAAGTGCAATGGGCCAAGGATCACGGCGTCGACATCGCGTTCAACGTGTACTCGGGTGCCGGCCTGGAACTGGCGGATCAGGTGGGTCGCAGTGCCACGGAGCCGCCACCTGCCCCGCCTCCACCCGACCCCGCACCCGACACCGACCGGTGATCACGCCGGTTCTCGCATCACCCCGGCATGTCGCACGATGCCCGACACCTCCGGCAGTACCGACGGGGCGGTCCAGGTCCGCATCCCGTCGCCGCTGTCGGAGTAGAGATACTTCCCGGCCTTGTAGGAGTCCAGGTAGATGCGCCAGGTTCCGTTCGGCAACTGGACAACCTCGGGGCCTTCCACGAAGGTTCCCCAATTGCCGGGCGTCACAAAGGAATACGGACCGATCAGCGACGACGACACGGCGTGTTGGACGAATTTGTGCGTCTCGTTCTTGGTGAATGCGTGATAGGTCGATCCCACCTTGACGATGGTGGTGTCGATGTGGTCGGCGCCGATGCCGAGGATCGGGACGGGCGCACTCCACGATCGCAACGACGAGTCGTTGGCGGTCATCAGGTAGGGCACGAAGCCACCGCCGGTCGACATCGACAGGATGACGTGGACCCGCCCACCGTCGACGAACCAGTCGGGCGCCCACGCCTTGGTGGTGAACGGCGAGAGCGACGGGATGTCGACCGACCCCGCCGACCCGAGCGACCCCGTGCCATCTCCCGTTCCGGGAAGCAGAAAGCAGCACAGCGGGACCGGGTGGTTCTGCAGGAATGTCCAGTTGATGCGGTCTTTGCTGCGCGCGAACCCGATGTTCGCCCCGTCGGCCGTCGTGTAGGTGACGTAGTACCACCCGTCGGAATGGCGGAAGATGCTCGGATCGCGCACGCTGCCGGCCGGAGGGGTGAACGCGTCCTTCTTGAGTACGTGATACGTGGTGCCGTCCGACGATTCGTAGACGTCCATGGCGCGGTCGCTGGCGTTGCTGAACGCCACCATCGTGTAGCGCCACCCGGCTGGCGGTGCCGCCGCACCGACTCCGGGCACCGCGATCAGCAGCGCGGCGACGGTCAGCAACGCCACCGACGCGATGGACAGCATGGTTCGAGCGGGAAACCTCACCGGAGCAGTATCGGTGAGGACCGGCCCACCGCGCATCACTTCGGCCTCGGACGCACCACATCGTTATGCGCGACGGCGCCGGCCCGAGATGTCAGCCCTTGGTCAGATCCTGGGCGAGCATGACGAGAATGCCGCTCGGGCCGCGCAAGTAGGTGAGCTTGTAGACGTCGTTGTAGGTGGCGACGCCACGCAGTGGATGGCACCCGTGCCCGGCCGCCACCTCGAGGGCCGCATCGATGTCGTCGACGGAGAAGGCGACGCGGTGCATGCCGATCTCGTGGGGAAGGGTGGGTGACGTGGCGATCGCCTCGGGGTGGATGTATTCGAAGAGCTCGATGCGGCCGTGCCCGTCCGGGGTCTGCAGCATCGCGATCTTGGCGTGATTGCCGTCGAGTCCCACGGCGGTGTCGGCCCACTCGCAGCTGACGGTGTCCCGCCCGACGACGGTGAGGCCGAGGTCGGTGAAGAAGGCGATCGCGGCGTCGAGATCTTCCACTGCGATACCGACGTTCTCGAGTGTGATGGCCATGGGCGACACCCTACTGCGGAGCAAGATTCCTTCCCCTGCCTTCGGCAGTCGTCGGCTCAGTTCTTTCGGGTTTGCGCCGCGTGACCAACGGCCAGAACCGGCGCGCCGGATCCCGCAGATTCACCGGTCTGCGATCTCCTCAATCCGAGCACCCCTCGCCTGATAGGTGGTTCCCACCCGCGCATTTCGCGTGACCACCGACGGCGTCAGTTGCCGAGCCTCGACCAGGTGCAGCAACTCCACATGAGTGAGAACGGGAAATCGGTCACGCAGAATCTGTGTCACTCGGTGAGGCCACTGGACGTGCCGAGTTCGCTTTCAAGGTCGGTCAGTCCAGCGATGCCCTCGATCATCGCAGCCTGCTGCTTCGAGGCGATGAGCCTGCGCAACGCGAGGTCGATCACGGCCCGGTTCGAGCGCTCACCCGCGAGGGCTCGGGCACGCTCGACACTCAACTACACGTTGAACCGGAACTCCACCACGTCACCATCGGCCATGACGTAGTCCTTGCCCTCCATGCGCACCTTGCCCGCGGCCTTGGCCGCGGCCA
This sequence comes from Gordonia sp. NPDC003504, assembly GCF_053587995.1. Classification (NCBI taxonomy): domain Bacteria; kingdom Bacillati; phylum Actinomycetota; class Actinomycetes; order Mycobacteriales; family Gordoniaceae; genus Gordonia; species Gordonia sp. NPDC003504. Next base: position 170,387 of record NZ_JBSFPC010000005.1, read on the forward strand.
TCGAGCCCGCGGCATCGAGGTCGTCGAAGGAGACGATCTCGGCCTTGATGAAGCCCTTTTCGAAGTCGGTGTGGATGACGCCGGCCGCCTTGGGGGCGGTGTCACCCTGGTGAATTGTCCACGCGCGGGACTCTTTTGGACCGGCGGTGAGGTAGGTCTGCAGTCCGAGGGTGTGGAAACCGGCGCGGGCGAGCGACCGCAGTCCGGGCTCGTCCTGCCCGATCGAGTCGAGCAGTTCCTGCGCGTCCTCCTCGTCGAGTTCGAGGAGTTCGCTTTCCACCTTGGCGTCGAGGAACACCGCATCCGCCGGCGCCACAGTCTCGCGCAGCTGCGCCTTCTTCGCGTCGTCGGTGAGGACCGACTCGTCGGCGTTGAAGACGTAAAGGAAAGGCTTGGCCGTCATCAGGTGCAGTTCGCGCACCGACCCGAGGTCAAACGAACCCTTCTGCGAGAACAGGGTTTTGCCGCTGTCGAGGAGTTCCTGCGCCTGATTGGCGGCGGCGAGGGTCTCGGCGAGGTCCTTGTTCTTGCGCGACTCCTTCTCCAGCCGCGGGATCGCCTTCTCCAGGGTCTGCATGTCGGCGAGGATCAACTCGGTCTCGATGACCTCGATGTCGGCGAGCGGATCGACGCGACCGTCGACGTGCACCACGTCGTCGTCGGCGAACACGCGCACCACCTGACAGATCGCGTCTGCCTCGCGGATGTTGGCCAGGAACTGGTTGCCCATCCCCTCCCCCTCGGAGGCACCCTTCACGATGCCGGCGATGTCGACGAAGGACACCGTCGCGGGCAAGATGCGCTCGCTGCCGAAGATCTCGGCGAGCCGGCCCAGCCGGGCGTCGGGCAGCTCGACCACACCGATGTTGGGCTCGATGGTCGCGAACGGGTAGTTCGCGGCCAGCACGTCGTTGCGGGTCAGCGCGTTGAACAGGGTGGACTTGCCGACGTTGGGCAATCCGACGATACCGAGGGTAAGACTCACGGGCGATCAGTCTATCCGCCGCGGGCCGGCGGTAGGCCGCGCCCTCACCTCAGGTGGCCGCCGCGCCGGACGGTTCCGGGTCATCGACGGGATCGGCGTCATCGCCGCCGCCGCCGTCGTCATCCCCGTCGCCCGGCTCCCCCGACGGCGGCAGGGCCTCCCCGGCACGCAGGGCGATCTGCTCGTTGAGGTAACGCAGGATCACCGCGATCGTCGCCGCGGCCGGCACCGCGAGGAACGCGCCGGTGATGCCGAACAGGCTGCCGCCGAGCGTGACCGCGAGCAGCACGATCACCGCATGCAGATCCATCGACTTCGCCTGCAGCCATGGTTGCAGGACATTTCCCTCGAGTTGCTGCACGGCGATGATGATCGCGAGCACGATCAGCGCGGTGGTGAATCCATTGGAGACCAGCGCGATGAGCACCGCGAGGGCCCCGGCGACGAACGCACCGACGATCGGGATGAACCCGCCGAGGAAGGTGATCACGATCAGCACACCGGCCAGCGGCACCTGCAGGACGAGCAGGCCGATACCGATCAGGGAGGCGTCGACGAAGCTGACGATCGCCTGGGTCCGGATGAAACCTCCGAGCGCATTCCACATGCGCTGCAACACTTCCCCGATGTGCGCACCGGCCGGGTGGCCGACCGTCCGACGAAGCCACGGCACGAACTTCGGGCCGTCCTTGAGGAAGAAGAACACCAGCACGATCGTGGTGAACACGGTCACCAGCATCGACGTCGCGGTGCCCACACCGGTGAACACACCGGCCGCGATGGTGCTCGCACTCGACTTCACCTTGCTGGTGATCGCGGCCACTGCGTCGTTGAGTTGCTCGTCGCGCACATTGAACGGCGGCCCCTGCACCCACTCCTGCAGTTCGTGGACCCCCTTCACGGCGCCGTCGGCAAGCTGCGGCGACTGATCGACGATCGACGGCACGATCACCGCGATGACCCCCGCGAGCACACCGATCCCCACCAGCATCATCACCAATGAGGCCGCGGCCGCCGGGACGTGGCGGTCACGCATCCATCGCACCGGCGGCCACAGCAACGTACAGACGATGATCGCGAGCAGGACCGGCAACAAAACCACCCAGGCGCGGCCGACCACCCACATCAGCACGGCGAAGGCGGCGACGACGATGACGAATTGCGCTCCGACGACGGCGGATGACCGCAGTCCGTTGAGCAGCACCCGCAGCCGCGTGGGTGGGGTCGGGTTCTCGGGCGGTCCGTCCGGGGTCGCGTCGCCAGTTGCGGTCACGCGTCGATCCTCACATACCCGGCACACGCGGGCACGCGGGTGTCTCAGCGACGACGAACGAGCCGCATGAAAAACGCGCCGAGCGCGTCGAACGCCAGGAGTTCGGCCTCCAGGGCGGTGATGGCGGGTTCGGCCCGGTCCACCGGCGGCGGCTCGGGCCGGGTCCGCGCGCGCCCGCGTTCACATTCCGCGGCGACGGTATCCGGGCCGTACAGGCCGCGCATGATGTCCAGTGCCCACTCGGGGAAGTCGTGCAGGTCCATGTGTGCGCCCCGAACCTGTCGGACGCCGCGAGAGTACGTGCCCATGCGCACATCGTGACATGAAATATGATCTACGTCACCCGAATCGGTGAACTGATTGAGCACGGAGAGCTGTCGTGCGGCCGTGTCCGATTCCCGCCAGATTTCTCCGGTTCGGGAATGCCAGAGTGGAGGGGTGACGACGACCGACCTGGATTTCGACAGCTGCTACCGCGCACTGTGCGCACGCGATGCGCGCTTCGACGGCCAGTTCTTCGTCACCGTCCGCACCACCGGGATCTACTGCCGGCCATCGTGCCCGGCGCAAACCCCCCGGGCACACAACGTGGACTTCGTGGTGACCGCGGCGAGCGCGGTGGCCCGCGGTTTCCGTGCCTGCCGACGCTGCCTGCCCGATGCGGTACCCGGATCACCCCGATGGAATCTCGGCGAGGATCTGTCGGCACGCGCGATGCGACTGATCGGCGACGGCATCATCGAACGCGAGGGGGTCGACGGCCTGGCCGCCCGACTGGGCTATTCACCACGCCATGTCACCCGGGTACTCACGACCGAGTTGGGTGCGGGTCCACTCGCCCTGGCACGCGCGCACCGCGCGGCCAATGCCCGGGTCCTCATCCAGTGCACCGACCTGCCCATGGCCGACGTCGCCTTCGCCGCCGGGTTCAGCAGCGTGCGTCAGTTCAACGACACCATCCGCGAGGTGTTCGCGTCGACGCCGCGGGCACTGCGCAGTCTGCGTCCGGGGCAGTCGGGCACCGGGTCGGCGTCGGGGGTGTCGGCGTCAGGGGTGTCGGCGTCGGGGGTGTCGGCGTCGGGGGTGTCACTGCGGCTGGCTTTCCGGGAGCCCTTCGATCCCGCCTGGTTCCGGTGGTATCTGGGGGCACACGCCGTCGACGGACTCGAGCATCTCGACGTCGACGCCGACGGCGGCTGGACCCATCGCCGGGTGCTGACCCTGCCCCATGGGCCCGCACTCGCCGAGATACGGCCTGCGACAGGGTTTCTGCGCGTCGTCCTCGATCATCTGGACCTGCGCGATCTCGGCGTCGCCGTCAACCGGGTGCGGCGGATGTTCGATCTCGACGCCGACATCGTGGCCGCCACCGACGTCCTCGCCGACGATCCGGCCATGGCGCCGCTGGTGGCCGCCGCACCCGGCATTCGGGTTCCCGGAACCGACGACGGCGCACAGACCCTCATCCGCACCATGATCGGCCAGCAGATCAGTGTGAAGGCGGCGCGTGCGCACATCACCCGCCTGGTCGAGGCGCTCGGCGAGCCCACCGGATGGGCGGACGGTTCGTGGCGGCAGTTCCCCACGCCCACCGCCATCGCCGAACACGGCACCGAGGTGCTGCGCGGTCCGGGCCGTCGGATCGACGCGGTCGTCCACGCCGCGCGGGCGATTGCCGAAAATTGGGTGGAACCGAATGCGGGGGCCGCTGCGTCAGATCTACGTGCGCACCTCCTCGAGCTTCCCGGTGTCGGTCCGTGGACCGCCGACTACGTCACCATGCAGGTCACCGGCAACCCCGACATCCTGCTCCGCCACGACCTCGTGATCCGGCACGCCGCCGACGATCTCGGTCTCGACCTCGACGATCACGTCCGGTGGGCGCCCTGGCGGTCGTATGCGTCCATGCATCTGTGGCGCCATCGCCTGCTGCCCCGATCACCCGCACCCGACACACCGTCACCGAGCGTGTCGACGCCACCGCCCCCGCTGCTCTCCACCATATTCCCCGAAATGACAGGACATCCCCGATGACGATCACCGCACCCGACAGCTCCGACACCACCGACGCGGCGCCCACGGCCGGCTGGACGACGGTGTCCACCCCCGACGGACCGTTCACCGTCGTCGTGAACGATTCCGGCACTGTTCTGGCGTCCGGCTGGACGTCGGAACCCGAATACCTCCTCCAACTTGTCCATCGTGACCTTCGGCCGGCCGACATCGGCCGGTCCGCCGGCCTGTCGGCGATCGGTGAGGTCGTCGACGCGTACTACGCGGGTGAGCACGACGCACCGCAGTCGGTCCCGGTGTTCCAGCATGGTGGACCGTTCCTCGAGAAGTCCTGGACCGCCCTGCGCACCGTGCGTGCCGGCGCCCCGGTCACCTACTCCGATCTGGCCGGGCTCGCCGGCGAACCGGCCGCGATACGCGCCGCGGCCACGTCGTGCGCCCGCAACGCGGCGGCGTTGTTCGTCCCCTGTCATCGAGTGCTGCGCCGTGACGGCAAACTCGGCGGTTTCCGCTACGGGGTGGAGCTCAAGCAGCGGCTGATCGACCGCGAGGCCACCACGCCCACGAACTGACGTCGACGAGGTGCTGCTCGTGGTCGGCGATTCAGTCGGCGATTTCAGTCGGCGATTTCTGTCGGTGGCATCCGACAGGATCGTGGCCATGACATCCACCCTCGTCGCTCTCGTCATCGGACTCGCCGTCGGCGTCGCACTCGGCGTGGTGCTCGGTTGGCTCGCATGCACCGGACGATCCGCCGGTGCCGTCGCCGCGGCGCGCGCCGAGGCCAAGGCGTTGCGGTCGTCGCAGGATCTCGTCGGCCAGTCCCTGGCCGCGGCCTCCGAGGACGCCGCGCGGCGGCAGTCGGCCGCGATCGGCGCGCAACTGACCCACATCGTCGAACCACTGCATTCGCTGGTCGGGCAGATGGGAGACGAGCTCCGTCGCGTCGAGCGCGACCGGACCAGCGCCTACGCGGGACTCAGCGAGCAGGTGCGTGGGATGCATGTGGCGTCGATGCGTCTCGGTGATCAGACCCAGGCGCTGGCCACCGCGCTGCACACCCCGCACCTGCGCGGCCGGTGGGGCGAGGTGGCGCTCGAGCGGGTGGTGGAACTTGCCGGCATGACCCGGCACTGTGATTTCGACACGCAGGTTTCGGTGCGATCGACGCTGACCGGGGATCTGCGCCCGGACATGGTCGTCCACCTCGCCGGGGGCCGCGACATCGTCGTCGACGCGAAGGTGCCGCTGCAGGCCTACCTACAGGCCGCCGACTGCGATGATCCCGAGATGCGTCGGGATCTGCTGTCCGATCATGCGCGGGCGGTTCGGTCGCACATCTCGGCGTTGTCGTCGAAGGCGTACTGGTCGGCCTTCGACCAGTCACCGGAACTCGTCGTGCTGTTCGTGCCCGCCGACGGCGTGCTCGAGTGGGCGGCCCGCGCCGACCCGACACTCATCGAATTCGGCATCACCAAGAATGTGGTCCTGACCACCCCGTCGAGCCTGGTGTCGTTGTTGCGAACCGTCGCCCTCGGGTGGCGTCACGACGCGATGGCCCGCGACGCGGCGGTGATCCACGAGCTCGGCGTCGAACTGCATCACCGACTCGAGACCGTCCTCGGCCACCTCGATCGGGTGGGCGTGGGCCTTCGTCGAGCCGTCGAGGCGTACAACTCGACCGTGGGGGCACTGGATTCGCGCGTGGGTGTGACGGCCCGCCGACTCGCCTCCCTCGAGGCGCTCGGCGACCTGCCCGAGCCGACGGCACCACGTCATGTCGACGATCCCATCCGCACCGCGAGTCGGACACACGGCGTCGGCATCGATACCTGACGGATCACCACGACACGTCGGTTGCCGGGAAAGCAGCCCACAACCGGTACCGTCTAGGGGTGCCCTTTCCGCAACGAAGCTCCTCCGCGGTACCACTGGATCAGCAGTCGGTGCTGCCGACCGTCCGTGGTGTGCCCTGGTGGGGCGCCGTCCTCATTGCGACGATCCTGACCGCGATCGGTGCCGTCATCGACGCGAAGAACAATGACAGCCTGGGTGCGACCTTCAACTTCTGTCTGCTCGTCGGTTGCTGCCTCGCTGCGCTGGCGGTGCGTCGCCGCGCGCTGTTCACCGCAGCGGCTCAGCCTCCGCTGATCGCCTTCGTCGTCGGCATGCTCGCGCTCTACGGACTCAACGCCGACGATTCGTCGGGTCTGCGGTCGCTGGTGCTCAAGGTGCTGCTACCGATCGCCGCGAACTTCCCCTGGATGGCCATCACCTTCGTGGTGACGTTGATCCTGGTGCTGCTGCGGTGGTACCTGACGCGTCCCGCCTCCACACCGACCCCGACCACGGCGAAGCGCACACCCACCCGGCGTCGTGCGTCCGGATCGCCGGCGCCCGAGGCCCAGCCCGGTCGCCGAACCCGGGCCCGGGCCGACGCCGCGGGTCAGCAGTCGCCACGCCCGGATACGGTGCGCGCTCAGAAAAGCAGCGCGACACGGGCGTCGCGCGCAGGTGAGCGTCCCCGACGCCGACGCTCCGACGAACCGACCGCGGTTGCCGCCACGGCGAGTCCGTCGACCCGTCGCCCCGCCGGTGAGACGCCGCCGCGCGGGACCGAACGTCCGGTCGCGGCAACCGAATCCGCCGACCCCGGTCGCCGACGTGCCCGATCCGCCGCCGCCGATCTCGATCGATACGAACCCCGGGCCGCCGGCGCGGCGCCCTATCGGACGAGCCGCGAGGGCGGCAACCGCGCCTGAACCCCAGGACACGGTGGCGGTCAGCGCCCGGTGTCGGTCAGCGCACGGTGCCGATCAGCGAACGTTGTCGGTCAGCCAGGCCCCCAGGCGCGCGGCCGCGTCGTCGACCAGCGCCGGCCAGTCCATCGCCCCTTCGTCGGCGGTGTCGGTGACGACCTTGACCAACCGGCATCCGACGCCGAACGCGGCACAGACGTGGGCGATCGCGGCGCCCTCCATGTCGACGAGGTCGGCCTGCTGCGCGAGACGGTCCCGGTGCGCCGGGTCGGCGACGAAGGTGTCGCCGGTCGCCAGTACCGTGCCGTCGCCCTCGGGAAGATCCCAGCGATCGGTGACCGGATAGCCCATCGCGATCAGTTCGGCGCTGCTGATGTCGTGTTCGACGACCACCGACGGCACGAACAGCCCACTGTGGTGCGTGCGCAACGCGCCGGCGGTCCCGATGTTGACGACCTCGCGGACCGCGGGTCCGGTCGCGAGTTCACGGGTGAGCGCCAGTGAGGTGGCCACCTTCCCGATACCGGTGATGAGCAGACGGGCGCCCGGGGGAACGTGAGCCGCCTCCGACCGTGTGGCGGACACGATCAGGACCGTGGAATCGGTGTGCATCAGATGATTGTCGCCAAGTCCAGCGTCGCCCGCGCCGCCCGCCCCAGTTCATCACCGTAGGACGGTCCGTGCCCGGCTGCGTGGACGGCGAGCGGATGAAGTTGATGTACCGGTATCCGCTCACGCCATCCGGCGCGCAACGGGTGGGCCGCGAGGTAGCCGTCGAGAATCGCCGACAGCTGCGGCGTCCCGAACAGTGCCAGCATCGCCAGGTCGGTTTCGCGGTGCCCGCCGTGGGCGGCGGGATCGATCATCACCACCCCGTCGGGTGTCCACATCACGTTCCCGCTCCACAGGTCGCCGTGCAGACGGCTGGGCGCCTCGTCGTCGTCGAAGGCGCCGTCGGCGATCGCCTCGCAGGCGCGTCGCGTGAGTCGTTCGTCCGCGCGCGTGAGGTACCCGGCCCGCACCGCGGTGTCGAGGTAGGGCTCCACTCGCTCGCGCGCATAGAACTCGCCCCACCGGTCGTGGGTACGGGAACTCAGCGGTCGTTCCCCGATGAACTGGCGGCCGGTGTATCCCTGCGGCGGCGACCCGAATGCCGGCGCACCCGCATCATGTATCGCCGCGAGTGCGGCCCCGAAGGTGCGGGCCGCGACCGGGTCGGGTCGTGTGGCGGCCAGTCGACGCAGCTCGATGGCGTCGCCGGACACCGAGATCACCTCGACGACCGGGGCACCGGCCGCCGCCAGCCAGCGCAGGCCGGCGGCTTCGGCGGCAAAGAAGTCGGGATCGGAGCCGCGACTCGACTTCCGAAAGACGTTGTCGGTCAATGGAGATCAGCTTTGCGGGGAGCCGATCCCGGAGTCGGAGTCGACCGCCTCGCCCCGGGCGGAAGCGCTGATCCGGGCCAGTCGCGCGAAACGGTCGTTGGCGATCCGCATGACGATTTCGTAGGGCAGGGCGAACTTGCGCGCCCACCAGTACCCGAACCGGATGTCGAACGAGGTGTAGACGAGGAACCGATTCTTCTTGATGCCCTTGATGATCGACGACGCCGCCTTGTCCGGACTGACGGCGACCTTGTGGAAGTTGTCGATCTGACGGGCCACCCGCGGATCCGCACGATCAATGCCGGCGATCTCCACGGTGTTGACCAGCGGGGTGTCCACGCCGCCGGGACAGACCAGGCACACCCCGATGTGATGACGCCGCAGGTCGAAACGGAGGACCTCCGACACCCCGCGGATACCGAACTTCGAGGCGCTGTAGGCGGCATGCCAGGGCAACGCGAGCAGCCCGGCCGCCGACGACACGTTGACCAGCTGCCCACCGCGGCCTCGCCGGACCATCTGCGGCACAAAGCATTCGATGATGTGGATGGGCCCCATCAGGTTCACATCGACCATCGTGCGCCAGTGCCGGTGCTCCAGATTCTCCACCGTTCCCCACGCCGAGACGCCGGCGATGTTCATCACCACGTCCATCACGCCGACCTCGGCGTCGACCTCCCGCGCGAACCCGCACACCCAGTCGAAGTCGGAGACGTCACCGGCGGCATGGAACACCACACTCGCGCCGTCGCCCACCAGATCGGTGACGGCACGGTCGAGCGCATCCGCGTGTAGGTCGGTGAGAACCAGTTCGGCGCCCTCACGTGCCGCAGCGCGCGCGGTGGCCAGACCGATCCCGCTCGCCGCTCCGGTGATCAGGACCCGGCGCCGGCGCAGGGTCGGTACGGGCGGAGCCATCCAGACGAGATCTCGAAGTGCCATGCCTCGACCCTAATCGTGGGGGTTCGGATCACTCAGCCGATCGGGAGCTTTCCGCCGAACAGCCCGTAGATCACCTCGAGCATCGCGTTGAGCACCTGCGCGGAGGCGTCCTGCCCTTCGGTGAGCATCAGTTGGGCGATCTCGGCCGGATCCTCGGTGCCCAGCAGTTTCTGGATGAACGGCAGCACGGCCGAGAGTTCGGAGTCATCCCCCGACGGCGTGGTCGTGGTCGTCGGCGGTGTGGTCGCCGCCGCGCCGGGAGCGCTTGTCGTCGGGGCGCTCGACCCCGAGGTGGCCGCAGCACCCGAGACGTAGTTGAGGATGCCGTCGGTGATGGCCATCGAGTACTTGAGCTGGCCGTCACGCCCGGACAACGCTGCGGCTTCCTGCGGGTTGGACAGGTTGCCCATCTCGATGAACACCGCGGGCACCTTGGTCAGGTTGACCGCCGCGATGTCGGAGCGGGTCTGGATGCCGTTGACGACCCCGGCGTAGTTGGCTGCCGGGAACCCGGCCTTGAGGAACGCATCGCGCATCAGGTTCGACGCGGTGCGTCCGCCACTGCCCTGGACCTGGTTGACCGTGGCGTCCGGCACCGGCAGCGTCGGCACGATCATGTGGAAGCCCTTCTTGGTGGCATCCGATCCGGTTGTCGTGGAGTCCGCGTGCAGGCTCACCGCGACGGCCGCACCCGAGCGGCTCGCCGCCGCGGCCCGCTCGTCGACGCATCCTCCCCAGCCGGTGTCGTCGTTGCGGCTGAGCACCACGCGGGCGCCCTGACTTTCCAGTCCGGCCTTCACCAGCTGGGCGATGTCCCAGTTCACCGTGTGCTCCGGTGTGCCGTTGACTCCCGTCGCGCCGGTGGTCTGGCAGTCCTTGGTGCCGCCGCGACCGTCGGGGACCTGCTTGGCGAGGTCATGTCCGGCGGCGCTGCCCTGGTGACCGGGATCGAGGAAGATCGTCTTGCCGGTCAGGGCTCCTACCGTCGGGGCCGCCGCGGCGGGTGCGGTTCCTGTTGTCGCGGTCAGCAGCGCCGAACCGGCCAGGGTGGCGGTGGTGACCGCCGCGATCGACAGCCGCAGTCGCGAGAATCGTGTCTGGGTCATTGCGGTACGGGTGCGCATGCCCGGTCGGCAGTCGCACCACACTCCTTCCATCCAGCAACAGTGGCCACAATAGTCACAGCTGTCACACAGTCAAACAGTCCTGGTCCGGAAGGGGAAATCGGTGACCTGACCCGATCGGATTCGTTAGCCAGCTGTGACGTGACGCGGACTGCGCCGAGACCGAGCGGCGACGGTCACCGCGTCGGCAGATGTCGGGTGATGTGCAGAATGCCGTGTTCATCGTCGCCGGTGGCCGCTGTCGCGACGGCCGCCCGCAGCCCCGTGAGCACCTGCTGCTCGTCCATTCCCGCACCGATCGCCACCAGCGACGTCGATCGTGGACGACCCGACCACGATTCGCGCCGGACCTCCACGAATCCCCCGACCCCGTGCACGACGAACCGCTGCCGGCGTCCGGGCAGATCGAACCACACGATTCCCTTGATGCGGTAGCAGCCGGCCGGTGGCCGCTCCAGAAAGGCCGCCAGAGCTCGTGGGTCCATCGCCTCGTCGGTGCCGAAGTGGACCGAGGTGAACGAATCGTGCAGGTGCGGGTGCGGATGGCCATGGCCGACGTGGTCGTCGGCATGATGGTCGTCGGGATCGGGGCCACCGGCACGGTCGTCGGATTCGGCGAGCAGCGCGTCGAGCGTCAACTGTTGCGGTCCACGGCCGGGGCCGGCCGTGCCCGCACCGTCGGCCGCCACCGGATCGAACAACACCTGCGGGTCGATCCGGGCATCGGTGACCGTCACCTGCGCCGCGGTCGAATTCAGCTCGGCCAGCGCGGTGCGCAGGTGCGCCAGGGCGTCCGCGTCGACCAGATCGGCCTTGTTGACCATCACCAGATCGGCAACCCCCACGTGGCCGTCGATCTCGGGATGCTCGGTCCGGATACGCTCGAACATGGCGGCGTCGACGACGTAGATCAGACCGCCGTAGCGCATCCGTGGATCGGCGGCGGAGACGACCATCCGGATCAGGGCCTTCGGCTCGGCGATCCCGCTCGCCTCGATGACGATCGCGTCCAGACGTGCCGACGGTCGCAACAGCGAGTCCAGCGCCGCTTCCAGACCGTCACGGTCGACCGAACAGCACATGCAGCCGTTGGTGAGGCTGACCGCCCCGTCCGCCTGCCCGGCGACGAGCATCGCGTCGATGTTCACCGCCCCGAAGTCGTTGACCAGCACACCGATTCGCGTACCGGACGCCGCACCTCCGGTGCGCAGGAGATGGTTGAGCAGGGTCGTCTTGCCCGATCCGAGGAACCCGGCGACCACGATGACCGGGATGGGGGCTCGACTCATCGCTCCCCGACGAGGCCGGACACCGATTCCGCACTCGCCGAATAACATTCAGCACAGATCACCGCGAGATCGCGTCCCAGCCGGTCGGGATGGTTGGCCACATTACTTGTCGGACTGCCACATTCGACGCAGGTGGAGATCACGGTGGCGCGTTCGGTGAAGTCGACGGTCATCCGCTTGTCGAAGACGTACAGCGATCCCTCCCAGAGCCCGTCGTCGCCGAACTGTTCCCCGTAGGTGACGATGCCGCCGTCGAGTTGGTAGACCTCCTCGAACCCGCGATGGCGCATGAGTGCGGTGAGTACCTCGCAGCGGACACCGCCGGTGCAGTAGGTGACCACCGGCCGGTCCTTGAGATCGTCGAATGCGCCGCTGTCGAGTAGCGGAAGGAAGTCCCGCGTGGTCTCCACGTCCGGGGTGATGGCGTTGGCGAACCGCCCGATGGACGATTCGATGCGATTGCGGCCGTCGAAGAACACCACGTCGTCGCCCCGGGCGGCGATGAGTTCGTGGAGTTCGGTGGGACTGAGCCGGGTTCCCCCGTCGATCACGCCGTGCGCATCGACGGCGACCTCCTGCGGAGCACCGAAGGTGACGATCTCCGGGCGCACGCGCACGGACAATCGCGGAAAGTCATCACCGATGCCCTCGGACCATTTGATGTCGGCATCGGCGAATGGCCGGTAACCGCGGGTCGCTCTGACGTAACGTTTGACCTCGGCCAGATTTCCGCCCACGGTGCCGTTGATGCCGTGAGGTGACAAGATGATCCTGCCGTGGAGCCCGAGCGACTCACAGAGCGTCTGCTGCCACAGTCGAATCGCCTCGGGATCCGGCAAGGGGGTGAACACATAGAACAGGACGATCTTGGGGGTCGACACAGTTGTCAGATTACGGAGTTCGACGACGTCGGCGTCTGGCACTCCCGGCGAGTGCCGCGCTCATCGTCGGAGCCGGCGCAGTGATCACCGCGTGTGCGATGTCGAACGACACCGAATCCACCTCGTTGGTGCTGCCGCCGACCGACCAATTGACAACCGAATCGGACACATCGAGTTCCTCGTCGTCATCGACCTCCCGCATAGCGGAGACCGCCACCGAGTTACCCGATTGGAGTATCGGCCGAGTGATCTCACTCGCACCCCGCGCCGATAATTCTCGATATCACGATGGGGCCACCGGGCCGCAGCAGCCACTGGAACAGACATCGGGTTTCCATTTCTCCACCCCCGACCGCACGGTCAATTGCTCAACCGGCGTCAACGGCAACACAACACTCGCCTGTCGGCTCAACGATCAGCCGGCCGAGGGAAACCCGCCGGCGTCGACCCCCTCCGGGTGCCAGTGGGAGGCAAATCTCGCCGTGTTGGACTCCTCCGGACCCCAGCGCGGCGCCTGCGCCGACGACACCACGGTGCTCTACCGTTCGGCGATAGTCGACTTCGGAACGACTATCGCAATCGGACGATTCTCATGCTTGGTCGAGACCGATGGAACTTACTGCCTGGAATCGAGTTCGGATACCGGATTCGCGCTCACCACAACGGGTTACCGCAAGATATACGCAAACGAACGAGCCCCGGCGGCGTTGATCGGAACCAGTGATACAGATTCCATTCCATCGACAACCGCCACCCCCAGTTGATTCGCCGAATCATAACCGAATCGACGGAGCGAAAATCAGTAAGGCTCACGTCCACGAATTCAGCCAAGTCTTAAAGTCGGGGGCTATGATCGACGCTGGCAGCGGTAACTCAGAGGAGCCGTCTCCGGAAGAGGGTTTGACATTCACCGAGACGCGTCCCCACGATTTGTCCACAGCGATTTGCCCACGCAGACTCAGGAGATTTGACATGGCAAAGGTTCAGTCCGTCCAGATCGTCGACGACATCGACGGCAAGGTTCTCGACAAGTACGAAACGGTGCGCTGGGCGATTGACGGCAAGGAGTACGAATTCGATACTTCGACCAAGCACGCTCAGCAATTCCGTGATGCGGTGGCGAAGTATCTCGAGGTCTCGCGGACCGCGGATGCCGGTCGTGCGGTGGCCGCCAAGCGTCGCATCGTCGGCGGCGCCCGCAGCAAGGAGCAGACCCAGGCCATCCGCAAGTGGGCGGTGGCTAACGGTTTCGAGATCAGTGACCGGGGTCGCATCCCGGCGAATGTCCTCGAGGCATTCGAAGCCGCCCACTGAGCCGACGACGGGGTCCGCGCCGCACCCATTACAGTCGAGTGCGTGACCGACTCGCGGAAGAAGGCCAACGCCGACGCCTCGCGCCGTCGGAAAACCGATACATCGACGCGGCATCAGCCGAAAGCGACGTCGAGTAAGGCCACCTACGTCCTCCTCGGCGTCGCCGTGGTCGTGGTGGCCGCGCTCGTGGTGATGGGCATCATCTTCAACGCGAACAAGAAGGATCTGGGGCCGGTCAGCGACACCGTTCTCAACGAGAACGCCGCACTGATCGTCGGCGAACCGGCAGCAACCACCACCATCGATGTCTTCGAGGATTTCCTGTGCCCGGTCTGCCAGGAGTTCGAGAAGGAGTCCGGGCAGGCGATCGTCGACGCCGTGAACGCCGGCACACTGCGCGTTCGGTACCACATGTTGACCTTCCTCAACTCGAAGTCGGCGTCGGGCGACTACTCCGAACGAGCCGCCGGAGCACTGCAATGTATCGGCGATGCCAAAGACCCCGCCCTGTTCTTCCGATTCCACACGGCGCTGTTCGTCGACCAGCCCAAAGAGGGCGGCGACACCGATCATTCCAACGCCGATCTCGCCCGGATCGCCGCCACCCAGGGGGCGTCGCCGGCCACCCAGCAATGCATCTCCGCCAACGCGAAGCTCGTCGAGGCCAAGGCGGCCGCAAAACAGTCGACGACGCAGTTGCAGAAGGCACTCGACGGTGCCGTCGCCACTCCGACGGTGTTGCTCAACGGAGAATCGGTGCCCGACATCACAGAGGGCCCGCAGTGGTTGGCAACGATCCTGACCAAGGAGACCCAGTGACGTTCCGGTGAATACGCGGCGTCGCCAACCAACTCACTGACCAGGCGATTTGTTGCCCGCCGACACAATGGTGTAACTTCCTCAGTGCCCATTTCGAGGGGCGAGATCAACACGATACGGGGCTATGGCGCAGCTGGTAGCGCACCACACTGGCAGTGTGGGGGTCAGGGGTTCGAGTCCCCTTAGCTCCACAGCAAGAAACCCGCTCTGACCTGCGTCGGAGCGGGTTTCTTCTTGCCTAGACAGTTGGCTACGTCCTGGAAGTTGGCTAACTATTGGCTACGGCTTTCGAGATTGCCGCCGACGCAGCTGCCAACCGCTCGTCTGACACCCGCCCGTAGACCGCCTGCGTCATCCGCTCTGAGTGCCCGTGCCACGCCGCCACGACGTCCGCAGGGACACCGGCCGCCCGCATCCGCGACACCGACGAGTGCCGCAGGTTCCGCAACGTGATCGCCGGGAGCCCGGCCGCCTGCCGCTGATCGCTGAACAGGTCGCTGTAGGCGCGGACGGGTAGCACGGTGCCGTCCTCGCGGGACATGAGCAGGTCGTCGTCAGCCAGAGGTCGACCGACCGCCATGCGCTCGCGTAGGTGGGTGCGTCGCATCGCTTTCAGCATCGTCAGCTCGCGCGCCGGGATCGGCAGATCGCGGGTACTCCTCGCGTTCTTCGGGTCGCCGATCACGTCGCGGCCGTTCACGTCGACGCGCGCCTGCCTGATCCGCAGCTCTCCGGCGTCGAGGTCGATGTCTGACCATCGCAGCCCGCCGACCTCCTCACGTCGCAGCCCGAGGAGCGTCAGCGCGAAGCAACCGCCGAGCCGGTGCGTGCTGATGTGGTCGAGGAACCCGGACATCTGCGCAGGGCTCCAGATGTCGCCCTCGCCGACTGCCACGATGACCTTCTGCGCCGGGGGCTCCAGATGTTCGGTCGGGTCGTAGCTGATCCACCGCATACGCACCGCGTGGCCCATGACCGACTTTACGGTGACGATCGCTCGCCTCTTGGTCGACGCAGCCAGCGGACGCCCCGGCGTCTCGGTGCCGTCACGCTTGCGCTTGGGCTTGGTCGTCAGGTTTAGCGACCAGTCGGTGAGAGCTTGGGGCGTGAGCTTCTGCACCGGCGTCTCGTCGAACGCGCGGCGTGCGTAGGCCAGGCTCTCGCGGTCGGCGCGCACCGTGTTCGCGCGGGTCGAGTCGTCTGCCTCGCGGACTTTCAGCCAGTGGTCGGCGACCTCGCCGAACGTCCGTTCTGACTTGGCCGTCCACGTGTTCGCGGCCCACTTCTTGCGCTCGTCGATGATCCACGCCTGCGCCGCCTTCTTGGTGGGGAACCGCTTGTAGACGCGCACCTGTTTGCCCGTCGTCGGGTCGGTGCCGAGCGTCGGGCGTGCTGCCCAACCCTTGCCGTCCGGTAGCCGCCGGATCGCGTCGTCTGCGCGTTCTCCACGCTTGCGCTCACTCATAGCTCTTGACTCCTCTCGGTAGCTCTCCGGGCTGTAGGTACCCGTGCTCTTCGGCTTTCCGTAGCCGTGTGTCGACCGTCGACGGGGATAGGTCGAGTCGCTGACTCAGGAACCGCCGCACCGGCTTTCCGTCGCGGACCGCCTGCCGTGCAAGCTCCGCGACTCTCCGGTGATCGTCGTCTGTCAGCTTGGGCGGTCGCCCGCGTGGTCTCGCACGCTTCGGGGGCCGGTCGGGTTCACCGAACGTCGACCAGTCCAGATCGGTCACGCCGCTGCCCGGTAGCGGTATGACGTTGCCGACTGCCGCCGCTATCCGCCGCAGCGGTACGGCGCGCAGGTCCGCGACCGTCAGGGGTCTCCCGCCGTCGGTCGTTAGCGATAGAGCAACGACGTGGGGACCGGTTGCGCCCGTCTCGCAGGTGGCCGTGTATTCGAGGTCTCGACCGTGCAGCCGGACCACGCCGGTGCCAGCCGTGCCCGTCACGCGGACGCTCTCGACTCGACCCGAGTCGCTATTTACCTTCGCCATAGTTGAGACAATACAGGATGGACAAACCCTAGTTACTCGACGAAATTGGATGGCATGACTCAGATACAGCAGACGGGCACGCTCGTCGATCAACTCCGCTCCGCCCCAACGGCTTCCGTCGAGACTTCCGCCCACGTACTGGGGGTCAGCCGCGCTTACGCCTACGCCCTCGCTCGCTCCGGTGAACTCCCGACGATCAAGGTCGGCAACCGTATCCGCGTGCCGTCCAAGCACCTGCTGAAGCTCATCGGGGAGGACTGAGCCGGACGGCCGGAACCCGAGACCGGCCACCACGACGCCCAGCCCTCACCGATCAGAGAAAGCCGCCGATGACCACAACCCACGAACGACGCCGCCCCGCGACCGGGGCAGGTGCGGGGCGAGCCGAGACGACAGGAACCGTCGACCCCGAGACTACCGCCGCCCGCGCCGCCGAGGACTTCACCGCCTGCGTCCTCGCGTCCCGCGCCCCCGTCGCCCTCAACGTGCTCGACCGACTCGACCTCGAAGCCGTCGCCCGCGTCGACCAGCCCACCGGCCGCGTCCTCACCGCAGCCCACGCCCTCGCCCTCCACGACGTAGACCCCACTCCGGTCCTGGTCCTCGACGAACTCCGCCGCACCGGCAACCTCGACGACGGACACCGGGGCCGACTCACCGCGCGCCGCCTCTCCGCCGCCGCGACGAACTACCAACCGGCCGAACGACTCCGCCCGCTGTGTGCCGCTCTCGCGGCCGAACTCCACCGCACGCGGGGAGTGACCGCCGGTGAGGCTATCGCCGCCGCCTACCGCAGCCTGTCCGAGTCCGACGCCTACACGACGTTGTGCCGTGAGGGTGCAGCGGTCCGACGTGCTCACGACCTCGTGGCCGATCTCCGCGAAGGGGCCGGACAATGAACGAAAGATATTCCCCCGCAGACGAACACGACCAGTCCGGGGCCGACGCCCTCAACGCTGTAGAGATGTTCCTACGGCAGTTCGTCGCCTACCCGTCCGACGCCGCCGTGATCGCTCACGTCCTGTGGATCGCTCACGCGTGGCTCATCGATGCGTGGGAGTCGACGCCGCGAATCGCGTTCCTCAGCCCCGAACCAGGCTCCGGGAAGTCCCGTGCGCTCGAAGTGACCGAGCCACTAGTTCCACGCCCGGTACACGCGGTGAACACGACCCCGGCGTATCTGTTCCGCAAGGTGTCCGACGACGCCGGACGCCCGACGATTCTGTACGACGAAATCGACACAGTGTTCGGTCCGCGCGCGAAGGACAACGAGGACATTCGGGGAATGCTCAACGCCGGGCACCGTAAGGGTGCGACCGCCGGTAGGTGCGTGATCCGGGGTAAGGCCGTTGAGACCGAAGAACTCCCGGCCTACTGCGCCGTTGCGCTCGCGGGCCTGGATGACTTGCCCGACACGATCATGACGCGCGCGGTCGTGATCCGAATGCGCCGCCGGGGTCCGGGTGAGCGGGTCCGACCGTGGCGACTGCGTACGTGCGGAGCCGAGGCCGAACAGGTCGCGCTCGCGATCAAGGGCTGGACTTCCCGTGTCGCGACCGAGGTCGGTAGACGCTGGCCCGATATGCCACCGGGAGTGGAGGACCGCGACGCCGACGTATGGGAGGCGTTGTTAGCCGTCGCCGACCTCGCGGGTCACTGGCCCGACCGTGCCCGCGACGCCGCCGTGACGCTGGTCAAGGCGTCCAGGGACCGCGCGCCGACGCTCGGTGTGCTGCTGTTGCGCGACCTGCGCCGCGTGTTCGGTACCGCCGAGAGGATCACGACTACGGCACTACTGACCGCGCTCAACGGAATTGAGGAATCACCGTGGTCGACGATCCGCCGGGGGGAACCGCTTGACGCCAGGGGCCTATCCAACCGACTCGGCAAGTACGGCATCAAGCCGCACCTGTTCCGCGACCCTGAACCGGTACGCGGCTATGCGCGCGCAGACCTTGCCGACGCGTGGGGTCGTTACCTTCCGCCACTTGACGACCCGGAGGACACCGCCCCGGTAAGCCCCGACGAACGCGTTACATCCGTTACAGCCGCTACAACCGGCCCACGACGTAACGGTGTAACGGCTGTAACGGATAAATCCGGGCCTACCCACACCGGCGACGGTCAGACGACGATCGACGACCCGACGCGATGCACGGTCTGTGGCGAGGGGCCTATGACGCTCGCCGACGACATCAACGCGGGCGCACACATCGGCTGTCTGAGCCTCCCCGCACCACGACCGCTCACCACGACCACCGGAAGGAACCACCGATGACTGACCGACCGACCCTTGCACCGATCTACGACGAACTACGCGTTCACCGGCACCTCTGGGAGCGGGTGCGCGACCTGGACCACACACCCGAGTTCCCGGTGGACGACACCGAACCCGCCGAGGTCGCCGCCGACCGAGTGCAGTCTCATGTCCGTCTCTGGGAGGCACGCCGCCAGTGGGAGCGTGAGCAGCGCGACCTGGACGCCAAGGCCGCGAACCTCGCACGCATCGAGCGTGAACGCCTGCGCACCGTCGCCGACCGCAACACACCGACACCCGAGCAGCAGGCCGAGCGCGCCGCCGAGCGTGACTACCGCGACCGCGTGGCCCGCGTCCGTCTCGCCGCCAGCCAGGCCGGACTGGAGCACCGCGTGGACTACCTGCGCCTGCCCGGCGCGAATGACCGCGAGACACACCGCCTCCTCGCCCCCGAGGGCCACCCGGCACTGCGCCGCGTCCACCCGTGGGAGCCAGACCCGTCACCGACTCGCCTCGCTGGCCTCCTCACGGTCGACGTCGGCGACACCCTGGAAGACGTCGAGGACTGGCTAGGACTGCCGCACAACGGCACCGGACGCCGACGCGACCACGACGCCGCCACCGGTCGCGCCCTGGAGAGCACCCGATGACCGGCCCAGTGCTCGCCCTGCGCGTCGAGGGATACACGATCGAGGAGATAGCTCACCTCCTCGCCCTGGACGCCACAGAGGCCCGCCAGCAGCTCGCCGCCGACCTGGACGCCAGCCCGTACGCCCTACTCGGTGAGACCGTCGCCGTGCACCTTCACCGGTGCGACGTCCTCGCCGCAGCACTGGAACTCGCCGAGAGCCGACCGTGCACGCCCGCGCACACCGCGCTCATCGACCAGCACCGAGCAGCCGTCGACCACCTCCGCGACGCCGCCACCGACCGAGCAACCGAACGCGCCGCCGACCACCTCGCCGAGGCAGCTATAACGCGGGCAGATCGAGACCAGCCATGAGCCGCCCCGGTGCCAGCCGACCCGACCGCATCGACCACCGCGCCCGCGCCGCCGAAGCCGTCACGCTCCGCACGCAGGGAATGACCTACCGGCAGATCGCCGACCAACTCGGCTACCCGACCGAGAACGCCGCGAACAAGGCCGTGCTTGGTGTCCTGCGCCGCGCCGAGGTCGAGGCAGCCGACGCCCTGCGCGTCCTGGAGGTCGCACGCCTAGACCTGTTGTGGTCCAAGACAATTCGAGGCATCACCGCCAGCGAGAGCAGCCCGCAGGGACTCTCTGCCGCCCTGGTATCCGCCGCCGTCCGGGTGTCCGAACGCCGCGCCCGCCTGTTGGGCCTGGACGCGCCGACGCAGCTGGAGAACGTGTCACCGGTCGACATCGAGCGCGCACAACGCGAGTTCGAGCACCTGATCGAGCTTGCGTACGCGACGCCGCCCGAGGACGCGCCTCGATAGTTAACGAACTAGTCGAATCCATGCCAATGCCCGACCTTCGGTGATTCCTTAGCTCGGCACTGGTTAGGGTCAGGTGTGTCCTTGCCTCCGCTGCCCGATACCAACTGCTTCTTCTGGCTGTATGGCCACGAAGCCGCACCTTCACGTGGATTTTTGGAACTCCCCAAAAGCGGACTCGCGGTAGCGACCGTCGACGAAGTTCTCCACGATGACCCGACTGTTTCGGAACAACGTGAAGAGGGCCAATACTCGCTAGCCATCTCCGCTGAGGCAGACAAGCAAGTTAAGTCGTTCGCGGCGCGTGACGTTCATTGCACCCTGGATTCAGGGGACTTGGTGAGTCTGCTCCGAGCTAATAACCACGGAGGCACTGGTCACCATACCTATCCCGAATATCGATCGAGACGTGTCGTGTTCGGCGCACATGTCGCAGATACGCAGGTCTATTCTGCGATGCGCTTCCGACTGGATGCGCGTTGGTGGCTAAGCCACATAGTCGATGGTGAGACCGCCGAGGTGCCTGACGATCGTTCTGTTCTCAGTTTTGAGGTCCACGGGGATGAGGCTTGGTTGGTCTACGAGGCAGCTCGGCCTGCAACGCTTGAGGGGCTGTCACGCAGAGTAATTTCCGCGTGCCGATTTCTTTCCTGGCTCACATTGGGTACAACACTGGAAGTTCTAAGGACTGAAGTTCGAGCATGCACTGAGGGGCAGTGGATGAGAGTCTATGGCCAGTCCTTCGAGAGCGAGGAAGGCGCAGAGCGGACGTCCCTCTTTCTCGATCCGGCGCTCCTCACACTTGAACGTTTTGCCGGATGGATTGCGGTCCATGAGCAACTCGATGGCCTGGACTGGGCAGTGAAAGAACTGACTGGCGGTGGGCCTGTCCAGGTCCGAACTCTCCTCGGTGCCACCCTGATCGAGGGCTATCACCGAAGGCTTCGGTCGTTTAGCGACGGTACGATGCGCTTCCCCCAGCGGCGGTTTCCGGAAGCGTCCAAAAGCGAACTTCGCAACGTTCGCTTGGCGGCCAAATCCGGCGCAGAGGTTGAAGCGACGAAGTATGCAACCATCGACGCTGAAGTCATCGCCAAAGCGACGAACGACGCTCTGAGCCACCTTGGCGATGTGGGATTTGCCAACCGAGCTGTCGACATCCTTACAGACATCGCTGACGTGGTGCCGGACTTGATTCAGTCGGTGCCTAACCTGGCCAAGGTGGTCAAGGACGCACGAAACGACCTGGCTCACCACCTGACTGGACGGGACGGCCCGGGTGGCACTGCGTTCCATCGATGGACGATCGTGGCCCACTCGATTCCTTGGCTGTTGCGGGCGTTCCTCTTGGGCTTGGTTGGGTATGAGAAGGATCGACTTAACAGGGCCTTCTTGCAATGTCAGCAGTACGAGTTCGCATGCGCGAACGTCCGCTTGTTCATTGAAGAACTGGAACAGATGGAAGCATGACTTGGAAAACTGGGCCGGGAACACGTTCGAATCGCCGTGCGATTGGCTAACTATTGGCTACGACGCCGCGCCATACGCTGACACTCAGTAGACACAGAACTACGGGAACATGCAGGTAGGCGCGACGTAGTGACACCCGACGGACACCCCGATACAACCCCCTTCACACTGGCAGTGTGGGGGTCAGGGGTTCGAGTCCCCTTAGCTCCACAATCGAGAAACCCGCTCTGACTTCGGTCGGAGCGGGTTTTTCTCTGTCCTGAGCGGACTCGGCCGCGGCCGGTCTGTCCTGGCCCTGTCTTTTCGCATTCGAGATCGTGACCGCGGCGGGGGCCAGACGCTCCCGCGGTAGCTCTATCGCTCAGCGGGCTAGGTGCTCCAGACGCAGAATCCATTCCGTCACTTCAATTCTGGAACTCTGAACCATCACTGAGACGATTGCGACCAACAGCCGGAAGCCCGATTCGAAGGGATGACCACGCGATGAAATGGACCCTGGCTGCGCGATATCACCAGCCGCACCGACCACTTCTTCTATCCCAGGGCCCGCGAGTACGCGTGGAGTAAGCGACAGACCATCCAGGTCAGACGCACCCTGAAGGCCGTGCAGCTCGTGTTAACCGGCGCAAATCTCCGCTTCCGCGCCTCCGACATTCGCGCAATGCACAACTACGACGAACGCTTGGCCTCGATCAGGTGACGAGTGGAGTGGGCGATGAACGGTCCGTCCTGCCGGATGAGTTCGTCGAGGTCACGGAGCCGATCCCGGTACTTCTCCACCGTGAACCCTGGCACCCACCAGACCACCTTCCGCAGCAGGTACACCACGGCCGCAACATCGTGGATCACGATCCGCAGCTTCGCTGTTTGCAGATTGACGATCTCCAACCCGGCGGCCTCTGCCGCGGCTGCCTCGTCGTCAGGGTGGCGTCCTCGCCTGGCTTGGGGTTGCGGGCCGAGGAAGAACTCGATCAGCTCGAACACGCTCGCCGGTCCGACGTGCTGGGCGAAGTAGGTGCCGCCGGGCCGGAGCACGCGGGCAATTTCCTCCCACCAGATCGTCGCGGGATGCCTGCTGGTGACCAGATCGAACCCCTCGTCAGCAAACGGCAACGGAGGCTCGTCCGGGTCTGCCACGACGACAACACCGCGAGGATGCAGCAGCCGGGTGGCCTTCGCGACGTTCGGCGGCCACGACTCCGTCGCGACAGCGGTGGGAGGGAAGGACTCGGCCTCGGCGAGAACCTCGCCGCCGCCGGTCTGGACATCCAACGACGCTGATGCCCTGCCAACCCGCTCGGCGAGCTGGCGGGCATAACCCCAGGCGGGGCGTTCCTCGGTTGCTCGTCCATCCACCCAGGAGAAGTCCCAGCCGGACACGTCAGCAGAAGCTCCGGCCTCGATTAGTGAGTCGAACGTGTCAGGCATGAGGAACATACTCCCTGACAGCGTGCCAGAGTGGTGGGGTCGCATCTTCGATGTGGCGCGAGCGACATGGGCCGGCCGTCGAGGATCACCGTGGCGTCGGGCACACACCGGACGGTCGGGCGCGTCGCCGGGCGAATGACTCAGACACCCTCACCCGGTGCGTCCTCGACCAGCCGCGTGAGCAGCTCGCCGAACACTGAACGCTCCTGCACCGAGAGGCGTCCGAAGGACTCCTGCATGACGCGGTCGATCGCCACGTTTGCGGCCTTGAGCACCTTCTCGCCTTCGGGAGTCAACTCAGGCCGGATGGCACGTCCTGGTCCGCTCACGCGACGTATCAGTCCGCGCCTCTCCATCCGGGTGGCGAGGGTGCCGAATGCCTGGTC
The DNA here is from genome assembly GCF_053587995.1 of Gordonia sp. NPDC003504. Taxonomy (NCBI): domain Bacteria; kingdom Bacillati; phylum Actinomycetota; class Actinomycetes; order Mycobacteriales; family Gordoniaceae; genus Gordonia; species Gordonia sp. NPDC003504. Next base: position 194,164 of record NZ_JBSFPC010000005.1, read on the forward strand.
GGTCTGAAAGGTCAACACCGCGAGGTCATGCAACGAGGCTCCGGGGTGAGCATGTAAGTGGCGCAAGGCATCCCACTGCACGATCGAGATGTCCAGCGCCCTCAACGCATCGTTGCCGGCCCGGTGGTGTTTGACCTGTAGACGTTTCACGGCCTGGCCGAGCTGCTGGATGGTCATCGCCATGTCCTGATGGTAGGACATCGGAACAACTTGCTTATATAAATATCCTTATCTAAGGTTGTTTATATGATGGCGAAACACCTCATGAACAGCGAATCCACGCTCACCGTAACCACTTCGGCAGGCCGAATCCCGATCACGGTAAGCGATCGTGGCATGGGCCCGGCCGTGCTGCTGCTGCACGGTGGCGCCGGCCCGGACTCTGTCGCCGGCTTCGCAAACCTGCTCGCAGACCGGACTGGCAGTCGCGTGATCACGCCGGTTCACCCAGGCTTCGGAGGTACCTCCCGCCCCGAGGCCCTGGCCACCATCGGGGGGCTGGCCGAGGCCTACATCGCATTGCTGGACGCGCTCGACATCGACGACGTCACCGTGATCGGCAATTCGATCGGCGGCTGGACAGCCGCCGAGATCGCCGTAGGCCGGCCGTCACGGCTCGGTCGCCTCGCACTCGTCGACGCGGTCGGCATCGATGTCCCCGGTCATCCCGTCGTCGACTTCTTCGTACTGACCCCGCGTCAGATCGCCGAGCGCAGCTTCCACGATCCCGCGAGATCTGTCGTCCCCGACGTCGCGACACTGCCACCGTCCGTACGGGCGATCACCGAGGGCAATCGCGAGGCACTGCGCGTTTACGGCGGTCCGATGACCGAGCCCGGTCTGCTGGAGCGGCTGGCCTCGATCGATGTGCCCACGACTGTGATCTGGGGTGAGAGCGACGGTATCGCTGACGTCGATTACGGCCGCGCGTACGCCGACGCGATCCCTCGTGCACAGTTCATCGTGCTCGAGGGCGCCGGACACGTCCCACAGATCGAGACCCCCGAGACCTTGTTGGGTGCGCTGACCCCGGTGCTTGGCTAACCTGTCCGGCGCCCGCACCGCGCAAGTGTTGACCTTCATGTTGGTTGAGACCCGACAATGAGCTGGCGACCGGCTATCGGTACTACGCGCCTCCCAGATTCCGCGGGCGATACAAATTCGGCAGCTCCGCGATATCGGCATGTCGCTGCCGACGATCGCCCAATACCTCGCGTCGAACGATGCGATGCAACGCAGCTGATCGACGACCGTGCGCGTCGAACTGCGCAAGCTCGTCGACACGCGCGCCGGCTTCTGGCTGATCGTGTCGACGGGGAGTGATCACCGTGGCCGTCGTGGTCACGATGCTCATCGCGAACAGCACAAAACCGGAGGTGTTGAACTTCGGCGAGTTCTTCGGCAAAACCAATATCCAGACCGCCATCATCTTGCCTGTACTCGCGATCCTGCTTGTCACGAGCGAGTGAAGTCAACGACACGCGTTGACCACCTTCACGATGGAGCTTCGACGCGAACGAGTCATCCTCGCCAAACTCGGCGCCGCACTCATCGCAGGAGTCAGCGCCGTGGTGTTCTCGCTGATCGTCGGGGCGATCGCCACAGTGCTCGCGCGGGTCATCTACGGTTCGCCCGCCTGCGAATGGAGCTTGACCGCTGCCGGAGTGGTCAACTCTTTCACCATCCAGATGTTCGGGCTGCTCGTCGGATTCGCCTTTGCCGCACTCATCCTCAATACCCCCGGCGCCGTCGCCTACTTCGCCTTGCCAACCGTCTTGTCCATGCTCACCGAGTTGGTGCCGTGATTCAAGGACAACCTGAGCGGATGGATCGACATGGCGTCGACGCAGACGCCCTTCCAGTCCGGAGACTGGGCCACCGGCGGGGAGTGGGGGCGGCTGATGGTCTCGACACTCGTCTGGATCGCAATCCCATTGACGCCGGGTGCGATCCGACTATGCGGACAGAGGTCAAGTAGCCGTGAGGTGACGGCACTCTGAACGCACGAACTACGCGGACCCGCATCCCTCCGGGTCCGCGTAGTTCCCCCTGATCCCATATATTGGTACTGGCGTGTCCCCCGTGAACCGGTCCGGTTGGTTTTAGAGTCCTGATTGCCCTGATGAGGGCACGAAGGGACGATAGGGATCATGGCAGGACGTAAGCGTCACTCGGCGGAAGACATCGTGCGCAAGTTGCGCCGGGCAGACGAGCTGGCCGCCGAAGGCAAGACCGGCGAGGAGATCGCCGCCGACCTCGAGGTGTCGGCGGCGACCCTGTACAACTGGCGCCGCCAGTACGGCGGCATGGACGGCGACGCCGCCAAAGAACTCAAAGAACTGCGCGAACAGAACAGCCGGCTCAAGCGGCTACTCGCCGACGCCGAACTCGAGAAGGACGCGCTGCGGGAGATCGCGAAGGGAAAATTCTGAGCCCGACCGCCAAACGCGCCGCTATCGACATGCTCAAAGACGTGATGAACATGTCAGAACGCAAGGCGTGCAAGGTTGTTGGGCTCGCCCGCTCCGCCTATCGGCAGCTACCTCAAGCACAGACACCCGCCGACCCCGACGCCGGCCTGCGTGAGCAGCTACGGACCTACGCCCGCAAGAATCCCCGTCATGGGTTTCGACGTGCGTGGGCGTGGCTGCGTTTCGACGAGGGCGATGAGGTCAACAAGAAGAAAGTCCACCGGTTATGGAAGGACGAAGGATTGCAGGTGCGCCGCGCTCCGCGCCGTAAACGGGCTGGCCAGTCGTCGGTACCGATCATGGTCGCCGATGCACCGAAAGTGGTGTGGGCATTGGACTTTCAGTTCGACTCCACCGTCGACGGGCACAAGATCAAGATCGCGTCGATGGTCGATGAACACACCCGCATGTCGCTGCTGGACATCGTGGACCGCTCGATCACCGCCGAGCGACTGATCGAGGAGTTGAAGAAGGTCTTCGCGATCTGGGGCGGCCCGCCGATGGTGCTGCGCATGGACAACGGCCCTGAGTTCATCTCCGAGGCCCTGCGCGCGTTTTGTGCAGGGTCGGTGGGGATCGCCTACATTCCGCCCGGCACGCCGTGGAACAACGGGTTCATCGAGTCGTTCAACAACCGGCTGCGCGATGAGTGTTTGAACCGCAACTGCTGGCCCACCCTGTTGGAGGCGCGCGTGGTCATCGGCGACTTCAAAGACGACCACAACCACCGACACCGGCATTCGGCACTGGGCTACCAGACCCCGGCCGAGTACGCTGCCGGATGCACCCACCAGCATCACCCCGTGGGCTGCGAGATCGACTGACCAAACGTAAGAAGGAACTGGCTCTAGCACCGACTGGACCGGTTATCGGGGACCTGCCAGTACCAGGTTTCCATTGTATGAAATAGGGATGATAGTCTTCACACACGGTACGCAGAATCTGATGTCGTGCCGACACGGTGACCACCCGCATCACCCCTCGCCCTTCTCGTATGTCTCCCGGTGGTGGTGTTCCATGCTCGCGTCCCAACCTCTTCCGCCAAGCTCCATGGCTTTCAACGCCATTGGCGGATCAGCAATTCGTGACCTGCTGAAGGTCACCGAACAACCGGGAGTCCTCAGCCTCGCCGGCGGACTGCCCGCAACGGAGTTCATTCCGACATCCGCGATCGCCGCAGCAACCCAACTCGTGATGACCGACGACGCGGCGCTGCAATACACGGCCAGTCGCGGCGCGGCAACGTGTCTCCGCGCCGTCGCTGCCTTCATCGGCGGCTCACCCGACGAAGTGTTGATCACCCACGGCTCTCAGCAAGCGCTGTCGATGCTGGCGCATGCGTTTGTTGATCCCGGTGACGTCGTGATCGTCGACGACCCGGTCTATGTCGGCGCGCGTCAGGCATTCCAAGCCGCACGAGCACGCATTGTCGCGCTCCCCATCACCGCGACCGGTACCAACACCGCACACCTTGCTGAGCTACTCGAGTCGGGTCTCCGACCGCGGATCGTGCACACTGTCAGCAACTTTCACAATCCCAGCGGCGTCACCGCCGATCCCGACACTCGACAAGCACTCGCCGACCTTGCACAACAGTACGGCTTCTGGATCATCGACGACGACCCGTACGGATGCCTGCGCTTCAGCGCCGACGACGGCCGTCGCCGGATCGCACCCGACCCGATACCCGGCGACCGGGCCATTCGACTCGGCTCTGCGTCGAAGATTCTTGCTCCGGCGTTGCGCGTCGGCTGGTTACAGGGACCCACCGGTGTCATCGATGTCGTCGAGCGCCTAAAACAGAGCGCGGACCTCTGCGGTTCCACCTTCAGCCAGCTCGTGGTGGCTCAACTGCTCTCCGACACCCAGTGGCTCGACGAGCATATCCGCACGCTGTGCGTTGAGTACGGCGCCCGCGCAGCAGAATTGGTGAAGTCGCTACACCGACACCTCGGCGACGGCGTCGAGCTGACGGTGCCCTCGGGCGGAATGTTCTGCTGGGCAAGACTTCCCGGCATCGACAGCTCGGCACTGCTCGACGCCGCACTCATCGAAGGTGTCGCATTTGTGCCGGGCGCCGCATTCGCGGTCGACGCCGACTTCAGCGACCACCTGCGACTGAGCTTCGCGACGTTGCCACCCGACCTGCTCGGTGACGCGATCCGTCGACTCGCGATCGCGCTCGACCGGACACACTGACGTGCCGCCCGTCGACACCACCGGGCATGTCACGGATCGGTGGGAACGCCGAACATCCAGGTGCGCAACGCATCTCGGCGGTCGGAGCCATTTCCCCGATGAGTAGCTCGACATCGAGGCACGGCTCAATCGTCGGCCGCACCTCGCTCCCCCACACCCAACGATGAGGCTCCTTCACTTCGAGTGAAGGAGCCTCATCAGAGTGGGAATCGCTCAGCTCGCGAACTTGGCCGTGACCTTGGCAATGCGCTCGTCGCGCTTCTCCTTCTTCTCGGCCTTCTTCTCCTCGTGGATCTTCTTGCGAACAGCGTCGGAACAGCTTCAGCGGCGTCCTGCTGCGCCTCGATCTCAGCGAGCACCTCGTCAAGTGGGCGACGGACGATCGCGCCACCGTACTTGGCGACGAGGGCGTCGAACGCTGCGGTGTCCGCCTCATCCGTCTCTGCCAGAATGGCATTGCCGCCTGGTCGAATGGTCTTGCCGAACTCGGTGATCGCGACGTCGCAGTCATCGGCGCGGCTCGCGTCGACCAGCGCGCCTCCGGCTGCACCGAGACCGAATCCCAAGAGCACACCGAGCGGTCCGCCGAGCACGCCGATCAGCATGCCGAGCAGTGAGCCGCCGACGGTGGCGTCGCCCGACTTGACGTCGCCGCCCTCGGTGACATTCAGCCGTCCGTTCTCATCACGCCGGAGGATTGCTGCGGCAGTCACCCCAGCCGACGCGGAGTTGCACCTCGGTGGGCAATCCATCGCCGACCGACGCCGCGTCGCTGCTCGATAGGTGCCGGCCCGCCGTCGTCGAGCTGGCACAGGTGCTCAACGCACGCGGCGAGATCGGCGAGGGCGACGTGATCCGCGCGCTCCGCAGCCCGCCCGGACCGGCGGGAGATCGGTATGTCGCCGAGCTGCAATCCGGCTACCGGGCGGTATCGTGACCAGCACGGGCACACAGCCCGTGAGCGGGTGATGTTTCGAACTCGGGTTGTCCACCTACCGTCCGTTACCTGTACCAACACCGCCGTCCTGCGAGGCCATCGAGGGGCGGCGGTGTTGTCTGAGCCGGGCCATGTCCGTACCAATCCATAGAATTTGAAGAGTTGGTCATCGTCACCAGGAGGACGAGGCCCCTATGCCCGACGTACGCTACAAGTTTCCTGCCGATATCAAGCGTGAGCTAAGGCGCACAAGAGGATTCGGCTGGCGACCTCGCTCCCGGGTCCGGCTGGCGAATAGCGAACCAGTGGTTCGCAGCCGTCCACGGCTTTGCGATGTTCGAGCTGGTGCGGGTACATCCGATCCGATGACGGCGTCGAGAAGGTACTACTCCCGCTTCTCGACGATCCGCTCGCAGGCCTGGCCGCCGGTCGAGTCCGGCTCGAGGACGGCAAGCCTGCCGGATCTCCATTCCGCCGGAATCGTTGCACGGGAGGACACTTCACCAGACCAGTGCGCCGGCTGGGAACGCATCGACCGATCTGCTCCCAGTTTTCCCACGGCTCGTTGGTCGTTCAGATGGCCTGAGCGCCCAGCATTCTCCAACGGCCCTGGCTTCGCGTGCCGGTGCGGTGTGTTGGCGCGCCTGTGACGCCGGACGATCCCGCGGGCTCAGGTCGGCCCGGTCGCTTACACCAGTCCGTTCATGTACGCGAGAGCAACGAGGTGCGCACGGTCACGAGCCTCGAGCTTTCGCATCGCATGGTGTGCGTGGGTCTTCACGGTCAGTGGGGCAATGAACAGCTTCTCGGCGATGTCGGTATTGCTCAGGCCGATTGCGATGAGGGCGACGATCTCCCTTTCACGGGGCGTCAGCTGTTCAACCGGTGGCGACGGCGTCGACGCCGCGGTGGCAGGCGTCGCGACATAGGAGTCGATGAGCGCCCGAGTTGCCGTTGGCGACAGGGTGGGCTGCCCGGCGGCGGTATCTCGTACGGCGGCAAGCAGATCGTCAGGGCTGATGCCCTTGCCGACAAACCCGAGGGCACCTGCGCGCAACGCCTCGGTCACGTAATCGTCGTTCTCGAACGTCGTCAGGATCAGGATCGCAGTGTCGGCGAGGGCTGGATCGGCCCGGATGCGCCTCGTAGCCTCCACCCCATCGAGATCTGGCATCCGCACATCCATCAGCACCACATCTGCTCGGGTGCGTCGCGCGATGTCGAGGGCCTGACATCCCGTCGACGCCTCGCCTACCACCTCCATATCGCTCTGAGCGTCAAAGAGGGCGCGAAACGCGTTGCGCAACAAAGCATGATCGTCAGCCAAGAGGATTTTAATGCTCACGACACCACCCTTGAATTCCTCATTTCCCGATCGCTCGCAATGATCGGAAGCCGGGCGTGGATCACGAACTGATCGTCGCGATAGCCCGCATCGATCGACCCCCCGAGGCCACGACGGTGTCGCGGAGCCCGGTGAGTCCAAGCCGCGTGCCCTCACCCTGAACCGCCGGACGCGCGGGATTGATGACCTCGATGTCGATGATCCCGCGCACCATCCTGATCCGGACTGTCGCCGATGCGGCGGTGCCGTGCTTCCGAGCGTTGTGCAGAGCGTCCGCGAGAACACGGTAGGCGGCCACCGATCCCGGGGTCCGTGCGACGCTGCCCGTCATCGGTCCTCCGTCGACGGGTTCACCCATGCCGTATTCGGTGTGCTCGATGGTCATTCCCGCCGATCGAAACGATTCGATCAGCTCGGCGCGGGCGTCGAAGTGGGCGACCGGCAAGCGATTCACGTCGGGTGCGGACGTCAAGAGGCCGACCGTCGATCGCAATTCATCGAGTGCGAGCCTGCTCGCCTCCTCGATCGCCGTCAACGTCTCGGCGACCTTCGTCTCCGACTCCGAGTGCGGTGTCGCCATGAGGTAGCGGGCAACCCCGGCCTGCGCGTTCACCAGAGTGATGTGATGCGCGACGTCGTCGTGCAGGTCGCGCGCGATGCGCATGCGTTCGGCCTGTACCCGCTGATCGGCTTCGCGCTCCCGCGACGCAGCCGTTGCCACCGCCTGTGCGCGCACCGCGTCGATCCGTTCGGCACGCGTGCGCACCATCGTGCCGACGGCCACCGCGATCACCACATAGTCGAACACCACCAGGTGGGTCAGCTCGATACTGTCGGGTGTCACCCAGATGAATGATGCCGCGGTCAGCCACATGCCGATCACCACCCCGACCAGCCAGCCGACACCCACCCAAAAACGTGTCGACGATGTGGCGAGGTAGATCGCCGCAATCGAGGCCAGCGGTATCCAGGGTGTGTGTGGGGGCACCGCAACCAAGAGGGTCTCGGTCACGACTGCGGCGGGCAGAGCGAACCACGGTTGTCCGCACGCCCACAGGACACAGACCCCCGCAATGAAGGCCAGCACAACCCGGAGCGGCAGAGTCGAGCGATCGCCCGCGAACAGGACGACCACCATCGGGAGGCACGCCACACACGCTGCAGCGATCCACTGCGACGTGCTCCCTGAGAAGCTCCCGTGTGTCCTCGTCACAGACGACGCCTCCTATCCGGTTATCCAGTATGCCCGGACACGCGCTGCTGGTCGTGGTCTGCGGACGGCGCTGCGGCATCATCGTCATCCGCTGATGCCTCTATCGAGAGGTTCGGCAGCAGTCGTCCCAGCCATCGGGGCAGCCACCAGTTGGCGCCACCCGAGACGAACATGAGCGCTGGGATCATTGCGAGTCGGACGACGAATACGTCGAGTAGGACGGCAAGTGCCAGGCCGAGGCCGAACTCAGCGATGAGCCGGACCCCGCCCGCGGCGAACGAGGCAAAGACACTGAACATGATCAGCGCGGCGGCGATCAGCACCGGCGCGGTGTGCGTGACACCGTCACGAATCGAACGCCTGGTGTCGCCGGACTGATGCCAGCGTTCGTAAATGCTACTGAGCAAGAAGACCTCGTAGTCCATTGACAATCCGAACATCACACCGACGATCAGCACGGGCACCACGGACTCGACCGGACCCGCCGATCCTGCGCCGAGCAATGCCGAACCCCACCCGTGGCCGAATACCAGCACGATGATCCCCGCAGCAGCGCCGAGCACTGCCGTGTTCGCTACGGCGGCGATCACCACGATGAGGACACTCCGAAATGCCATGAGCAGCACCAGCATCCCAGCGATGAGCATGATCGCCACCAGTATCGGCAGCTTGTCAGTGATGGTGTCGGCGAAGTCGAACCCACCAACGGCGGCCCCGGTGACCGTGACACGAAGCGATGTATCGGCCGCCGCAGAAGGGATCACGGCCGCCCGCAGGTGTTCGACGAGGTCCTCCGTACGCTCATCCGACGGTCCGGTCTGGGGGGTGACCGTCACCACAGCCCGACCCGGTGCCACCTGACTCTCGGTGACGCGTGCGACGCCGGGCACATGAGGCAGTTCTGAGATCAAGGTCGAGTAGGCCTGCTCTGCAGCCGGATCGGGCGCATCGATCAGCAGCGTGAGGGGACCGTTGATGCCGACGCCGAAGCCCTCGGCCAGCATGTCGTAAGCCTGGTGCCGTGACGTCGATTCCGGTGCACTACCAGCGTCTGCTGCGCCGAGGCGCAACGAAAGCGCGGGGATCGCGACGAGTGCCATCACTGCCGCGGCGCTGATCGCGACCACCACGGGGCGTCGTTCGACGAAGGCCACCCACCGCCTGGTGCGAACACCCGCCTCGGTGTCGTCGCCGATCCGCTCGCGCTGAGCAGCACTGAGCGCTTTGCGTCCCGCAACCGATAGCAGCGCGGGCAGCAACGTCAGCGCGGCGACGAGGGTCAGCAGCACGGTAAGGGCGGCGCCGATGGCCATCCCGGTGAGTGTCTGCACGCCCAGGACGGTCATGCCGAGCAGCCCGACGATGACCGTGGCCGCGGCGAACACCACCGCACGACCCGACGTCGACACCGCGCGTCACACCGCGACGTCGACTGCGGCGCCACGCATCAGCTCCCGGCGAAAGCGATAGGTGATGAACAATGCGTAGTCGATGCCGACTCCGAGACCAATGAGCGCTCCGAGAGTCGGTGTCGAGTCCGGAATTGCTCAGCAGCATTGCGGCCATCAGTCCCGCGACAACGCCGGCTGCCCCGGTGACAATCGGCAACAGCGCCGCCCACGCCGAACGGAACATCACCACAAGGATGATCAGCGCGCCTGTCACACCCACGATCTCAGTGATCTCCGATACCGCGATCGTGCCCGCAAAGGCCTGCCCACCGGCCGCCTGAGTGAGTCCGGATTCCGCAGATTCCGACTCGAGGATGTCGGTGACGACGTGCTCCGCTCCCGACGAATTCGGGCCGAATGTGACCACCGCGTACGCGGTACGGCCGTCGGCGCTGACCTGCCCCGGATGGTCGATGGGTGAAGCCACTGAAACGACTCCCTCGGTCTGACCGACCTTGGTGAGCACGGAGTCGATGTGGTTGTGCCCGTGAGCCAGTACATCGTCGCCCTGCCAGACCACCTCACCGGTCACCGCCGTCGCGCCGCCGGTGGCGGACTCGAACGATGCCCCCACCGACAGCGCTGCACCGGTGAGCGTCACGATCGCCAGCACCCATCCGATGATCACCCCGATCCTGTGGTCGTGACACCATCTGCCAACTGCCGACATCCGTCTCCTCCTCAGCTGAACTCGGGCCCGTTGGCCCCGTGTTCCAGTCAAGTGGAGGACGATGCGCGGCGCCTCATGCCCGCCGACGAGATCCGACTACTCCATTCGTAGTAGTTCTCCATTCGTGGTAGCCGGCACATCTCGGGCCGGTCCTCGACCGGCCCAGGTCGTCGGATCACGCCGCCTCAACGGAACTCCCACTGGCACAGTGGTGATCATGGCTTCACGCATCGCCGAAACGTTCACGGTCGCGACATTCAACGTCAACGGCATCCGGGCAGCGCGTCGCCGCGGCTTCGACGAGTGGCTGGCACAGCGATCCGCCGACGTCATCGCACTGCAGGAACTGCGGTGTCCCGCACCGGAGGTGGGGGTGTTCCCCGGCTATTCGACCGCCCTCGACGTCGGATCGGTGCCGGGGCGTAACGGTGTGGCCGTGCTGACCAGAACACCCGCCGCCGCGGTTCGGACGTGGGTGACCCACCCACCCCGGGCCCGCGTGCTCGGCGAGTTCGCAAAGCACGGTCGCTACATCGAGGTCGACCTGGCCGACCATCCCGTAACGGTGGCCTGCCTGTACCTCCCCAAGGGCGGACTGCCCGCACACCTGCAACGTCCGGGCTCTATGCGTGAGCAGCCCGACGGTGGGGCGAAGTACGAACGCAAGCAGCGATTCCTCGCCGCGTTCGCGCGCGAGGTGAACCGCAACCGACTGGCCGCCCTGCGCGCGGGGCGCGAGTTCCTCCTCGTCGGCGATCTGAACATCGCCCACACCCGGCACGACGTGACCAACTGGCGCGCCGCACGCACCATGGACGGTTTCCTCCCGTCCGACCGCGACTGGTTCGACGAACTCCTCGGCACGCGCAGGCTCGTCGACGTGGTGCGCGCCGTCCACGGAGACCGGCCGGGACCGCTGACCTGGTGGAGTTGGGCGGGTCAGTCCTTCGTCAAGGACGTGGGTTGGCGGGTCGATCATCAACTCGCGACGCCCGGACTGGCTCGGCTGGCCACCCAGGTCACCGTCGACAAGGAGCCGTCGCCCGCCGAACGACTGTCGGATCACGCACCGCTCGTGGTGACCTACGGATGAGTCGAAAAACCGCGGCTGTCAACAGCTTCCCGGAAGTCAGCCGGGTGAGGCGACCCCGGACCGCGACTTCGCGTTTCGACGACGCGCCACCCCTGCCGCCACGGGGATCGCGACCGCGGCGATCATCACCAGCGTCGAACTGAGCGCGGCCGGCAGACCCGCGGCCGCATCGGTCGCCGAGGTGAGGTTGAACGCGGTATGCCACAGCGCGACGATCAGCACGCTATGCCCCGAGCGCGCGTAGATCCAGGCCAGCACGATCGAGCCGGCCGTCAGACCGACGAGCCATCCGACGGTGCCCGCCACACCGAAGTCGCGAAATGATCTGACCACCCAGAACATCGGCAGGTGCCACAGCGCCCAGGGCAGCGCGACGATCAGACCGGTGGTGGTGATGCCGAACCGCCCCAACAGCCCCTCGGCGAGGTATCCGCGCCATCCCGTTTCCTCGCCGAGTCCGTTGACGACGACGACGTAGATCAGCATCACGACCACCGGCCATGCGCCGACGCCGGAGTACGCGGCGAAGTCGGCGGCCGTGGGCGCAGCCGAGTCCGATAGCCACGCCGCCGGATAGGCGAGCAAGGCGCATGCGGCGGTGGCCAGCACCAGGACAAACCACCACCAGGACACTCGCCACCGGATCACCCGCGCCCACAGCCGCCGCAGGCCTTCCCGCCCTTCGGTCACCGCGACCACGACCACCGCGGCCACGGCCGGCCCGAGCAGCCCAGGCAGATGACTGGGCCATCCCTGACCGGGACCCACCGCGACATCGGTGAGCGCCAGCGGAATCCACCACGACCACGAGAACGCACAGGCCAGCAGCCAGTAGGCCACCAGTCGACGCCACCGCACACTCTGATCGCCGAGGGGACCCGCACTCGCCTCCACGTCCCCACTGTGGCCCGATCCGCCACAATCGGGCAAGTGCCGTTGGACACCATTGGCCGATCCGTCGGTCGCTCCCCACCGCATTCACCCACCCTGACTTCAACCGTGGCATTCGGCACCCCGCAGCGATTAGCTGTGCGGCGTAGACGATTCCCGACACCACAAGGACATCCGATGACACGACAGCTGCACCTCGGCGGCTTCCTGATCGCCTCCCCCGTCACCCACTCTCATGCGGCGTGGCGGCATCCGGGCTCGGTGACCGACTACTTCGGGCCCGACCACTATCATCGCGTCGGCCGCATCCTCGAACGCGGAAAGTTCGATTTCGCCTTCTTCGCCGACCTCCTCGCGGCCCCGGTCCGGTTCGGCGGTGACCAGTCCGAGCCGTTCCGACGCGGCACCCAGGCCGCGGCCACCATCGATCCGTCGCTCGTGGCCGCCAGTATCGCCGCCGTGACCACTCACCTCGGCATCGCGGTCACCAAGTCCACCACCTACTTTCACCCGTATGAGCTGGCGCGTGTCTTCGGCTCGCTCGATCACCTCACCCGCGGCCGCATCGCCTGGAACATCGTCACCTCGCTGTCGGAGGCCGAGGCCCACAACTTCGGACGTGACACCCACGTCGAGCACGACGAACGCTATGCGCGGGCCGAGGAGTTCGTGCAGACCGCGGTCAAGCTGTGGTCGAGTTGGGAGGCCGATGCCGTGGTCGCCGACAAGGAGTCCGGCGTCTGGGCAGATCCCGCCAAGATCCGGACCGTCGACCACGACGGGAAGTATCACCGCACGCGCGGCCCCCTCAACCAGCCACGCTCACCACAGCATCGTCCGGTCCTCATCCAGGCCGGATCGTCGAACACCGGCAAGGACTTCGCCGCCCGCTGGGCGGAGGCCATCTTCGAGATCGACCCCACCCCGGAGGGACGCCGCGCCTACTACGACGACGTCAAGTCGCGCGCCGACAATTTCGGCCGAAATCCCGATCACGTCAACATCTTTCCGTCGTTCATTCCGTTCATCGGGGAGACCGAATCGATCGCGCGGGAAAAGCAGGCATTCCACAACGAACTCGCCGACCCGATCTCCGGCCTCATCACGCTCTCGGTGCACACCGACCACGACTTCTCCCAATACGACCTCGACGCACCGGTCGAGGATGTCCAGGTGAGCGGAACGCAGGGACTCTTCGATGTGGCACGTCGCCTGAGCCACCGCGATCAACTGACGTTGCGCGACATCGGGAAGCTCTACGCCCAGGGCGTCTTGCTGCCGCAGTTCGTGGGAACCGCCTCCGATGTCGCCGACCAGATCGAGCAATCGTTCACCGGCGGCGAGGCCGACGGGTTCATCGTCTCCAGCGCGCAGACACCGGGAACGTTCAACGACTTCGTCGACTACGTCGTCCCAGAGCTGCAGCGGCGCGGGCTGTTCCGACGGGAGTACCAGGGCAGTACTCTGCGCGAGCATTTCGGCCTGGGATCACCGGACGAGGATCTGCCCGCCGACATCCGAGAGGGTTCGGGACTCGTCGCGGTCTAAACTGCGGTGTGACGTCCGCAGCGCAGGATCCGATGAGCGTGCGGCGAGCAGCACTGGTGCCGGTGGCCGCCGGTGACCTCGCCGCCACCCGCGAGTTCTACGCGCACCGTCCGAGTGGGGTGGGTGCACAGTCGCTCGACGAGGTGCACCGCGCGCGGTCGGCGCACACAGCGCCGCCCGCGGCCGGGCGCACGTCGGCCCTCACCATCGAGACCGGTGACCGCGAGGTCGCGATACGCATCACCCTGCCGCACCGATCTGCGATCACCGGCGTCCACCTCGCCATCCACGGTGGCGGTTTCTACCTGCGGCCCTCGGCCCGTGATGACGCCCGGAACGAACGCATGGCAGATGCGTTGGGTGTCGCCGTGATCGGGGTCGACTACCGTTTGGCTCCGGAGAATCCGTGGCCCGCGGCACCCGACGACTGCGAGGCGGTGGCCCACTGGATCATCGACCACGCGCAGCATCGCTTCGGCACCACCCGGCTCACCATCGGTGGGATGTCGGCGGGCGCGACCCTGACGATGACCACCCTGCTGCGGCTTCGGGATCAGGGATCGGCCGAGAGTTTCGCGGGGGCCGTACTCGAGGCGGGAACCTACGACCTCAGCGGCGCGACCCCCGCCGGGGCCACCATCACCGGCGAGTATTTCATCGAGGCATACGCCGGGCACGTCCGCGATCGCACGATTCCGGACATCTCCCCCATCTTCGGTGAGGTGTCCGGGCTCCCACCGACGCTGGTCGTGATCGGCACCGACGATGTGCTCCTCGACGACAATCTCGCAATGGTGGAGCGTCTGACCGATGCCGGAAACAACGTCGACCTTCGCCTGTATCCCGATGTGCCCCATGGCTTCACCGGTCATGCCACGCCGGTCGCCACGCAGGCGCAACGAGACATCGACAACTGGTTGGGCGGCCGGGCCGATGGCCACGGCCGTGGTACACCGGGTCAGGAGTGATCGGCAAACGCGAGCACCCGTTCCACCGGCCACGTCGTGAGGATCCGATCCGGCTCGATACCGTGCTCCTGGGCGCGCCGCGCACCGAGAATGGGGAACTCCAGCTGACCGGGCGCGTGCGCGTCGGAATCGATGGCGAACAGACATCCCCGATCCCGCGCGATGTCGATCAGGTCGTCGGGTGGGTCGACACGCTCGGGACGTGAATTGATCTCCACCGCAGTGCTGTTCGCCGCGCACGCCTCGAAGACGGCGTGCGCATCGAAGGTGGACGGCGGCCGGTGACCGCGACCGGTCAGCACTCGACGGCCGGTGCAGTGCCCCAGGACGGTGACCCGCGGATCGCTCGCCGCCGCCACCATCCGCGCGGTCATCGCATCGTGATCCATCCGCAGTGCCGAGTGCACGGACGCCGTCACGACGTCGAGACGGTCCAGCATCTCGTCGGACTGATCGAGCGAGCCGTCGTCGAGGATGTCCACCTCGATCCCGCGCAACAGACGAAATCCGGTGCCGGATCGAGCATTCCACTCATCGATCTCATCGATCTGTCGGCGCAGTCGCTCGACACTCAACCCGTTGGCGACGGCGAGTCGGGGCGAGTGGTCGGTGATGGCCATCCAATCGAGCCCGAGTGCTTGTGCCGCAGCGGCCATTTCGTCGATCGATGCGCCACCGTCACTCCAGGTGGTGTGGGCGTGCAGATCTCCGCGCGCCTCGGCGACGAGTTCGGCGGCCACGCCGGGGTCATGGGGCGAACCCTCATCCTGCAATCGCGCGAGGTAGTCCGGTAGCCGACCATCGAGCGACTCCGCGATGACGGCGGCGGTGGTCTTCCCGATTCCCGGAATCGCCGTGAGAGTCCCCGCCACCGCGCGCGTGGCCAGATCCCCGGCCGGGTGCCCGGCGACGGCATGCGCCGCCCTACGGAAGGCCTCGACGCGGTAGCTGCTCTCCCGGCGGCGCTCGAGCAGCCACGCGATCCGCGTCAGGGCCGTCTCCGGCGACAACGGAGCCTCTACGGGCGCGAACGGCATCATCGAGCCAGGGTAACTGCCGATAGCGGCGATCTTGCGGCCAAGCTATTACTCAGTTAGAGTAATTTCATGTTCGCCACCACCCCCACCGACGCGATCACGCTCATCGAGGCGGCACGTCGACCCGCCGACGTCTTCAGCGGATCGGCCACCGACCCGGCCGATCGACGAGCAGCCCGTCGTCGCCATCGCATCCTTCTCGGCGCCGTCCATCCCGACCGCGCCGTATCGGTGGGCATCGACCCCGACGTCGCACGTGACGCGACGATGACCCTCAACGCGCTCTACGCCGCATTCACCGCCACCGCGGACGTCTCGGCCCCCACCGAGCCACATGTCCGTGGCTCATCCGGCACATACGCTCTGCGAGAAAGGCTCTGGGCGACCGACTCCGTGGCCGGCTATCGAACCGACAACCCGTCTGTACGCATCGAGATCGCCCGCACGCGATCAGCGAACGATGCCATCGGCACCGTGGGTCACGCGATATGCCGGCTGGACCGACACGGGATGTCCCGATTCGCCGCCGACATCGTCGACGACGCCGTCACCGCCAACCGACGCTGGATCGCCTATCGGCTCCCCGACGGACTGGTGTCGTTGCGTGCGGTGCGTGCCGCGAGCCCGCAGGGACTCGACGGGCGGGACTGGGCCTGGATGGCACGTCGCATCCTGATGACCCTCGACGCCGCGGCCACCCGTCACGGAAACCTCGGACTCGACACCGTCCTGATCCACCCGGGCGACCACGGTGTCGTGCTCACCGGCTGGTGCGGAGCACACGGCGGAGCCACATCCGACGGCGCCGCCCTGGCCGACCTCTTCGCGACGATGCTCGCGGATCGGGCACCGCGGCAGACCACCTTCGCACGGCGCAGCGCCGCACTCACCCCACGGGAGTCGCTCCGCGAATACGACCTCCTGATCGGAGTCCTGCACGGCCCCCGCAGATTTCGACCCTTCACCACACCCGTTCGAGAAAGGAATTGATCATGGGACAGGGATACTGGGACACCGGCGCCTACCAGGCGGCCGCCGACGCACGCCGCGCCGCCGGAGCCGACGATTTCGGCTACTCGGCACGGATGCGTAACACCCCGCGCCACCTGCGGATGGCCGCACCGGCACTCGATGCGTATGGCGCCACCGTCCGGGAGGCACGAGACAGCGCCGATCACCCCCGCTCCACCCCGATCGTCGTCCTGTACGACGTCACCGGTTCGATGGGCCGGGTACCGATCACGGTGCAGAAACGATTGTCGGATCTGCTCGGGTTGTTGACGCGCGGCGGCTACGTCGACGACCCGCAGATCATGGTGGGCGCCATCGGCGATGACCAGTTCGATGCCGTCCCCCTGCAGATCGGGCAGTTCGAATCCGACAATCGGATCGACGAGCAGTTGCGTGAGATCTACCTCGAGGGCGGCGGCGGCGGCGACAAACGCGAAGGGTACGCCCTGGCCGCCTACTTCCTCGCCACTCGCTGCGTCACCGACGCCTGGGAGAAGCACGGGCGCAAGGGATATGTGTTCTTCATCGGCGACGAGATGAACAAGCCCGCGCTGTTCGCCGACTCGGTGCGCCGCTTCGTCGGCGACGACATCGGTGAGGATCGTGACGTCGCCGACGTGTACCGGCAACTGGCGCAACGCTTCCACGTCTTCTACGTGCTGCCGAATCTGACGAGTTACTACGACGATCCGGAGGTCGAAGACCACTGGCGAGCCATCGTCGGGGAACGCTTCGTCAAGCTCGACGATCCCGACGGGGTCGCCGACCTGATCGCCGTCACCATCGGTGTCACCGAGGAGTCGATCAGCGTGGCCGAAGGGGTGGCCGACCTGGATGCGGCCGGAAGCAGTGCCGGTGCGGCGGTCGGGACGGCGCTGGCACGACTCACGCCCATCGCCGACGGCGGTGGCATCCTGCCGACAGATCTGTAAGGAGCGCACCATGACTCACCAAGAGAACCGGACGCCCGCCACCCGTCCCCACGGGTCACCGATCGTGGTCGTCGGCCTGGGGTACGGCGATGAGGCCAAGGGTGCGACCGTCGATGTCCTGGCGTCGACGATTCCCGACACGGCCGCGGTCGTCCGGTTCTCCGGGGGCGCGCAGGCAGCCCACAATGTCTGCCACGGCGCCCGGCACCACACCTTCCGGCAGTTCGGTTCGGCCTCCCTGCTGGACGTGCGTACCATCTTGCGCGCACCGATGATGATCAACCCGCTGCTGCTGGCGGTCGAGGCCGCCGGGTTGGCGCGCCTCGGCGTCGTCGAACCGCTCGGCCTGATCGGTGCCGACGCCCGCGCCCTGGTCACCACGCCGATCCATGCGGCGATGAATCGCGCCCGGGAATCGTTGCGCGGCAACGCCCGTCACGGCTCGTGCGGGGAGGGCATCGGGGAAACCCGGGCCTATGACCTGGCCGTGGCACGCGGCGCCCGCGCCGGCGAGACGATCGGGAATTTCCGGGTGTACGCCGACGCTCCCGATGTCGCGCCCCTGACCATGGGAATGCTGCGTGACCGGCGGGCCATCGTACGGTCCCTGGATGCGTTGAGCGCCTTTGCCCGACCCTTGTTGACCGCGGCCGGTGCCGATGGGATCGAATCGGTCGGGACGATCGCCGACGCGCTGACCGACATCGCGTCGGCGATCACCATTCTCGACGACGCCGACGCACATCTGGCGGCGACGCTGGCGTCGGGCACCGTGATCTTCGAGGGCAGCCAGGGTGCCCTGCTGGACGAGTGGCACGGTTTCCATCCGCACACCACGTGGTCGACGGTGCTGCCCGGTGCGCTGCGGCGAGAGCTCACCGCCGCCGGACACCGCCCGACGGTGCTCGGAGCGACCCGGTGCTACGCGACCCGCCACGGCGCGGGCCCGATGCCGACGGAGGCGGCCCATCCGGAGTTGCCCGACACCCACAATCGGGAGGGGCGATATCAGGGCGCGTGGCGGACCGGGCACCTCGACCTGCCGGCCCTGCGGTACGCGGCGGCGATCTGTGGTGGACTCGACGGCGTCGCGGTGTCGCACCTCGACGTGCTCGGCACACCGGGATTGGCGGTGGCCGACAGCTGGAACGGCGTGCACACCCCGGTGCGCCCGACCCCGGCCGGGGATCTCGACCGGTTGGGCGAGCTGACCCGCATCGCCGCGGCGGCGCGCCCGGATCTGCGACCACTGCCCACGTCGGCGGGTGAGGTGACTAGGTTGATCTCCGAGGCAACCGGCGCTCCGGTCGTGATCACCGCGGACGGGCCCCGACGGACCGACAGGAGCATCACGTGGCCAGCGCCGACAAGAACACCACCGACGAGCCCGGCGCCGACCGCACGACCTCGGGCGGTATCGACCCGGCCATCCTGAGCGTCGTCAGCGTCGACGTGGTGGCGCTGACCTACGACGTCTCCGCGCGCCGGGTGCTGGTGGCCACCCATGCGCGCGAGACCGAACCGTATCGGGGCCGGCGGGCGCTACCGGGCGTGGTGGTGCGCAGCGGTGAACGTCTGCGCGAGGCGGCCCTCCGGGCGGTGACAAAACTCGGCATCGCCGCGGTGCCGAGCGCACTCGGTCAGTTGCAGACCTTCGACGAGCCCAGCCGGGATCCGCGTGGGCCGTCGTTGTCGATCGCAATGTGGGCAACCTTCTGGAACGACGGGAGCATCCACACGGCCCGCACCCTGTGGGAACCACTGGATCACCCTCCGGCACTCGTCTTCGATCACTCGACGATCGTCACCACCGCCCGCCGGTTGCTCGCCGAACGGCTGTGGCGGGACCTCGATTTCACCCGGGGACTGACCGGCGCCGAATTCACCGCCACCGACGCCGTCGCCATCACCCGGCAACTCACCGGCGCCGAGGTCCACCGCGCGAACCTCAATCGCGATCTCGCCCGGATCGATGTACTCACCGAGGCCGGCGTGGCACCGACCTCCGGCGGACGCCCGCCCAAGTTGTGGCGGTGGGCAGCCGACCAGGTGGACCTGACCTAGGGCATTAGCCGAGTGCGGCGTCCACCACTTCCTGCGCCTGCACCTGGACCTCCTTGAGATGGTCTGCGCCCTTGAAGGATTCGGCGTAGATCTTGTAAACGTCCTCGGTGCCGGACGGGCGGGCGGCGAACCAGGCGTTGTCGGTGGTCACCTTGACCCCGCCGATCGCCGCGTCGTTGCCGGGTGCGTGGGTCATGATGGCGGTGATCTTCTCGCCGGCGAGTTCGGTCGCGGTGATCTGATCCGACGACAACTTCGACAGGACGGCCTTCTGCTCCCGCGAGGCCGGTGCGTCCACCCGCGCGTAGGCCGACTCCCCGTACTCGTCGGCGAGTTCCCGGTACCGCTGCGACGGCGTCTTGCCGGTCACCGCAAGGATTTCCGAGGCCAGCAGGGCCAGGATGATGCCGTCCTTGTCGGTGGTCCACGGTCCACCGTCGAAGGTCAGGAAGGATGCTCCCGCACTTTCCTCACCACCGAAGGCGATCGACCCGTCGAGCAGTCCGCCGACGAACCACTTGAAGCCGACGGGTACCTCGACGAGTCGGCGGCCGATACCGGCGACGACGCGGTCGATCAGCGAGGACGACACGAGGGTCTTGCCGACTCCCGCGTTCTCCGACCATCCGGAACGGTGGGTGAACAGGTAGTCGATGGCGACGGCGAGGTAGTGATTGGGATTCATCAGGCCGGCGTCCGGGGTGACGATGCCGTGGCGGTCGGCGTCGGTGTCGTTGCCGGTGGCGATGTCGTAGTGATCGCGCGCGGCGACCAGCGATGCCATCGCGTTGGGCGAGGAGCAGTCCATCCGGATCTTGCCGTCGGTGTCGAGGGTCATGAACGAAAAGGTCTTGTCCACGGTCGGGTTGACGACCGTGAGTTCCGGCAGGTTGTAGCGGAATCCGATTGCGGCCCAATATCCCACCGCCGCCCCACCGAGCGGGTCGGCGCCGATCCGGATGCCCGCCGAGCGGATGGCCTCCATGTCGATGACCCCGGCCAGCGCATCGCAGTAATGCCTCATGAACGGATACTCCGACACGTACTCACTGGCCCGCGCGGTCTCGAACGGAATGCGTTGGACGCCGACGAGATTCGCCCGTAGCAACTCGTTGGCCCGGTTGGCGACCCACGAGGTGATGTTGGTGTCGGCGGGCCCCCCCGACGGCGGATTGTATTTGAAGCCACCGTCGCGGGGCGGATTGTGCGACGGAGTCACCACGATGCCGTCGGATTCCACACCGGGATTCTCCGCATTGAACTTCAGGATCGCGCGACTGACGGCCGGTGTCGGGGTGTACCCATCCCCCTCCGCGGTCAGGGTGGTCACCTTGTTGGCGGCGAGCACCTCGAGCGCCGAACGCCACGCCGGGATCGACAACGCGTGCGTGTCGTAGCCGATGAACAGCGGGCCGGTGATCCCGGCGCCGGTGCGATATTCGACGATCGCCTGCGTGGTGGCGAGGATGTGCGCTTCGTTGAACGCGGTATCGAGGCTCGAACCGCGGTGACCCGAGGTGCCGAACACCACCTGTTGCAGCGGGTTCTCGGGATCGGGAATGTTGTCGTAGTAGGCCTTTTCCACTGCGGCCACGTCGATGAGGTCTTCGGGCAGTGCCGGAGTGCCGGCGCGAGGATGTGCCATATGCCAAATTGTGCCATCGATCCGCCGGTCCGGAAGGCCTGCCGAGCCGAACGGTTACTGTGAATCCCAATTGCCATTCGGTTGTGAAAGGAACCCGCGTGACGCTGTTCCCCCTGCGCCCGGCGGCCACGCCGGAGTTGTTGGTCCTGGTGTTACCGGGCGGCACCGACGCCAGCTATCGACGCTTCTCGCCCTGGCAGGGCTCGGCGCTGCGGATGTATCCGTTCACCTGGTCGATCCGGTTGCGGTTCGGTCGCCGCGTCGAGGTCCGTCAGGTGCGCTACCGCGTCTACGGCTGGAACGGCGGACAGGCCTCACCGATGCCCTACGCACGGGCCGCCCTCGAGGCGATCACCCGCGACCATCCCGACACCCCGGTCGCGGTGATCGGCCATTCGATGGGCGGCCGGATCGCCGCACGACTCGCCGCCGACGAACGGGTGAGCGGTGTGCTCGGCCTGGCACCGTGGTGGCAATTCGCCGACTGGCGCGTCATCCACGGCACCGCCCGGGTGGTCGCGATCCACGGTGAGGCCGATACGGTGACGTCCGCCAAGCGAACCGCTCAGGGTGTCGCGGAACTGCGCGCGGCCGGGAACGATGCCACCTACCTCCCGGTGCCCGGCGGAGGACATCCGATGCTCGATCACCTCCGGCTATGGCAGGGTGCGGCACTCGATTTCGTGCGTGATCAGTTGGTGCGCGGTGGTCACGATGACGTGGCGGTCGGGCGCGGCGAACCCAGCGAGTCGACGAACCCCTCGTAGAACTCCACATACTCGCCGCCGGAGAACACGTACACCGCGTCGTCACCGGCGCCGGAGAACGATTCCCGCCGTAGGTCCGAGCGCATGTTCTTGAAGGTCGAGGTGTGTTCGAGGTGATCGGTGATCCGGACGAAGAGCGGTACGGCGTAGCCCGGTAGACCGTCGGCGACGTGGCGGGCCAGATCGGCGGCGTCGAAGGTCGCGCCCTCGATGAGGCTGACCGCGGCCATCCCGGCCTTCCCGTCGGCACCGGGAACCGGCACGCCGAACACCACCGCCTCCGCGACGGCCGGGTGGGCATCGAGGACCGCCTCCACCTCCGTGGTGGCGACGTTCTCCCCCTTCCACCGGAAGGTGTCGCCGATGCGATCGACGAACCCGATATGCGAAAAGCCTTGGTCGCGAACCACATCGCCGCTGTTGTACCAGCGGTCGCCGGTCTTGAAGGCGTCGGTGACGATCTTCTTCGCCGACGCCTTCGCATCGGTGTACCCGTCAAAGGGCACCCGGCGATTGATCTCGGCGAGCAGCAGTCCGGTACCACGTCTGCCGACCTTGATGACGCGGCCGGCGGCGTCGCGTCGCGGTTCACCGGACTCCTCGTCGTACGCGACGATGGCGTACTTCAGAACCGTCCATCCTGCCGTCTTCGGGATGCCGAGGATGTTGACGAATCCGATGTTGGCCTCGCTGGCGGCATACAGCTCGACGATGCGATCGATGCCGAAACGCGCGGTGAACTCGTCCCAGATGTCGGGTCGCAGCCCGTTGCCGACGGCCAGCCGGAGCCGATGGGCGCGGTCGGTGGGTTTGGCCGGCTGCGCGAGCAGATACCGGCACAGTTCGCCGATGTAGCAGAACGCCGAGGCATCGTTCTCGATGATCTCGTCGATGAACCGCGACGCGGAGAACGTTCGGCCGACGGCCAGGCACGCCCCCGATGCCAGCACCGACGACACCGAGATGGTCAGCGCGTTGTTGTGGTAGAAGGGCAGCGCGGTGTACATGACGTCGTCGCTGCGCAGCCGGATCCCCACGCCCCCGATGCCCGCCATCGCGGTGAGCCACCGGAAGTGACTCATCTTGGAGGCCTTGGGATATCCGGTGGTTCCCGAGGTGAAGATGTAGAAGGCGGTGTCGCCCAGGGTGATCGCGTCGGTGGCGACCGGGTTGACCGGCGAGCACGTCGCGACCTCGCGGTGCAGTTGGTCGAAGGAGACACGCAGCGGCGGGAGCACCTGCTCGGAAACCGATTCGAAGGCCTCGGCGAGGTCCTCCTCGTAGATCACCAGGGACGCATCGATCAGCCCGAGGCTGTGTTCGAGCACCGCCCCGCGTTGATGGAAGTTGAGCATGCCCGCGATGGCGCCCACCTTCACGATCGCCAGCATCGTGATCACCACGTCGGGGTGATTGCGGGACAGCACGGCGACGACGTCGCCCTTCGAAATACCTTGGCGTGTAAGATAATCGGCGATCCGATTGGCCTGGGAATTGGCCTCACGGTAGGTGATCGACCGGCCCTCGAATCGCAGGAAGTCGTTGTCCGGGTACTTCTCGGCGGCCTGCACGAACCGCTTCCCGATCGACATGCGCCGGGTCGGCGGTTGCGGGATCAGGGCGGGCAGCGTCCGCACGATGCTGCCGAGGTCGCAGCGGAGCGACCCGATGCCGCGGAGGATGTCCCACAGTGAGATGTCGGGCAACAACCCGGAATCGGATGTCGTCTGTGCGGACTCGGATGTCGTCTGTGCGGACATGGTCCCTCCTGAACTCATTGGACAACGATGACGCGTGGGCAACACTAGCGGGTCGGTATGACATAGAACACAGCCAGAGCTCAGTGAATCACCGACGACGGCATCAGTTCCCCGGAAGCGCTGCCACCCCTCCGGCGATGTCGCTGCTCCGACAGCCGTTGCGATCCACCGTGATCGGACACGTCGGCGGGGAAGTCGATGCCGCCGTCCACGGTGAACCGCACCACCACCTGCCCGTCGTGGGCAGCGATCGACGTGACCGACCCGACGGGCAGACCCGTGCCGAACGCCTCGACACCGATCGATCCGCCGACCGACGCGCCGAGCACCACCAGCACCGCCACGGTGCCGCCGCCCACGATGCCCGCGGACCAGATCCGCACCCGCGGCTCGCGGCGGTCGCGAACAGTTCGAGCAGCCGACCGAGCGTCGCGATCGCCGAGCCCGCGGTGGACACCACGCGCCCCGCAGACATCTGCTCGAATCGCTTCACCGTCGCCAATGCCACCCCATTGTTCGATTCGCGAACCAATGTGCAGAGATTTCAAATTCTGGCTCATTTTCACGTTGTCGCCGCCATTCAGGCGTTTTGCCACTTCAGAGGGCATTTGAACCTGGTGGCGGATTGCCCCGGAGGCCCGTCCCCGGCCACACTGAAGGGATGAGCGCTTCCGCATCCCGGCCGACGGCACCGTCGAACGACGAGCCCACCGGCCCCCTCGACGGGGTCACCGTGCTCGAACTCGGCACCCTCATCGCCGGCCCGCATGCCGCCCGGCTCCTCGGCGACATGGGCGCCGACGTGATCAAGATCGAACCGCCGAATCGACCCGACCCGATCCGTACCTGGGGGCAGGCCGAGGTCGACGGGAACCGCTTCTACTGGACCGTGCACGGCCGCAACAAGCGGGCCATCACCCTCGACCTGCGCTCCGATCGTGGCCGGGAGATGTTTCTCCGTCTCGCCGACCGCGCCGACATCATCGTCGAGAACTTCCGGCCCGGAACGCTCGAACGTCTCGGCATCGGACCCGACGTGCTCCTCGAACGCAATCCCGGCATCGTGATCGTCCGGGTGTCCGGGTACGGACAGACCGGACCCGATGCGTCGCGTGCCG
The DNA here is from genome assembly GCF_053587995.1 of Gordonia sp. NPDC003504. Lineage (NCBI taxonomy): Bacteria > Bacillati > Actinomycetota > Actinomycetes > Mycobacteriales > Gordoniaceae > Gordonia > Gordonia sp. NPDC003504. The sequence continues at coordinate 219,284 of NZ_JBSFPC010000005.1, forward strand.
GATACGCCTCGGTCGCCGAGGCGGCGAGCGGGTTGCGCTACATCAACGGCTATCCCGGCCAATTGCCGCCGCGATTGTCGCTGTCACTCGGCGACACCCTGGCCGGAATGTTCGCCACCCAGGGCGCGCTGGCCGCACTGTATCGGCGCAGCGTCACCGGCAAGGGGCAGGTGGTCGATACCTCGCTGCTGGAATCCTGTGTCGCCGTGCAGGAATCGGCGATCGCGGACTACGACGTGGGTGGCGTGGTGCGCGGACCGTCGGGTACTCGACTCGACGGGATTGCCCCGTCGAACCTCTACCCCACCGCCGACGGCACGCACGTGATCATCGCCGCCAACCAGGATTCTGTGTTCGCGCGGCTGTGCGCGGCGATGGGGCAACCCGAGTTGGCCACCGATCCGCGTTTCGCCGATCATGCGGCGCGCGGCCGCAATCAGGACGAGCTCGATGCGCTGATCGGTGAATGGTCGACGCAGTTCTCCGCCGACAAGCTCACCGACGTGCTGTCGGAGGCGGGCGTCGTGGTCGGCCCGGTGAACACCATCGCCGAGGTGGTCGCTGACCCCCATCTGCAGGCGCGCGGCATGATTGCCGACCATTTCGACGAACGGGCCGGTCGGGTGGTGCGCGGTCCGGGTGTGGTGCCGCAGTTCAGCGAGACGCCGGGACGGATCCGCAATGCCGGTCCACCCGAACCGGGATGTGACAACGCGGCGGTTTACGGTGAGGTGCTCGGGCTCTCCGCGGAGCAGGTGGCCGAGTTGGCCGACGAGGGAGTGATCTGATGGATGTGACCATTCGCGACGTCGCGATGCGCGACGGCCTGCAGATCGAGGAACCGATCTCCACGGCCGCGAAACTCGAACTGCTCGAGGCGATCTGCGACACCGGCGTGCGTGAGGTGGAGGTCACCGCCTTCGTCTCGCCGAGTAAGGTCCCGGCGCTCGCCGACGCCGCCGAACTGTGTACCCACCTCGATCGCTTTCCGGGCGTGAGCTTCTCGGCCCTGGTCGCCTCAGTGGGCGGGGTGCGACGCGCCCTTGACGCGGGGCTCACCAACCTCGAATACGTGGTGTCGGCGTCGGATGCGCACAGCCGCGCCAATGTCGGCCGGGACACCGAGGCGTCGGTCGCCCTCATCGAAGGGATCGTCGCGATGGCACATGCGGCGAACGCCGGCGTCGAGGTGATCGTGGCGACCGCGTGGGATTGCCCTTTCGACGGTCCGACGCCCCCGGAGCGGGTCACCGGAGTGATCTCACGGGCCGTCGACGCGGGCGCGGACCGCATCAGCGTCGCCGACACCATCGGCACCACCACCCCGGGGCGCGTGCGTGATCTTGTCGCGCAGGTGGTTCCGCTGATCGGCGAACTGCCGTTGGGCGCGCATTTCCACAACACTCGCGGCAGCGGCCTGGCGAGTGCGTATGCCGCTGTGCAGGCCGGCATCTCGCGTCTCGATGCATCGGTTGGCGGCCTCGGCGGCTGCCCGTTCGCGCCCGGGGCGAGCGGCAACATCGCCACCGAGGACCTCGTCTATCTGCTGCGCGACAGCGGCGTCGAGACCGGAATCGACCTCGACGCCGCGATCCGTGCCGGGCGGGTGGCGATCGGAGCCGTCGGCGGTGGAACCGGGAGCGCGTTGATGCGTGCCGGCGATCGGACGTTGGTGGCGCCCGCGGTGGCGCGGTGAGCGGTCGGCCGAACGAGTGTCTCCTCAGCCGTGACCAGCATCAGACTGCGTGCGTTGAGATTCCGTTGCCGAGGCAGAGGTGGACGCATGCCCGCCTCGGACGTCACTTCCCGGGCGTCCCACCCATTGCGTGGCTGAGGGTCCACGAGCTACGCAGGCATCGTCTCGCGGTTGATGTCCAGCGGAGCCACGGTCCCGTCGGGCCTTTTTCACCATGAGTTCGAGTTCACTGCCGAGCGCCTCGACGTACTTCTGCAACGTCGAGCCCGTGGTGGTGGCCAGGTCACCCTTCTCGATTCGTGACACACGGTTCTGTCCAACTCCCACGATGTCAGCCACCTCCTTCTGCACCAACCCCGCATCCCTACGGAGTTGCACAAGCCGATAGATCGCGGTGTCGTGATTCATCTGGGCGCGAACGCGGTCGATCCGCTCACGGTTTCCGGGACGGCGTGCGCGGAGGTCATCGAGCGTGGTCGTCGCTTCTTCCCCGTCTTCTTCCCTGCGCGGTCTGCTTACGAGATTCACGTTGCACAGCCCGTCGTACCACGCTGACCAATTCCCTCCCGCCCGCATGGCACTCACCCACATGGCACGCCAGGAATGAAATGTGCCCCCTACCTGACATAGGTAGGGGGCACATCGCTGTGGAGCTGCCGGGAATTGAACCCGGGTCCTCCGTCGTGTCAGCGGGGCTTCTCCGTGTGCAGTTCACTGTGTCTCTACTCGGATCTCCCGGTCACGCGAACAAGCCGAGATGACGATCCCAGTCGCTGTTGAATGTCCCATCCGCACCCGCGACCGGTGCGAACGGTGAGCTCCCGAAGCTGATGCCGGCACCGGATCCGGGAGCATGATCCGGGCCGACAGATTACGGGCTCGCTGTCAGGCAGCGAGGGCGTAATCGCGCTGATTCTTATCGGCGCTTAATTGGTTGCCGCGACGCTTATACGGTGGTCTCTGGCCTGCACCGACACGCTTCCCCCGCCTCGGCGAACGTAGTCGAAACCGATCAGCCCCGAGACGAGACCCGCCCGGTGAGGGGCGAGCAGTTCATTGTAACAACCCGGACGGACAGGTTCATTCCCATTTCTCGCAGCCGTCCCCGCACCGCCGCGACCACGTCACTGAATCGACAGCATCGCGGTGTCGGCGACACCCACGGGAACCGACAACTGCCCGTCGGAGGCCTGGTAGCGCTTACCGGTCCAGGCGTCGACGCCGGCCACCGACGCATCGCCGTTGAGACCGAGACTGGTCAGCGACACCGACATCGTGCGCGCATGATCGCCCCGGTTGGTCAGTGAGACGACGAGGCCCTTGTCGCCGAGTGCCCGACTCCAGATCTCGGGATCGTCACCGACCATCGCACCGGCGCGGACCCGCGGGTCCTGATCGACGCCGATAATCGCGTCATTGGCGAGGATGTCGCGGGTCTGGGTGCTCATCGTGGTGAGGTCGTTGCCGGCCATCAGCGGCGCGGCCATCATCGCCCACATCGACATCTGGGTGCGTTGCATCGCCGGCGTGAGTGCGTTGCCGACCCCGACCACCAGCATGTCCGGATCGACGAACCGACCATCGGAGACCCGATTGCCCAGCGGAGCAGCGGCGTCGACGATGTCGGTGATGCCCTGATAGCCCGACGGTCCCGCGTCGGTGGACCATGCCGGGGTGATGTCGTTGGTGGCCCGCGTCATCGTTGCCACACCGCCCCAATCGAATTCGGCTCCGGGCACCGATCCGGACACGCCGCTGTTCGGGTTGATGCCGTAGACGATGGGCCGCCCGGTCGCCCGGATCGCGTCGCGCATCGCGGTGAAGGCCGAGACCTGATCGTCGTGCGAGGAGGTACCGGAGCACCAGTCGTACTTGAGGAAGTCCACTCCCCACGACGCGAAGGTCGCCGCGTCGGTGCTCTCGTGGCCACCGCTTCCGGTCGCGCCCGGATAGCTTCCGGTGTACTGCGCACACGTCTTGTCCTGCGCGCCGGCGTAGATGCCGAACTTCAGTCCGCGGGCGTGGATGTAGTCGGCGAGTGCGGCGATCCCGGCGGCGAAACGCGTGGGGTCGGCACGTAGTCGGCCGTCGTCGTCCCGGGTCGGGGCCATCCAACAGTCGTCGACGACGACGTAGCGATACCCCGCGTCACGGAGTCCGGAGGAAACCAGCGCATCGGCCTGGGCGCGCACGATCTGCTCGGTGATTCCGCAGCCGAAGGTGTTCCAGCTGTTCCAGCCCATCGGCGGGGTGGCGGGTAACCCCGCGATCGCCGGCCCGGAGCCGCCGATCTGTTCGGCAGCGGACTGCTCGGGGGCACATCCGGCCAGCGACAGCACCGCGACGACCAGAGCGCTCAGCCAGACCACCCACCGTCGACGACGGCGACCGAGTCCGGGCGCTGTCACCGCAGCGATCACATACCCTTCACGCGCCGGCCGACCTCGCGGGCCACCTCACGCTGGGCGGTGCGCCGGGCGAGATCCTGGCGCTTGTCGTGGGCCTGCTTACCGCGGGCCAACGCGATCTCCACCTTGGCCCGACCGTCGTGGAAGTACATCGAAAGCGGCACCAGGGTGAGATTGCCGTCGCGGATCTTGCCGATCAGGTTGTCGATCTCGCGACGGTGCATGAGCAGTTTTCGGTTGCGGCGCGGTGCGTGGTTGGTCCACGACCCGTTGCCGTACTCCGCGATGTGCAGTCCACGCAACCACACCTCGCCGTCATCGATGGTGGCGAACGCATCCACCAGGGACGCCTTGCCCTCACGCAGACTCTTGACCTCGGTGCCCAGGAGCGCGATGCCGGCTTCGTAGGTGTCGAGAATGGTGTAGTTGTGCCGGGCCTTGCGGTTGGACGCGATGAGGTTGCGTCCCTTTTCCTTCGCCATGGCGGCTACTCACCTCCTCGGGTGCAGTGGTTCGTCGAAATGCAGTGGTTGATGGAAATCCTCCGGGTGTACAACGCGCGCGACGGCCCGTTCACTCCCGGACGTAGACACGCAGCGTGACATATCCGGTCGCCGCTGCCAACACAATTCCGCCGATGACGAGCCAGGGTGACACCAGCAGGACGTCACCCGCGGTCACCCGCGGCACGATGTTGACGCCGTAGAGCCCGGCCAGTGCACGGTCGAAGAAGAAGATCTTGGCCAGGAACAATCCGCCGACGGCCAGCAAGGATCCGATGAGGGCGGCGAACACTGCCTCGAGCAGGAACGGCAGCTGCGTGTACCACCGCGTGGCACCGACGAGCCGCATGATGGACACCTCGGTTCGGCGGGTGAAGGCGGCGACCTGCACCGTGTTGACGATCAGCAGGATGGCCGCCACCGCCAGGATCGCCGCCACGGCGAAGGCGGCATTGCGCACGCCGTCGAGCACCCCGAAGATGCGTTTGACCAACTCTCGCTGATCGAGCGCTCCCTCGATGCCGAGGTCTTGTCGGCCGGCGAAGGTGGTGTAGACCTCGTCGAAGCGATCCGGATCCGACATCCGGACCTTGACCGAGGACTGGGCGAAGGTGTCCGGGGTGATCTGATCGGCGATCTCTGGTGAGGTCTCCTCGAACATCGCCTTGGCGGCCTCGTAGCCTTCCTGGGCGCTGACGTAGGTCACCGAGCCCACACCGGGTTGCTTCTCCAGCTCGGTGCGCAACGTGGTACACGGGGCCTGGCGGCAATTGGGATCGGCCTTGGAGACGTCCTCGTTGAGGAAGAACTGCATCTCCACCCGGTCGAGGAAGATCTTCTGACTCTTGTCGGCCATCTGGATCACCAGCAGGCCGCCACCGAACATCCCCAGCGTGATGGCCGTGGTGATGATCATGGCAATCGTCATGGTGACGTTGCGACGGAAGCCGTTCAAGACCTCGCTGATGATGAAATGCGCTCGCATGTCGCTCGGATGTCCTTTGTGGTCGTGGTCTCTTCGGCCCGGAATTCGCGGCGCACTCACAGGTGCGCGCGGATGTCCCTCAGCCGATCCCGTAGACCCCTTGTTCGTCGTTGCGGACGAGTCGCCCGTTGTCGAATTCGAGTACCCGGCGACGCATCGCGTCGACGATGTGGCGATCGTGGGTGGCCATCACGACGGTGGTGCCGCGGCGGTTGACTCGGTCGAGCACGTCGACGATCTCTTCACTCGTCTCCGGATCGAGGTTGCCGGTCGGCTCGTCGGCGAGCAGCACCAGCGGCCGGTTGGCGATGGCCCGTGCGATGGCCACGCGCTGCATCTCACCGCCCGAGAGTTCATACGGCATCCGTTCGAGTTTGCCTTCGAGGCCGACGTAGTCGAGTACCTCCGGCACGATCTTGCGGATCATCGACGGCGGTTTGCCGATCACCTCGAGTGCGAAGGCGACGTTGTCGGCGACCGATTTCTGCTGCAGCAGGCGGAAGTCCTGGAAGACGCACCCGATCGACTGACGAAGCTTCGGGACCAGCCGGCCCTTGAGCGTGTTGACGTGGAAATCGCCGACGTAGATGTCGCCCGAGGTGGGTCTATCCTCCTTGAGCAGCAGCCGGAAGAACGTCGACTTTCCCGAACCCGATGGTCCGATGAGGAAGGCGAACTCACCCTTGTCGACCTCGAGGGACAGGTCCGACAGGGCGGGGCGGCTGGAGGCCTTGTACTTCATCGTGACGTTGTCCAGCTTGATCACGGTGAGCCAGTGTAACGACGACGCCTGAGAAGCCCGCTCAGGCGCCGCACCCGGCGCGTTGCCCGGGTAAGGCGCAGGTCAGCGGGACGGAACCGTCGTCGTGGTGTTGGTGGTGTTGGGCTGCAGCCACTGGAACGGATTCTTGTTGGTGGTCGTCGTCGACGATTCATCGGTTCCCGGAGCCGACTCGGCACCCTCTTCTCCGCTGGTTCCCGACACCGACGGCTCCCCCGACACCGACTCGGACACGCTGGGTGTGGTCGATGAGTATGTGGTCGCCGGCTCGGAATAGTAGGTCGGTGTGGTGGTGCGTGCGACCTGAGCGGGTGCGGTGGTCGTCGGTGCGGGCGCGTAGCGCTGCGACGTGAAGCCGTAGAGCGTCCAGCAGCCGAGGAACGCCACCAGCAGGATCGCCGTGCTGGTACGAATCCGGGTGCGGTAGATGTGCTTCCAATTGCGGTCGCGCAGGGGCCGCCGACGCGGATGGGGCTGCCCCGCCGGCCGGCCGCCGGTGGGCGTGTCCGTCGTGGGCGCATCGACGCGCGGGATCTCGCCGGTGATCTCGTTGTCGGGGTTGGTGGCGGCGGGCACATTGCCGGCGGGCTTGTCGCCGGCGGGAATGTTGTCCTCGGGCTTGTCGCCGTCAGGAGTGTTGCGATGGGTCATGAGTCCCCGCCCTTGCCGATCGTGTCGGCCAGAGTGGCCGGGGGCGCCCCGCCGGACTGCGCGTCACGTCCGGGCGCCACGGTGATGCCCTCACGGGCCAGGGCCTGAACGATCGCGACACGCAGTGCGCGGCTCACCTCGAATTGCTTGCCCGGCAGCGTGCGGGCCACCATCCGAACGGTCACCGAGTCGAGTTCGAGGTCGGTCACACCCAGCGGGGACGGCGCGTCGAGCAGGAGGTCATGCCAGTTGCGATCCTCGAAGAAGTCGCGTCCGACCCGGTCGAGGGTCTCGTTGACCAGACCGATGTCGGCCTCGGCGGGCACCGGGACGTCGACGACGGCGCGTGCCCAATCCTTGGACAGGTTGGTGGCCTTGATGATCTGGCCGTTGGGCACGGTGATGACCTCGCCCTCACTGGTCCGCAGCTTGGTGACGCGCAGGGTCACGTCCTCGACCGTGCCGTCGGCCAGGCCATTGCCGGTGACCGTCAGGCTGACGACGTCGCCGTAGCCGTACTGGCGTTCGGCGACGACGAAGAATCCGGCCAGGATGTCCTGCACCACCCGCTGCGCACCGAAACCGAGTGCCGCACCGATCACCGCACCGGGACCGGTCAGGCCGGTGATGGGAACGTGGAGAATCGAGAGAAAGCGGATCAGGACCACGGCGATCACGGCGACGATGAGCACCCACGCCACCACGTCGACCAACGCTCGCCGATGCTTGGAGTCCTCGGTCTGCACGATCAGGTCACTGTTGTGAAAGTTCGCCTCGAGGCGCGCGGCGTAGTGATCCGCGGACCATCGGATCAACCGGATCGTCAGCAAACCGCCGAGCACCCAGGTCAGCATCTGCAGACCGCTGGTCGCCAGCCACAGATAGATCGACCCGAGCAGTTGCTCGAACACCGGTTCGGCAGAGTTGGCGGCGAGCGGCTGCGCCGCGACCGACCAGATGTCGGGGGCGGCGATCACCTGTGCCACACCGAGATCAAGCGTCGGCATCGGCCATGCGCCAGCGGATTCCGGCCTCGATGAAGTTGTCGAGATCGCCGTCGAGGATGGCGGTCGGGTTGTTGCTCTCGACGTTGGTCCTCAGGTCCTTGACCATCTGGTACGGGTGCAGCACGTAGGAGCGCATCTGGTTACCCCAGCTCGAGCCGCCGTCGCCCTTGAGGGCGTCGAGTTCGGCGCGCTCCTCCTGACGTTTGCGTTCGAGCAGTTTGGCCTGCAGCACCCGCATCGCCGACGCCTTGTTCTGCAGCTGACTCTTCTCGTTCTGACAGGTGACGACGATCCCGGTGGGCAGGTGGGTCAGGCGGACCGCGGAGTCGGTGGTGTTGACCGACTGGCCGCCGGGACCTGACGACCGGTAGACGTCGACCTTGAGCTCGTTCTCGTCGATGTCGATGTGGTCGGTGGTCTCCACCACCGGCAGCACCTCGACCTCGGCGAACGACGTCTGGCGCCGGCCCTGGTTGTCGAAGGGGCTGATCCGGACGAGGCGATGGGTGCCCTGCTCGACCGAGAGGGTGCCGTACATGTACGGCGCCTTCACCGCGAAGGTCGCCGACTTCAGCCCGGCCTCTTCGGCGTAGGAGGTGTCGTAGACCTCGACGGAGTAGCTGTGTTGTTCGGCCCAGCGCACATACATCCGCATCAGCATCTGCGCCCAGTCCGCGGCGTCGACGCCACCGGCGCCCGAGCGGATGTTGACCAGCGCATCACGCTGGTCGTACTCGCCGGCCAGCATGGTCTTGACCTCCATCGCCTGGATGTCGGTCCGCAGTGACTCGCGTTCGGTGTCGGCGTCGGTGAGGGCGGCGGTGCGGTCGTCACCCTCCTCGGCCTCGGCCAGCTCGTAGAGCACGGGAAGGTCCTCGAGGCGCTGGCGCAGTTCGGTCACGCGCCGCAACTCCGACTGGGCGTGGCTGAGTTCGCTGGTGACCTTCTGCGCGTGCTCCTGGTTATTCCACAGCTCGGGGTCGGAGGCCTGCATCTCGAGCTCGTCGATCCGGCGGCGCAGCTCATCGACGTCGAGCACCTTCTCCACGGTGGTGAGGGTGGCGTCGAGGGATTCGAGATCTGCGGTCACGTCGGGATGCACGGTTAACCAGGGTACCGATCCGCGACTGTGAGACCCAGTCGGCTCATGACGAGGTCGGTGGCGGGGTCACCGGCGGCAACTCCCCGAATCGCCAGCTGGTCTCCGCCTTGCCCGGGCGGTAGACCACCGGATGGTCCGAGCCGACCTGCGGCCACGGCGCCCCGTCGGTCAGCACCATGGTTCCGTAGACCTCGGTCGGCGAGGTTCCCGGACCGTTGATGACGCCCGACACCGTGCAGAACACCTCACCCTTGCTGTCCGGTTGAGGTCGGTCACTGACCCCGGTGACGGTGAGCGTGCCCTGCTCGTATCCGGCTCCGCCACCGGAGAATCCACCGATCCTGCGACCCCGCATCTGCATGATCATCCCCACCGCGAGCGCGGCCAGCAGGACGGCGATGGTGATGGTGATCCACATGCCGCTACCCTACCGGTCATGACCAGCCCCGCCGCCGACGTCGACCCCCGCGATGACCTCGATCTGGCCCTGTCGATCGCCGCCTCCGCGGATGCCCTGACCACCCGCCGATTCGGGGCGCTCGATCTGCATGTCTCCGACAAACCCGACCTGACCCCGGTCTCCGACGCCGACCTCGACTGCGAACGCCTCGTCCGCGAGCGACTCGCCGCACGCCGACCCGATGATGCCGTGCTCGGTGAGGAGTTCGGTGGCGAGGCCATGCTCACCGGCCGGCAGTGGATCGTCGACCCGATCGACGGGACGAAGAACTTCGTCCGGGGCGTACCGGTGTGGGCCACGCTCATCGCGTTGCTGGTCGACGGGGTGCCCGTGGTGGGTGTCGTCAGCGCCCCGGCGCTCAAACGTCGCTGGTGGGCGGCAGCCGGATTGGGCGCGTTCTCCGACTTCGACGGTGGCGAGGTACGTCGTCTGTCGGTGTCGGCGGTGACCGATCCGGCGTCGGCGAGCCTGGCGTTCTCCAGCCTGTCCGGGTGGGCCGATCGGGGTATCCGCGAGAAGTTCATCGCGCTGACCGACCAGGTGTGGCGCGTGCGCGGCTACGGCGACTTCTACAACTACTGCCTCGTCGCCGAGGGCGCCGTCGACATCGCGGCCGAGCCGGAGGTCTCACTGTGGGACCTGGCCGCCCTCGACATCCTCGTCCGTGAGGCCGGCGGAACCTTCACCTCGCTGGAGGGCGCCGACGGTCCCTCGGGTGGCAGTGCCGTCGCCACCAACGGACTGCTGCACGAGGGTGTGCTGAACGCGCTGCGCGGCTGACCGCCAACCCCGTCGAGTGGGCGCCGTTTCCCGTCGAGTGGGCGCCGTTTCCCGTCGAGTGGGCGCCGTTTCCCGTCGAGTGGGCGCCGTTTCCCGTCGAGTGGGCACCATTTCCCGTCGAGTGGGCGCCATTTCGCGTCGAGTGGGCGCCACAATCCGGTCGAGGGGCGCCCTGTCCTTTTGGTGAGTCCTCCGGCGAATCCGCTTGCCACGCCGGACCATTACCTACCGTCGTGGTGAGCAAGGTCTCGTCACCGACGCCGAAGGAGTCCCCCATGCCCGGCTTTCCCGCACTCACCCACGTCGCGATCACCGTCCGCGACCTACGGATCAGCACCAACTGGTACACGCGACTGTTCGGTACCGACCCGGTTCTCGACGAGGACGAGGAATCGGGCACGTACCACCATGCCGTCTACGCGCTGGACGGCGGAACCCTGTTCGGGCTGCACACGCACACCGACACGACTCCCGCGGAAACCTTCGACGAGAAGCGCACCGGGCTCGATCATGTCGCATTCGCCGTCGGACGCGACGAACTGGAGTCCTGGGTGACGCGTCTCGACGAGCTCGGCATCGCACACGGCGGTATCAAGCATGCGCACTACGGGTCCGGGATCTCCTTCCGCGACCCCGACAACATCGCGCTGGAGTTCTTCGCTCCCCCGGCCGAATAGTCGATCCGGCCCGGATCGCCCTCAGACGTCGGTCGCCGATTCCTTGCCCAACACGGTGAACTCGGTGGCCGGGTCCTTCATCTCGGTCAGTCGTCCGTGATGAATTCCGCTGCCCGCATCCGACAGGATCGCCTGATGGATGGGCACCGCGACCCGCGGCGCCATCGCGCGCAGGTAGTCCACCGATTCCGACAGCTTCATCCACGGCGCCGCCGACGGCAGGGCGAGAACGTCGATCTTCTCGAATGGGATGTAGAACGAGTCACCCGGATGCATGAATCGACCGGTCTGCCCGGCCGTGTCGAGGACGTAGGCGACGTTGTCGATCACCGGAATGTCGGGGTGGATCACCGCATGCCGACCGCCGGTGACGCGCGTGTTGACCTCGCCGATCGACACCGCCTGGCCGGCATGTGCCGCGGTCCACTCACCCGCGGAATCGGCGTCGTTGAGCTGCTTGGCGGTCTGCGGGTCCGCGATCCGCAGCGCCTGGGGGTTGTCGGCGACGAGGCTCGGTAGCCGCGCCACGTCGCAGTGATCCGGGTGCTGATGGGTGATCAGGATGGCGTCGAGGCCGGTGATGCCCTCGAATCCGTGTGAGAAGTTTCCCGGATCGAACAGGATCTTCGTCCCGTCCAACTCGACCAGCAGGCAGGAATGACCGAAGTGGGTGAGTTGCATGGTTCCACCATGCTCCTGCTGTCGGTGCGGTGCCAGCGTCGTGGCCCGCCGGCCGGAGTTCGCCGAGTGCGTGACAAACTTCTTACTGAGGAGTAAGGTTCGTTCTTACTACCGGGTAAGTTCTACCGGAGCCCCACGCACGAAGCCACACGCACGAGAGAAATGGTGACCATGTCGACTCACACCGAGCCCCGCGACACCTCTGCGGTCGGCAAGACCAAGCATCCCCGCAACTTCATCGGCACCGCCATGCGGGTGCTGACCACTGTCACGGGATCGGAGTTCGCGGAAAAGTACCAGATCCGCGAACCGATCAACCGGATCGCCTACCAGGCGACCAAGACCGGCTTCCAGACCCTCGGTGCGGCCAACCGCGCCTTCAAGAAGGTCCAGGGCGGATCGGGCCAGGCAGCCCGCCTGACCACCACGCCGAAGGACTACTTCAACCTCACCCCCGACGACGAACAGCAGATGATCGCCGAGACGGTCAAGGAGTTCGCCGCCGAGATCCTGCGTCCCGCGGCCTATGACGCCGACGCCGCCGCAGCGGCACCCGAGGACATCGTCAAGCGTTCCGCGGAACTCGGCATCACCATGATCAACGTCCCCGAGGAGTTCGAGGGTGCCGCCACCGAGCGCGGTGTGGTCACCAACGCGCTCGTCGCCGAGGCGATGGCCTACGGCGACATGGGACTCGCCCTTCCGCTACTCGCGCCGAGCGGTGTGGCCACCACACTGACCAACTTCGGCAGCGAGGGCCAGCAGAAGACCTATCTCCCCGATTTCGCCGGTGAGGACGTCCCGCAGTCGGCGGTCGTCATCGCCGAGCCGCGTCCCCTCTTCGACGCCTTCGCGCTGCAGACCAAGGCCCATCGGGTGCCCAGCGGCTACCGCCTCAACGGCGTGAAGTCCTTTGTCCCCGCGGCAGGTTCGTCGGAACTGTTCATCGTCGGCGCGCAGCTCGACGGACAGCCCGCCCTGTTCATCGTCGAATCCGACAGCAAGGGCCTGATCGTGGAGGCCGACCCCGGCATGGGTGTGCGCGCCGCCGGCATGGGCCGCCTGCTGCTGCAGGACGTCGCCGTACCGGAGTCCGCGCTACTCGGCGAGGAGACCGGGGAGGCCGCGCTGGCCGCCTACCGCGACGTCGTGCGCCTGTCGCGGCTGGGCTGGTCGGCTCTGGCCGCCGGTACCGGCCGGGCCGTCCTCGACTACGTGATCCCCTACGTCAACGAGCGTGAGGCGTTCGGCGAGCCGATCTCCAACCGTCAGGCGGTGGCCTTCATGGTCGCCACCATCGCCACCGAACTCGACGCAATCCGACTGGTCACCCTGCGCGGCGCATCGCGTGCGGAGCAGGGCCTGTCGTTCGCCCGGGAGGCGGCGCTGGCCCGCAAGCTCACCATCGACAAGGGCCTGCAGATCGGTCTCGACGGCGTGCAACTCCTCGGCGGCCACGGCTTCACCAAGGAACACCCGGTCGAGCGTTGGTACCGCGATCTGCGTGGCGCCGGCATCGGCGAAGGCATCGTCGTCCTCTGAGGCCGACCCGGGAAGCAACGAGGAATTTCAACTCATGAGCATCAATCTGGAACTGCCACGCAAGCTCGGCGTCACCATCGATCAGGCCCACCAGGCCGCGGCGGAGATCTTCCGTCCCATCTCGCGCAAGTACGACCTGCGTGAGCACGACTACCCCGTTGAACTCGACACCCTGGCCAGCCTGTACGACGGACTCGCCGAGACCGGCCAGGCCGGTGCGGGCGCCGACGCCGGGCGCGGCCAGGACAAGGGCAAGCAGCGTCCCGAGGGCGTCGTCGTCAACGGCGGCAACATGCAGTCGGTGGTCAACGTCATGGAGACCTCCTGGGGCGACGTCGGCCTGATGTTGTCGATTCCCTATCAGGGACTGGGCAATTCGGCGATCGCCGCGGTCGCCACCGACAAGCAGCTCGAACGCTTCGGCAAGGTGTGGGCCGCGATGGCCATCACCGAACCGAGTTTCGGCTCCGACTCGGCCGCGGTCACCACGACGGCCACCCTCGACGGCGACGAGTACGTCATCAACGGGGAGAAGATCTTCGTCACCGCCGGTTCGCGCGCCAGCCACATCGTGGTGTGGGCGACGGTCGACAAGAGCCTCGGCCGCGCCGCCATCAAGAGTTTCGTTGTGCCGCGCGAACATCCGGGCGTGGAGATCGTGCGTCTCGAGCACAAGCTCGGTATTCGCGTCTCGGACACCGCGGTGATCCGGTTCGAGAACTGCCGCATCCCCAAGGAGAACCTGCTCGGTAGCCCAGAGGTGGACACCAAGAAGGGCTTCGGCGGTGTCATGCAGACCTTCGACAACACGCGTCCGCTGGTCGCGGGTATGGCCGTGGGTGTGGCCCGCGCCGCCCTCGAGGAGTTGCGCCACATCCTGGAAGAGGCTGGCATCGAGATCGACTACGACCGCCCGGCCGCCGATCAGCACGCGGCCGCAGCCGAGTTCATCCGGATGGAATCCGATTGGGAGGCAGCGTATCTGCTGACCATGCGGGCCTGCTGGATGGCCGACAACAAGCAGCCCAACTCGCTGGAGGCCTCGATGGCCAAGGCGAAGGCGGGCCGCACCGGCACCGACATCACCAACAAGGCCGTCGAATTGGCCGGTACGCCGGGCTATTCCGAGCGCACCCTGCTGGAGAAGTGGGCGCGGGACTCGAAGATCCTGGACATCTTCGAGGGCACCCAACAGATCCAGCAACTCATCATCGCCCGCCGGGTGCTGGGTAAGAGCAGTGCGGAATTGAAGTGAGGCAACCGATCATCAACTGATCGCAGGCATCGTCCACGACCTCGTCCCCCGAGTGCCACCGGCTCTTCGGGGGACGAGGCCGTTTCAGGACAAGGGTGCCGGCCGCACCCCAACCGGCAATCACCCGCCTGGGTGACATACAGAAATCCCGGCTCCCGATATTGTTCGCGCAACGTACACACGTCGTCGTCACGGGGGGCCATGACTTTCGCTCCGCCCAACGTATTCGATCAGTGGCTCGCCGAAGCTGCACCAGAATGTGGAACAGCCCAACGCCTGACCTCGGACGCAACCGCGACAGCGATCTCACCGGCCTGCGGGCGCCGCTACCCGTCAGCCGACGAATCCGCCGGCACCAACAACAGGGGTACCCCACGCCGACCGATGAGGCGATGCGCAACCGATTGTCCCAGAACTGAATCCAGATATCCGAGCATGCCAGGTCGCGGACTGCCGATCACCACCATCAGCGCGGAGTAGCGATCGGCGACGACGGCGAGGAGGTCGGCGGGTGAGCCGTGACCGCCGTGGTAGGTCCACGACGCCGGGACGCCGTCGAGCAGGGAGCGTGCGGCAAGCACCTCGTCGGTCACCGTGTTGCGGTAGTCCTCGTCCCACTCCGGGGAGTCGAGATCGATCGGGGCGTCGTCGAGATCGACGATGTGCACCAGATGGATGTGGGCGTCGAGATCGACGGCGAGTCGGACCGCGAAAGCCATGGCAGCTATGCTGTCGGGGTGGCGATCCCAGCCGACCACCAGGGCCGCTCGCGCCGCCACTGTCGGTTCGGGACCGGATCGGCTGCGCCGCAGCGGACCGTCGCCACCGAGCTGGCCGAAGTCTTTCTCATCGTTCATGGCAAACTGCTTCACACCGATGCCAACCACAACCCGAACCCGCACGCCACGACGGCCGCCACCACACTGCCGATCGCGTTGGCGGCGGCCAGTATTCCGCGGCGTCCCTCGGCGAGCCGCACCGTCTCCACACTTGCCGTGCTGAATGTCGTGTAACCGCCACAGAATCCGGTGCCGACGATGGTCTGCAGCGCATGCGGTGCCGAGTGATCAATCACCAGACCGGCGAGCACACCCAGCAGCATTGAACCGGTCACGTTGATGGCGAACGTTGCCCACGGGAACGTCGTCGGCCGCCACCTCTTGATCGCGCCGTCGACAACGAACCGGGCCACCGCGCCGAGCGCACCGGCCAGCAGAACCGCGAGGACCGTCACGACACCGCTCCCATCCGGCGCGCGAAGATCGACCCGGCTGCCACGATTCCCAGCCAGGCACAGGCGATTCCGGCCGCCACCGACGTCACGACGTAGGCGATCGCGATGCCCACCGCGCCATGTTGTCCGAGGTGCGTGGTCTCCAGCGCGAAGGTGCTGTAGGTGGTCAACGACCCACAGAAGCCGGTCCCGACGAGAAGCCGAACCCGTTGGCGCCATCCGGAATCCGGTCCGGCGAGAATTATCACCTCAAGGATCACACCGAGGATGAACGCGCCGGCAAGGTTCACTCCGAACGTCGCCCACGGCCACCCGGTACCCACCGTCGGGAACAGTTCCTCCAGCAGATACCGCATTCCGGTGCCCGCGACCCCGCCGACGAACACCAGACCCAGCGCCGGCAGTTGCAGGTGCAGCGGCCGCGCCGGTGGCGTGTCCGGATCCACTGGGATCGGTATCCGGTCCGCTCCCCCGGTGAGGTCGGCGTCGGTGTGATCTGCGCCCATGACAATACCCCTTCCGTCTACTCGGAACAGGAACTATCAGCCGACGTCGGCGGTTCGGGGCGGCGCACAGACACCGTCGCCCCGGGCGAGATCCATCACCCCTGCCCGACAGCATATACCGACGCTGCTTTCAGCCCCCGAGCTGACGCGCGAGGTCGGCGAGTACGTCCGGGTCCTCGATGGTGGAGGGCACCGCGTACTCCTCGTGGTCGGCGATCTGTCGCATCGTCTTGCGCAGGATCTTGCCCGATCGCGTCTTCGGCAACGCCGGGACGACGGTGACGTCGCGGAAGGTGGCGACCGCTCCGATCTCGTTGCGCACCATGGCCACCAGCTCGTTGCGCAGCGTGTCGGGTTCGATGTCGACGCCGGCCTTGAGCACCACGTAGCCGCTGGGTCGTTGTCCCTTGAGGTCGTCGTGGATGCCGATCACCGCGCATTCGGCGACCGCGGGATGCGACGCGACGACGGCCTCGATGCTGCCGGTGGACAGGCGGTGACCGGCGACGTTGATGACGTCGTCGGAACGTCCGAGGACGAAGACGTAGCCGTCGGCATCGATGTATCCCGAGTCGCCGGTCAGGTAGTAACCCGGAAAGGCACTCAGATACGAACTGCGGTAACGCTCTTCGTCGCGCCAGAGTCCGGCGAGGGTACCCGGCGGCAGCGGCAGCGTGATGACGATGTTGCCTTCGACGCCGGCGTCGACGGTGTTGCCCTCGGCGTCGACGATGCCCACCTGATAGCCCGGTACCGGCACCGTCGGGGAACCCGCCTTGATCGGCATCGGTTCCAGCCCACGCAGATTCGCCGCGATCGACCAACCGGTCTCGGTCTGCCACCAATGGTCGACGACCGGCACACCGAGCACCTCACTGGCCCAGGTGAAGGTGTCCGGGTCGAGGCGCTCACCGGCGGCGAACAAGGTCTTGAGCGACGAAATGTCGTATTCGGCAAGGAGTTTGGCGTCCGGGTCGTCCTTGCGGATCGCCCGGATCGCGGTCGGCGCGGTGAACAGCGCCTTGGCCCGATGCTCGGAGATCACCCGCCAGAACGCCCCGGCGTCGGGGGTGCCCACCGGTTTGCCCTCGTACATGATCGTGGTGGCGCCGGTCAGCAACGGACCGTAGACGATATAGGAGTGCCCCACCACCCAGCCCACATCCGATGCGGTCCACCACACGTCGCCGGGGGCGACGCCGTAGATGTTGGTCATCGACCATCGCAGGGCGACGGCGTGCCCACCGTTGTCGCGGACCACGCCCTTCGGCTTTCCGGTGGTGCCCGAGGTGTAGAGGATGTAGAGCGGATCGGTCGCCGCGACATCCACCGGATCGACCGGCGACGCGGCCTCCATCACCTCGTCCCAGTCCAGCCAGCCGTCGTGATCGGCAGCCGATCCGGCGATCTGTTCGCGGTCCTTGACGATGACCGTCGACGGCGGGTTCGCCGACAGTTCGAGCGCCTTGGCGACCATCGGGAGGTATTCGACGGTGCGGCCGGGTTCGAGACCTCCGGATGCGGTGATGATGGCGACCGGCTCGGCGTCGTCGATGCGAGTGGCCAGCTCGGGCGCCGCGAAACCGCCGAACACCACCGAGTGCACGGCCCCGATGCGCGCGCACGCGAGCATCGCGATGGCGCCCTCTGGGATCATCGGCAGGTAGATGACCACCCGATCGCCGGCCGCCACGCCCTGCGATGCGAGTACCCCGGCGAACCGCGACACCTCGTCGAGCAGTTCGGCGTAGGTGTAGCGACGGACCTCACCGACCATCGCCGAATCCCAGATCAGGGCGAGGCGGTCACCGTGCCCGGCCGCCACGTGCCGGTCGAGCGCATTGAAACAGGTGTTGAGCCGGCCGTCGGGAAACCATCGGTACATCGGCGCCTCGGAGTCGTCGAGGGCGGTGGTCGGCGGGACGGACCACTCGATCTCTGCCGCAGCGGCGAGCCAGAACGACTCCCGATCGTCGATGCTGCGCGCGAATGCGTCGCTGTAGCTGCCCACTGTCGTCCTCACGTCGATGTCCTCGCGGTCGTGCGCGTCACACGACTCTGCCGCTATGAGGGTAATGACGGTCACACCGGGACGCGAGCGCTTCCTTCGTTCTGCGCCCACCGGTAGCCAGAACGCGCCGAACGGCGCCCATCACCCTGACCGATAGGAGAGCATGGGCAGCCGTTGTGACGCAGCGACGCGTCGGCCCGGGTCAGTCCAGATACTCCTCGACGGTGTCGGCCGGACGCACCGCAGCGTCGTCGGGGTCCTGACCGGCGCGGCGGCGGGCCTGACGCTGGCGCAGCAGATCCCAGCACTGATCCAGCGACACCTCGAGCTCCTTCAGACGGGCGTTCTCCTCGTCCCTGCCGATGTCGCCGCGGCCGAGTCGTTCACGCAGATCGTGCTCTTCGCCGATCAGGTCGGTGATGTGATCGTGGATCGCCTTGTCGGTGGTCATTCCCCAACGTTAGCGTCGCGGCGACAGTACGTGCACCCTCATTCGCGACGGACGGTCGCCGGCGGTCACACGCAGGTGTCAGTGGGCCGCGTCGTAGGCCTCGATGACCTCGGTGGAGATCCGGCCACGCTCACTGATCTCAAAGCCGTTCTCACGCGCCCATTCACGCACCGATTTCAGGTCACGGGATGAGCGTGCCCGTCGGCCTGAACCCCCACCCGAGCGTCGTGCGCCGGCCACCCGCGACGCCGCGACGTACTTCTCTAGGTCACGGTGGAACTCTTCGGCGTGCGCCGCCGAGGTCTCGAATTCGTAATTCTTGTTGTCAACGCTGAATGCGATCGTGACGGCTTCTTTGAGTTCTTTCCCGTCAAGATCGTCGACAAAGGTGACGACGGTACGTCGTGCCATGCTGGGTTCCCCCCCATAGTTCCTTCTGAATAACCACCCGAACAATAGCATCGGGAGGGTTTTCGATCTTGAAACCACGCGTTCATCGCCTGGGCTGCGACTGAATTCAGCGAAGCGCGCAACCCGGATCGGTGATGTCCGAATGACCCGGCTCGCATGGCAAAAAATTCGGCCCCCGATCGCGTGACGATCGGGGGCCGAATCTATGTGGTAGTCCTCGCTGGCGCCAAGGCCAACACCCCAAGATCTGCCGTTCGGCGTCCTGAACAGGCAAAACCGAAACATCGACGTCTCCGGTCGCGAATCACAGAGCAGCTACGAAGCGACGTGGTACGGCTTTACGAGGACGGCATGACGAGTCGAGCGGTTGCCGGGGAGGTTGGGATCGGACGGACGACGGTGCTGAACATCCTCAAGCGGGAAGGTGTCGAGATTCGCCCGCATGGCGTGCACTATCCGTAACACGCCATCGGTCGGTCGCCAGTCACATCAACGCCCCTTCTTCGTCTCCGTGACCGTGATCTGCGAGCTTGGACCGATAATCGTCAGACTCTTCCGCGCTCGGCTAAGAGCGACGTAGAGATTGCAGGCATCAGCGATGTCTGCAATGTTCGCGATGATGACGTGGTCGTACTCAAGTCCCTTGATGAGAACGGTCCGAGAGACCACACGTAGTTGGCTTTGCCGGCCGCCGTGGCGCACCCGCTCGCGGACACGCACAAGTTCGGCAAACATGTCCCGCTCCATATCGATTGCACACGCCTCGATGACCTTCGTCATGTCGTGCCATGCCTCGCGGGAATGTAGCTGCGCCTCTCTTGCAAGACGGATCTCATCCATAGCCTTGGCAAGCACACCAAGCTCCGGCGACGACTGGACTCGGTCGATTGCGACTAGCGTCTTCTCAACACCTGGACGCTTGAGCGTCGCCGTCGGTTGGCCCTTGGCAAGTCGACCCAGAACACCCTTGTCGAGCTTGCCATAGCCGGTAAAACAATCCTTTGCGGTAGTTGTCAGCCATGTCGCGTAGTCGCATGGGCTCAGGTCCGCAAGGCAACCGAGCAGCTTCGCCATGAATCTGCCGCCCATCTCCTCCATAGCGACATACCCGTACCCAGACAGACGTGCGGCGGCCGCACGTGCAGAATGCAAATGAGGTGCTGTGATGACGACGACACTCTCACTATCACCCCGACGTTGACGAGCAGCGTTGACGAGTTCAAAGCCTGCACTTGTCTTTTGAACGAAGGTTACGCCGTTCGGGAGTCCATTGCTCAGATCGAGCATGTTGCCCGCGACGAGTTGAGGTCTCAGAGAGAGAAGCCAAGCACCAAGATCTTCGTTGTGGTCCTGCCAGCGCCTCGGAACCTGAGTCGTCGGGAAGTTCGGGAACTCGGGTAGCACATCGGTAGCCCAGTCGACAATCGGATCCGCAAATCCAAATATGCCTTGTAATCGGTCACCGAAGACAGCTGTCTGGGGAATCGCCGCCTTGAGCGCACACACCAGGTCATGTTGACTGGTTGAGCAGTCCTGGTATTCATCGACTAGCGCGTGGGTATAGCTGAGACTGAAGACATCTCGGATGTGCTGCCGTTGGAGCACTGCGATGGAGCCTCGGATGTACTCCTCAGAGCGGCTAAGGTCAACCGTCTCGGGAACATCGAATCCGGCATGGGACGAGTATGCGCCGACAAGCTCTATGGCGAAACTCGTAAGTGTTGCAACGTGGTACGCGCCAGGAGCGATATCAAACTCGCGGAGCTTGGAACTCATTGCATGAACACCTGCGACTGTATGGGTAAGCACGAGCACTCGGCCGCCCTCACTTGCAACGCAGCGGACTGTGTCGGCCAGGGTCCAAGTCTTGCCACTTCCCGCCGCGAGCTCTACTGAGGCTGGCAAACTGTCGAGAAGACGTGGGGCGCTCACGCCGTGGTCTCACTCGTCGGTACTTGCCCCTCCTCAGCAGCTGTCACTCGCACGGTGTAGATCGCTGCTCGAAGCGCGTTGACCTTGGCAAGTTCATCTGAACCCTCCAGATGCTCAGCGGCCATCAAGTGCGTCGCCAGATCGCGTCCACGGTGTACCTGCTTGAACCAGCTTTTCTTACTGGCAACCTTCGCGACGAGCTCACGCGATTGGCTGAGGGTGTAGCCAGAGCTTGTCCAATTTCCAACATCCAGATCACTAAGATCGCTCGGCAATCCGAAGTTCTTGAGGTGTGTGAGGAAGTTGACCGCTCCGTCTTCGGGATGTTCAGAAAGGTCGATGCCGAGTTGGATGAGCGCGGTCAGGCCGTCAGTGTCGAGAACCTCGCAGAGTGCGCGCTCAAGATTGAAGTCATCGCGCCAGCGGACTACGGCTGCGCGTTGCCGGATAGCGAAGGCGTCACCTCTGGTATTGACCTCGTCGACGTCGCTGTCGAGGAGCAGGGTGACTTCATAACCCAAGTCATCCAGTATCTCGCCACGCGTGACAGTCTCTGAGCCCCTTCCTTCGACGGCGACAACACCGAGTGCTGCGCTGACGGGGTTGCCCTTCTTGGCAGCTTCGGTATCCCACCGATCCAGGAGGCCTAGCAAGAGGCCGTACTCGGTCTTCCCCTCACCGATTGCAATTCTCCGCGCGAGGAACGCTTCCGGCGATGCCCGGAGCAACTTCTGGATTTCCTCCTCACCCGCTTCAAGGCATTTCACCTCGACACGGCCGCCGCCGACCGTGCGAACGACGGCGAGATCCTCAGCGGCGAGGTGCCTCAGGACGGTCGGCGAGTGAGTGGTGACGAACACCTGGCCTGGAATGTCCGCGCGGCGGAGTTGCGCGAGCAGGTTTACCAAGCGGTGAGGCTCAAGTCCATACTCGATCTCATCGACAAGGAGGAACGCCTTGCCGTCGTGCGCTAGCTGCTGCGCAGCGATACCGGCGAGACGTCGGGTTCCAAGGCCATAGTTCGTAAGCGGAACCTCGCCTTCGTACAGCGCAAGATTTCCTGATGAGTTCGAGAGTGACTGATCGAGACCCGGCTTCAAGGCACGAAACTCGCCACTACCTAGGTCATGCATCTTGTCTTGGATGGACTTGGTTAGTTGCTCAAGTTCATCTGGGATCGAGTCTGCAACAGCTACTCGGGTGGTGCGACTCGCCTCGACGAGCATCCTTGCGGCACCGCTCTTAGTCTCGGTGAGTCGGCCAAGTGCAGATGTCTTGGTCCAGCGCAGATGTGCATCGATGCGTTCGTCCACCTTGTAGGTACCGATGAGACGACGTGTGGCCGAGCTGACGGTTGCTTGCTCCGAACCCTTCTCAGGCCGGAAGACCGTCCACTTCGGCTCCAGCTCATCGTCGACCGCGAGGCATATCGTCACGCACGGTTCGTGGTCATCATCGGGGTCTTGGTGAAGTTCACCGGCGCCGTCCAACCCATTTAGATGCAGGCCAAGCACGCTATGCTGACGAAGTTCTGGAGGCAGATCCGCAAGCGTTACTCGTATCGAAATCGCCCGTGTCACGTCCGCCTGATAAAAATCTGTGTCCGTGAACGACAGGTTCCATCGCTCGCTCAGCGCCATGTCGATGGCAGACAGAATGCTCGACTTCGTACTGTCACCTGGGCCGATTAGCGCCAAGAATCGGCGACCCGCAGGAATCTTCCAGGTCAGGTCTCTGATACCTCGGAAGTTCTGAATGTCGATACGTCGAATCTGCATCAGCTATTCGCCCCTCCACTGCTCGTCAGACAGAGGTGCTGCATTGAGTTGATCCCGCCGACTTCGCCAATCCGGCAGATACTGGTCCATCAACGTCGCGAACCGCTCGCCGTGGTTCCGCTCGAAGTAGTGCGTCATCTCGTGGACAACGATGTATTCGAGGCAATCGGGGTGTTTCTTGGCGAGTTCGACGTTGAGCCAGATGTGTCGGGTTTCGCGGTTGCATGACCCCCACTTGGTCTTCATGCGTCGAATCGACCACTTGGGGACGGTGACGCCCAGTTTCTCTTCCCAGGTGGTAATCAGATCGGGTACAGCATGTCGCAGCTGTTCGCGGTACCACTGGTCGAGGTAGCTACGCCGCTTCTCAGCATCCGTCTCAGGTGGCACGTATAGGACGAGCCGATCACCTTCTGGCTCGAAGTGCGCACGACCCGGCCGCTCAACAACCTTCAGACGCTTACGAACACCCCAGGTGTAGTGACTTTCACCTGTCGTCATCTCCCGTTCGGTCTGACGAGGTGCGGCCTTGAGTTGTTCGCGCTGGCGCTTGATCCACGGAAGCCGCTGGATGACGGCCAGACGCACCTGATCGTCGTCGAGCCGTTTCGGCGCCGCGACCCGGACGCGGCCGAGGGGTGGATAAACGCCGATATGTAGGTTCTTGATGTCCTTGTAAATCACGTCGACATCGATGCCCCGGATGCTGAGGTATGCGCTAGCGGTACTCATCGCGAGCCTTCACTAGGTTGAACACCTCGTCGAGTTTGTCGTCGCTGTACTCGTCGGGCAGGGTCCGGCGCAGCGCACGCTTCACAACCTTTTCCTTGAGCGGATTACCGACCCACGCATCGGGCTTCGTCGTTCGCACGGCTTCGTCCAGACTGCGTGCGATCTCGATGTCGGGCCAGGTGAAGTCAACAAGCGCCTTGCGTGCACCGTCGTTTACCCAGTCGGGGTAGCTGTGACCGGTACCTTCGCCGGTGCCGAGCTTCTTGGCGGCTTCCAACAGCTTGGCCAGATACGCCTGATAGTCGATGGCCTGTTGGCGGCGCTCTTCGATGATGGCGTCGAGCAGTTCGCTCATCTTGTCGTAATACTTCGGGTTCATGGCATGCTCGTCGATGATCACTTTGCGCATGTTGTTGGTGATCGTCGCTGCGACCGCTTCGGGGTCCTTCTTGATCCCGGCTGGCAGCTTGTCGATGGCGCCCGCACCAAGCTTGACGATCAGATCGACCAGGCCGGTGTTCTCGAACTCGGACACGACTTCGCTGGCGTCGGCACGGATGTAGGTGTCGAGCAGGTAGCGCATCCCGGCTTCGTACTGCTTGAAGTCGATGTCTTCGCCCGCGCCGAGCTTCACCTCGGCACGTACATCGATGTAGTGCGCAATCTCTTTCTTGATGGCCGCAGCCTCGGCTTCGCTGTAGCCGGCGTCGGTCATCTCGTTGGCGAGGTTACTGTAGGCGCGCGATACCGCGGATACCGCTTTGTACAGTTCGACGCGCTTCGGCTCGTTGGCCTTGAGTTGCTCGGCATTGCCCTGATCCATGGCACAGAAGTACTGCTGATATTGCAGCGTGCCCTTCGGCGGTGCGACGGGCTCGACGAGTGCACGTATGCGTTCGAGTGCGTCGTCGAGGTCCTCGCGCGACTTCTCGATGCGATCGCTCAGGAGGCCGTCGATGTCCTTCTTTTCGTAGCCATCGAGGGCACCTGAGGTGTAGTCGGTGATGGCGTCTTCGAGTGAGTTGAACAGGTCCTGGTAGTCGACGATGTAACCGTAGTCCTTGTCCTCGCCATCCAGTCGGTTGACGCGGCAGATCGCCTGAAACAGGCCATGATCGCGCATCTTTTTGTCGATGTAGAGGTAGGTGGCACTCGGTGCGTCGAAGCCTGTCAGGAGCTTGTCGACCACAATGAGGAGCCTCATCTGACCTGGATGCTTGACGAACTGCTCTTTGACTTCCTTCTCGAACTGCTCGACCTTACTCATCGCGGCATCTTCGGACTCGCCGAAGTAATCGGCCAGCATGCGACGGTAGATGTCGTACTGGCGTAGCTTCTCGGTCTTGCCTTCGCCAGAGTTTTCCTTGGAGATGTCGCTGGCGTTCGGGGTGTAACTGGTGACGATCGCGCACTTGCCCTTGAGGTCGGTGGCGTTGAACAGCTCATAGAACTTGCAGGCTTGGTAGATCGACGAGCCGACCAGCATTGCATTGCCGCGATTGTCCATGAGGCGGGGCTTGGTCTCCATGTCCATCAGGATGTCGCCGACGATTTGGCGAGCGCGCGGCTCGCTGGACACGACCTTCTGCATCGTGCCCCAGCGCTTCTTGAGTTCGGCCTTCGACAGGTCGGTCATGCCTTTTGTCTTGGCTTCGAACCACTTGTCGACCTTGTCGGGCGAGGTGAGGTCTTGGTCGATGTTGCGAGCCTCGTAGCGCAGGTCAAGCACCACGCCGTCCTCGACGGCTTCGTCGAACTTGTAGGTGTGGATGAACGAGCCGAAGGTCTCGATGCTGGTGGCCTTGTCCGCCTTCAAGAGTGGTGTGCCTGTGAAGCCGATGAACATGGCTCCGGGGAGCAGTTCTTTCATGGCGGTGTGCATCTTGCCCGACTGCGTGCGGTGCGCCTCGTCGACGAAGACGAAGATGTTGCCCTTGGCCTTGAAGTCTTTCGGGATCGTGGCGTTGAGCTCTTTGATGAAGTCCGCGGTCGCATCATCATCGTCGCCTGCGTCCGTGTCTGCCCCACGAAACTTGTGCACCAGCGAGCAGATCAGCCACTCATCGGATGCGTTGAGGGTGCCGATCAGGTCTGAGCCGCTCTTAGTGCGGTAGATCTGCTCGTTGACACCGTTGAACACACCTTCGATCTGGTCGTCCAACTCGGTGCGGTCGGTGATCAGCAGAACCCTCGCATCGTCCTGATGTTCCCGAATCCACTTGGCCAGCCACACCATCGTCAAGCTCTTGCCCGAGCCCTGCGTGTGCCAGATGATGCCGCCCTCACGCTTGGCGATCCGCTCCTGAGCGGCTTTCACACCGAAGTACTGGTTGTGGCGCGGACCTTTCTTCACGCCAGCGTCGAACACGATGAAGTCGTGGATGAGTTCTAGGATGCGATCCTTGCTGCACAGTTGCAGCAGCGCGCGGTCGAGCGGGTCCTCGACGTCCGAGGGCTCCTTCCACTCCAGCCAGTACTTCTCAGGGGTGTCGATCACGCCGTAGCGCAGTCCTTCAACATCGTTGCCGGCGAAGACGAACTGAACCGTCGAGAAGAACGAGCGGATGAACTGCTTGTCCTGGTTGCCAATCGTCTGCCGAATACCCTCAGAGACAGCCACTTTCGATCGCTTGAGCTCCAATGTTCCCAGTGCGAGACCGTTCACATAGAACACGATGTCAGGGCGCTTGGTGTGCTCCCCGGCGATCGTGACCTCTTCGGCTACCGCGAAGTGATTCGCCTCAGGCGTGGCCCAGTCGACGAGCCAGACAGTCTCGAAGTTCTCGCCAGCACCCGGCTGCACCTTCACGCCGTAGCGAAGCAGACTGTAGACATCTTTGTTGGCTTCGTACAGATCGTGACCAGCACCCACGGCCGCAGCTTTGTCGAGCTTGTCGAGAGCCCGATTAATCAGATTGTCGTCGTAGCCCCGAGCTTTGAGGTTCTGAATAAGCAACTGCCGCTCAATATTTGAGTTCCCTGCGCGACCTTCCCAGTTGCCGAGACACTCGTAGTCAAGCTGCTCGCGGAACAGCCTAACGACGCGATCCTGTGCCTTGCGCTCGACCTGGCCAACATCGCTCATGCCGAAACCTCCACAGGCAAGCGGGTGCGGCCCGTCAGGAGCTGCTGCATCATGCCGGTCTTGATGGTGCGCGCTTTTGCGAGTCGATTTTCGAGTACCGCCACCTCTGACTCTGCATCATCTAGAACTCCCACGAGTGCATCCTGCTCGTCGCGGTAAGGCAGTCGTAAAACGAAGTTCTTGAACGTCGGAAGACGGAGCGAGTCGACCGTGGCCTTGACGCTGTTCTCCATTGCGTGATCGCCAAAGTACTGACGCATGAAGTAATAGATAAATCTCCCATTCACATCGGCCGCGAAATTGCTGATCTTGTACACACGTTGGTGCACCTCGAACTTCCCGTTCACGTAATGAAAGATCGATCCGATGCCACCCTCACCAGGCACGAGAATGGCTTCGCAGTCGTACGAGTAGGAGTCAATACGCTCGACAGTCGCAGATCTGACGAAGAACGGATACCGTCCACCCGCCTTTTTATCTTGGTTGTTTCTGGAGCCGGTCTTGATTCGGGCCACTTCACCAAGAGATCCCTCATGCCACAAACCCGTGAAGCCAGGCAGGCGGGTGCGGCCGGTCAGGAGCTGCTGCATCATGCCCTGCTTGATCGCCTGCTTCTTGACAATGAGGCGTTCGAGGGTGGCGATCAGATCGTCCGCGTCGTCGATTACTTGAGCTATGCGGTCCTGTTCGGCTCGGCCAGGCACCGGGACCTGCATCCCTGCGATAGTCTCCATGCGAACGGAGTCAACTGATGACTTGGCGGTCAGCGACTCGATGCGTGCAAGAAAATTCCGGCTAAATTGGTGGAAGAAGTATCTCCCAGATACGTCAGATCGGAAGTTACTGATTCGATAGACCCTCTGGTGATAGTCAAACTTGCCGTCGATGTAGTGGAAAACCTTGCCGGTACCAACACCATCGCCGGCGGTCAGCACAGCCTCACCGTCAAACGACCAAGAGTCGATGCGCTCGACCTTCTGACTCCTGACAAAGAAGGGATACTTGCCACTATCGATGCGGTCCTTGGTGTCTTTGGCCCCGGTTCCAATCGACGCGAACGACCGAATCTCTTCTTCAGTCCACGGTGCAAGTGTCATCACTGAACCCCCATCGCGGCGAGATGGTTGGCGACTTTGGCTTCGAGCTTCTCCAGCTCAGTGTCGAGGTCGTTCACAGTCTCGGCATACCGTTCACCGAGCTGCTGAATCCGCGCAACCAATTCGAGCGTGAGCGCTTCGACCTCGCCCGCGATTCTATGCACGACAGTTGCGTGCCATTTGTCATCGACCACCAGCGTCTTGATCTCATCCTCAGTCAAATCGCCGTACTTCTTAAGGGTCGCAAGATCGAGTTCCGCCTGGGCGTCCTTGACTGCCTTCTTTCCGGCGGCTTCGGAGCTGTATAGCTTAGTGGCGTGCTGTAGTGCCTGAATCTCGTCGGGGTCGCCGCCCCGTTTGATGCTCTTGAGCCGCGCCGCGACAAGCGCTTTGGTGATCTTGTCGTCGTCCATGGCTTCGGCGAGCAGTCCGTCTTCGGCGGCGTGTTCTTCGACGTACTCCTCGACGGCGCGCGTAGCTTCCTCGGCCGCGACCGTGAGCGCGTCGACCTTGGCCCGTTCGTCAGTGAAATAGCGCGCGACGATGAGTGCTGGCGGGATGAGGTCCATCTTGTACTTCTGAGCGTACTTGCCAGAGCCGATGGTGAGGTCAGGTTCCTCGGTGAGTTTGCGCTCTTTGTCATTGATCGTCAGTCGCGGCTTCGCTGCCCCCGTCCAGCCGTCGGCCATGATCAGGTACACGTCGTCGTGCATCTGAGCGTGCCAGTAGGTCATGAGCTGCTCGTATGCGTCGTACTCGTCGAGCAACGGTACAGGCTTGAAGCGCTCCAGCAGGTCGTCACCGATCGTGGCGATGAGATCGTTGGGCTTGGTGTCAGCATCGATTGTGGCTAGATCGTCTCGATGCGCGTCGAACCAGTCGGTCGTGATCGATCGGGCCTCATCGGCGAGTTTCTGGAACTCAGGCGAGTCGAGGATTGCCTGCTGCACTTCCCTGACGTCAAGGGTCAGGTCGCTATAGCCTGTGCGGATCGATTTGAAGAGTTGCGCGCGTAGCTGCGGAAACGCCTGCCAGTAATCGTCGAGCAGGTCGAGGTCACGATCCGGGATGCCGCCGTGCAGGTGTGCGTGCAAGTCCTGTAGATCTTCGGGCTCGGAGGAGTCGATGTAGCGCGGGATGTTGAGGTTGTAGTCGTTCTTCGGGTCGGCGATCTCGCTCATCGGCACCATGCGCGAGTAGCGCTCGATCTCACGCTGGTTGTTGAACGTGTCGACGATCTTGTGGATGTCCTGGCTGCGCAGGCGGTTCTTGTTGCCGTCCTTGATGAAGCCCTTGGACGCGTCAATCATGAACACACCGGTACGTCCGACCGCGTTCTCCTTGTCGAGGATGACGATGCAGGCCGGGATGCCGGTGCCGTAGAACAGGTTGGCGGGCAGACCGATGATGCCTTTGATGAACCCATGCTGCAGGAGGCGTTTGCGGATGCCGGCTTCTGCGTGTCCGCGGAAGAGGACGCCGTGCGGCAGGATGATCGCGCCCTTGCCGGTGCTCTTGAGTGATGTCAGCGCGTGCAGCAGGAACGCGTAGTCGCCATTCTTCTCAGGCGGTCGGCCGTACTCGAAGCGGCTGTAGTCGTTCTCGAGGCCGTTGTTCCAGGACTTGACCGAGAACGGCGGGTTCATGACTACGAAGTCGAAGGTCTTGAGGTGACTCCCCGCCGCCGTCTGCGGGCTCGTGATGGTGTCGCCCTTGTAGATCTCGGCGATCTCGTTGCCGTGCAGGATCATGTTCATCCTGGAGAGTGCCCAGGTGGCGTTGTCCTTCTCCTGGCCGTAGACCGACATGCCGCGTGGTGCCTCGGCTGCCGCCTTGAGCAGCAGCGAGCCAGAACCACAGGCCGGGTCGTAGACAGTCTGATCCTGGCGGGTCTGCGTGCCGATGCCGACGACCTTGGCGAGGATGCGCGAGACCTCGGCCGGGGTGTAAAACTGGCCCTTGCTCTTGCCGGACTCCGTGGCGAAGTGACGCATGAGGTACTCGTAGGCGTCGCCGAGCAGGTCATCGCCCTCGGCTCGGGAGCCTCGGAAGTCGAGGTCGTTGAAGATCGTGACCAGCTTGGAGAGGCGATCGACCATCTCTTTACCCTTGCCGAGCTTCTCCTCGTCGTTGAAGCTCGCGATGTCGATCACGTTGACGAGGCCGTTGGCCTGCGCCAGTGCACCGACGATCTTGTCGAACCTGTCGCCGATGTCGGGCTTACCCTTCACAGCCAACATGTCGTCGAACGAGCCGCCTTCGGGAACGTCGATCAGGCTGGCTGAATCCGCCTTCGCCTTGTCGGAGACGTACTTCACGAACAGCAGAGTGAGGATGTAGTCCTTGTACTGCGAGGCATCCATGCCGCCTCGAAGCTGGTCGCAACTTGCCCACAGGGATGAGTAGAGGTCCGACTTCTTGAGTGCCACAGCTGGTCTACCTTTGTTTTCTCCAGGCATATGCTGATGCCATTTTACCATTAGTTCGAACAAATGTGCGAACAATCGCGCTCGTGGCGCGCCACCGTATGAACAGCATGCCAAACCTGTCCGACATCTTCGGGCAGACACGGCTCGCGTCTGGGCTAGTGATACCAGCAGAGCTCACCCTGCTGCCTCAACCGCGGACCCGCGACCATCGGAGATCCATCCGATTGGGTGACAAGCGAAGATCAAAGTCCGGAGGTAAAATCCGTTCGACAACACGGAAGCGGAAGCTCGTGTGCACAATCTTGCTATAGACCTGTTGACCTTCAATGAAAGGTGTTTCGACCCGTGGCTCAAACAACGTTCGAGTACCGTACCTCACTCTCAGTAAACCAACTAAGAGACATATTCGGACGCGTCCTGAACCGCGCCAACATTAAAGAGCTGCGCCACAATTCACTGAGCGGCGAGCCAGACATTGGAATCCTTGCCGAACAACGATGGTCAATGCGCGGACCAAACTTTGGCACCGGGCTAGCAGCAGCACAAGTCATTGTTTTCAACAACGGCGAATTTCGCACAGTAACACTGAACGCTATGACGAATAGAGCGTCCGATCATCTCGCTGCTGGAATAAGCGGAAACCCGACCAGTCTTGTTTCTGCAAAATCGAGTCGCAAGATGGTTTCGGCGCTCGAAAGCGCATTGGTCACGACAGACCGAAACGCGAGGCGCTTGAACTAGATTTCAGAGCATAGCGGACGTCTGCTTCTCATCTACTCGCTCACACCGGCATCGTCGAATCGCGCGATTGCCTTTTCAATCATTGAACGCGACGCGTCTTCGTCTTCAGCTGCCTCAAATATCGACTTGAACACTCTTTCATATGATTCGATTACTCGCGCATCACTTGACGATATTTCCCGGTCTACGCACTCCGCCGATACATACCTATTGTCCATGAGTACGAAGGGTCCCGAAATTTCCGCCGTCACTGGTGCAGTGCCTCTTAAAACTTGAACTCTGATATTGGTCCGGTACGATTCGCGGAGAGTGTAATCTAGCTGATGACGGAGCGACTCGCACCCTACGGTCGATGAGGGATGTGGTGAATACAGCGCGCATTCGTCGACAACAAGCACAAAGTGCTTACTTCGATCGCTAAGAGCATACCCTCGAGCCACCCTGGCGTTGGCGGCCCGATCAGCTTGCGAGTGATTAAGACCCAGACTGATATAAATCCCATATGCATAGTCGTAAACTTGGACTATTCCCGGAAAAACGGACCGGCTGTAGCAGCGAAACATTCTAGCCGATTCAGTCAACTGAGCTAGTTGACGCTGCTTTGCGTCGACACCCGTAGCGTGAATGAAAGCGAAAGAGTTTTCGTCAAGCTGACATATGTCGTACTGTCGTCGGGCGGTCTGGCGCTCTTCAGCTGTTGCCCCGATGGCCTCAAGAAGAACTACGACATCAGACCATTCGAGCAGAGGCAGCTGTCCGTTCTCAACTTTCGACAGCGTCGGCTGTGTGAACCTTCTACTCGTGCCGACTTTGGTGTTTTCGACAATGTCCTTCATCGTGATGCCATGCGCTTTTCTAATCTCACGAAGCATCTGACCGAGAAAGATTCGAGCAGTCGGTATTTGAGATTCTCTACTATCAGAACTCAATACTGCGCGATTCGTTGAAGACCTTCCGCACTTGGTCAATCATTTGACGGTAATCATCTGCAGGAAAGTTCTTCATCCCGATCACTGCACCGGATTCGTCGTAGTCAAGCACCTGGATATACTTGTCGTCGAAGAGCCAGAAATCAGGAAACCTGCCGTCTATTTTGTTTCGTTCACACACCCTGATGTCCTCGCCAGCTAACACGCCAGGACGATAGCCGGCTTCAAGTTCGTATCGCTCGTAATCCGAGTTCGGGATCGAAACAGCCCTAAGGCGTTTAACCGAAATTCCGCTCTCCGTCATATCAGCAACCTCCTGAGACCACGAAGTTCGGTCGTTTTGTTCGACCTTACCTGTCTGAATGAACTCACGAAAACGTTCGTCGAATTCGTTTGACCCGTAGGAAGGAAGGCCTTCGAATCGAAAAGCTTCGCGTGTCACGGAATCCCAAGGATCAATATCAACAGCGTCAGAACTCAAAATCATCCTCCCTATTTTACACAAAAAAGATGGTGGACCACCAAACATGAGGTCCACCATCTTTCGACGGTTTCAGAGTTTCATTTTCCGAAACAGTTCGACTGGAATAGCGACAGCAAGCTCACCACTGGGCAACTTCTCCGTGAAGAGATTCGTCGCATCGTATCCCTGTACGACGATCGTCTCATCGTCCTTGCGATAGATCGTTGGGCAGTGCTTCCCCTCGCACCCGTCCGTGTGCGCGACCACCTTCATTCCGTCGATCTCCACCCTGCCTCCTTCGTTTCGGGATCGTGACACCAGACTACGAGCCCCAGACGTTCACTGTCGCGATATTCCTACGTTCGGAATATCTCGTGATGTTATGCACACTCCCCCGAGGCTGCACGCCGAAGCATTCGGGCATGGTGCATGTACTCGCCAACCGATCGATCACGCCTCCATAGTTGAGTCACGCCGAGCATCGCGGATGCCAAAACGAAATGGAGGCAACACATGTCGTCGTTCCACTACCTCGATCCCAAGCCCGATACGCATACCGGGCGCGGGGGACTCTGCGTGTCGTGCAGGTGCACCCGTGTTGGCGAGCGGGTCTGCATCAGGGACGAGCAGGTTCGCCTTTCAGCCAAAGCCGAGTATCCGGAGAAATCGGCCTCGTAGCAGCCTCCACCAGTCAACAAGCGTCAGAGAATCACACCCCAAGGAGCAGTACACATGTCCTCTATGGAGCCTTACAACCAATCTCTCGTCCCGAGCCGCTCAATCTCCGGCGGCCGACTGTCCCGTCAGACCGGCCGTGACCTCGCGACGATCAACTACTCAACCGAGATCAGCACCGCACGTGTGGCGGCAGCCGGTGAGGTTCAGCAGGCACGGATCGATGCCGTTGCTCGCGCTGGTGCGTACGCAATGCAGCAGGTCGCGCTGGTGTCGCAGATGCAGCAACAGCTTGCACTGGCGGCGCCGGCCGCGTCCGGCGATCTCGACTTCATCAAGACCATGACCGTTGTCGGCATCGGCCAGATCGTCGCCGACACGAGCAGGGCGGTGAACCGGTGATGACCACGCTAGTGATCATCCTGGCGGCCATCGCCACGATCTTGGCGATCCTCTACCTCGTCGGCTTCCTTATCGACATCTTCGACGAGTCCGACCGCCAGATCGAGATTGCCCGCGTCAATCGGGAACGTCGGCAGGCCGAGGCAAAGATCAACCGTCTCACCTCGTCGGCGATTCAGCAGATGACGAAAGCGGCCGCACCGCACGGCGTCTTCTGCCAGTGCGCACGGTGCGTCGGGCGAGGAGGTCAGAAATGACCGACACAACACCCGATCTCGCGGTTGCGACACTCGGAGTTCAGTCCGACTACATCTGTACCGA
Source organism: Gordonia sp. NPDC003504 (assembly GCF_053587995.1). NCBI lineage: Bacteria > Bacillati > Actinomycetota > Actinomycetes > Mycobacteriales > Gordoniaceae > Gordonia > Gordonia sp. NPDC003504. Next base: position 253,009 of record NZ_JBSFPC010000005.1, read on the forward strand.
AGAGATTGATCAGGCCAGGCGGAGGCTGACACGCTGGGTCTTCGCCACCGCGACCGCGAAGGTGCGGGAATGCGGCTTCGCCTGGACGCCACGGCCGGACGCGCCGTCGACTTATCCGGAGTTGTGCGCTGCATACTCCCGCTCGGCGCAGTCGGGCGGGTCGATGCCGGTGTCGTCGGAGAACTCGGCCTCGGTCATCCTGACTTCGCCCGATGCCAACTTCGCCTGGCGCTTCGTGCACGACATAGCACACGTTGAACGCGGTCTCAGCTTCTCGCTGCCCGACGAGTACGAGCTGGCATTGTGGCACCTGTCCGAACTGGAGCGAGACGGGTTCGGCACTGACAGCTTCGAGTATGCCTTCCTGAAGGCCGACACGCTCGGCCAGGTGATCATCAACGCGGTAGCGCGTCGGTTCCCGACCGATCAGGAGCTGTTCGACCTCGAATGTCAGCTGTACGGGTTCGAGCAGGGCATCCTTCGCGAGATCCGCCGGGAGTCGTCGTGAGTGGCGACCCCGGCGGGCTCGGGGGCCGGCTGCTCAACGCCTGCATCGCAATATTCGTCAGCGCCGCGGCGCTCTACGGTGCCATTTACATCCTGCAAGCGATCTGGGTTCCGCTCTGCATCACCATCGCGACCGTCGCCATTGTCGGAGGATCTTGTTCACTCATTTATCGACATTTTCGACGCTGGTAGTTCGGATTCGACCGAGTTCCAGCCGGTGTTGTGGAATGCGCTGGACATATTGACCGCTGCATTCGTGCAGCTCATAGTAAGGGCATGGCCGCTGCATAAATGCAGCACACCAATTGCCATTCAAATCACCAGTTAACCACCGAAAGGAGGGTGTATTTACTATGTCCAAAAAACATTCACGCACATCGCAACCGCTAAAGCGTGGCAGGAATCGGCACCTACGGATTCGCGGCCAACTTCGCTCCGACCCAGATCTGGGGCGGATTGCCCGCACGGTGGTTGCCATCGCCGTCGCCCAAGCCGAGAAGGAAGCGCAGGAAGAGGCCGAACGCCGCGCGGAGCGCCAGGAGACTGGCGATGAATGAGGCCAACCGTCTGGTCTTCGTCACGTTGTCGATCCCCGCTCCGCTCGCGATCGAGGCCGCGCACGCCGCCGTCGTCGCATTGGCGGGACTCAGCGGGCAGCCACAGATCGTCATCGAGGCGCTCGGCAGCAATCGTCAAGTGCGGTGGCGGATCGGGATGCCGATGCGCCGCCGCCACCAGGTGATCGAGGCACTGCGGACTCATCTTCCGGGTCTTGTCGTCGACGATCCCAAGCCGCTTGCAGTCGGGCCGCGGGCCGATGTCGCGGCGAAGATCCGCGTCCGGTCACGGTCTGCGGTCGGGGGGGCGCTCGCTCACGAATCCACTGAATCTGTCACGCGAGGGCTCCTCGGTGCTCTCGCGATCGCCGGACAGCATGAGCGCGTCTACCTTCAAGTGTTGCTCGGACCACGCAAGACCCCTCAGCTCCCGCCCCACCAACTACGCGGCGGTGACCGCACACTCGCCACAGCCAAGCTCCGCGAGTTTCGGTTCGGGTGCGTCATCCGTGTCGCGGCAACAGCCGCAGATGACGACCGAGCCAGACGCCTGGCGGATCGTGCCATCGCCGCGGTTCGCGGATTGAACGCACCGAGCGCCCAGCTCACCGCCACCCGCGTGGCTCCTACGTCATTCGACCGCGCCCGCGCACCGTGGTTCTGGACGACGGCGCTGAGCGTCAGTGAGGTCGTGGCGCTGACGGCCTGGCCCATCACTCACCGCGACGCCGCACCGCTTCCCGGCGTGCCATCGCGACACCCGAAGCTACTCCCCACCTCAGCAAATACGCCGAAAGAGGGCCGCATAGTTGGGGTTTCGACCGCACAGCCAGAGCGACCAATCGCCATCTCGGTTCGCGATTCACTCTCCGGAATTGCCATCACCGGCCCAACCGGCGTCGGTAAATCGAACCTGCTCGGCCAATTTGCTCTGGCCGATATCGTGGCGGGGCGCGGACTTGTCGTGATCGACCCCAAGGGCGACCTGATCGACGACATCCTGCAGCGCGCCGACGAATCTCGACTCGATGACATAGCCATTGTCGACGCCACCGATCCCGCACCGATCGGCATCAACGGGCTGGTCGGCTCGACTGATCCCGATCTCGCTGCCGACACGATCCTCGGCGTGTTCCATTCACTGTGGGCCGACGCTTGGGGTCCTCGCACTCAAGACGTCCTGCACGCGAGCCTGCTGACGCTCGCCCGGCGCGGTGACGCTTCGATCGCGATGTTGCCGCTGCTGCTCACCAATCCCGGCTTTCGACGCTCGATCGTTGGCCGGGTAACCCGCGAAGACCCGATGGGCCTCGGCGGATTCTGGGCGTGGTGGGAAGGACTCAGCGAGAACGAACAAGCTCAGGCCACCGCACCCCTACTGCGCCGAGTTCGTCCGATCCTGCTCCGTCCGGGCCTACGTGGCATTCTCGGCCAGCGGCGTCCGAAGTTCGATCTCTCCGACGTATTCACCAAACGCCGCATCCTGCTGGTCAGTCTGGAGAAGGGCAAGATCGGCCCCGAAGCTGCCGCCTTGCTCGGTTCCCTGATCGTCTCGCAGCTATGGACCGCGACCCTCGCCCGGGCCTCACAGCCACCAAAGTCGCGGCACCCGGTCACGATCCTGATCGACGAAGTCCAGGACTACCTCCGGCTCCCCGGCGATATCGGTGACGCACTGGCTCAAGCACGCGGGCTCGGCGTCGGCTACACCCTGGCGCACCAGCACCTCGGCCAGTTACCGAAGTCGATCCGCGAAGCCGTCACCGCAAACGCCAGAACGCGTATCGCCTTTCAACTCAGCCACCCCGATGCCCGCGAGTTCGCCAATCTCACCAGCGGCCAGCTCGAACCCGCCGACTTCGAAGCGCTGCCCGCATACCAGGCGTACGCCCAAATCCTGCACCAGAACACGCCCGGCCCATGGGTCAGTGCCACCACCACGAAGATGCCCGACCCCGTCCGGTCGGCCGAGTCAATCCGACGACGCTCCCGCGAGCGCTACGGCCAGCCGCTCAGTGACGTCGAAGCCGATTTGCTGTCGCTCACCGAACGCCGATCCCCCCGCGAATCCTTCGGCCGCACCAAGCGATCCGACACAGAAGGGGGTGCATCATGACCAGCTACACCCCAGGACAGGGCATTCCATCCGCTATTCCGGCCGGCTCATCCGCCACATCATCGTCGTCGCAGGTCAGTCGCGAATTCGTGCGCGGTCGGGGGACGAATACTCCGCCGACGATGTCGACGGAGAGCGCCCGAGTACTGCAGCCGGACAAGCGACGGCGACGAATCGACCGCGACGAGCTCCGACGTATCAGTGAGGCGATGCCGGAGCGTGACCACGAGGTCCTGCGCCGCATCGACGAGCACCGCTACCTCACCACGCACCAAGTCCAGTCCTTCGCCTTCACCGGTCACGGCAGTACCGACTCGGCCGCCCGCACCACCCGCTACGTCCTGGCACGACTCGAACGTCTGGCCCTGATCCGAGCGCTACCGCGTCGGGTCGGTGGAGTCCGCGCAGGGAGTGCCGCCCGCATCTGGCAACTGGCTCCGGCCGGTGCCCGACTGCTCCGCGACGAGGGTCAGACCTACCGCAGCCATGAACCGTCGCTGCGCTTTCTCCAACACTGCTTGGCGGTCGCCGACGTCCACCTCGGCGTGCGTAATCTGACCGTGCTTGAGGCTGTCGAAGCGACCGACGTGGCGACCGAGCCCAACTCCTGGCGGCGCTACATCGGTCCCGGCGGCGAACGGCGCCTGTTGCAGCCGGACCTTGCCAGTGTCGTTCGGACAAAGGACTACGTCGATCGCTGGTTCATCGAAGTCGACCTCGGCACCGAATCACTCCCGACCGTGCTCAAGAAATGCGGCCAGTACGAGACCTACCGAGCCAGCGGCATCGAGCAGGACGCGCACCACGCCTTCCCGCTGGTGATCTGGATCTTTACGGGCCAGACGCGCGCCGAGAAGGTGAAGTCCTCCATCCTGCGCTCAACACGGCTGACTCCCAACCTGTACCGGGTAACGACGATTGCCGGCTTCGCCGCCAGCGCACAGGAGTGGCTGCAATGAGCGAGCCACCACGAAACCGGGTCCTGACTGGCGATGCGCTCGCACAGTTGAAGACGGTGCCTGACGCCAGCATCGACTGCGTCATCACCAGTCCGCCGTACTTCCGGCTGCGTGACTACGGCCACGACGACCAGCTCGGCCTCGAAACGCACGTCGACGCCTGGGTTACCCAGCTGCGTACCGTGCTCACCGAGTGTGCCCGCGTCCTCGTCTCGACCGGGACTCTGTGGCTCAACCTTGGTGACACCTACAGCACCCACACCAGAGAAGGCGCCGAGCGCAAGAGTTTGCTTCTTGGCCCGGAACGTCTGGCGCTCCAACTGATCGCGGACGGCTGGACAATTCGCAACAAGATCGTCTGGGCCAAGACCAACACAGTCCCATCGAGCGTGCAGGACCGGCTCACTGCCTCGCACGAGGTCATCTTCCTCCTGACACGGTCGCCGCGCTATTACTTCGACCTCGACGAAATTCGCATCCCGCACGTCTCCCGACCACCACGACGGTCACCCCGACCAGCGACCCGCGTCGAGAAAGCGGGACGCGGGCCCAACACCCACAGCGATCGCGGTCTGCTGAATCTCCGAGCCAGCGGACGAGTCGGCCATCCGCTCGGCAAGAACCCCGGTGATGTCTGGGCGATGAGCGTCAGCAACTTCCGCAGCAGCCACATCGCCACCTACCCGGAAGCCCTTGTCCAGCGCATGATTCTGGCTGGCTCTCCACGACTGCGGTGCTCGCACTGCCGAGCACCCTGGATACGACAGCTTGTGCGACGCGGCAATCAGGCACACCGGAGACCACCACGCCCAAGCTGCACCTGTGATGCACCCGCCGAACCCGGTCTCGTCCTCGATCCCTTCATCGGCTCAGGCACCACGGCTGTTGTGGCTGCTCGTACTGGGCGCGACTGGCTCGGAATCGAGATCAACCCCCGGTACGTCGATATCGCCGAACAGCGCATTCGAACCGCCCTGCAGCCCAACACAACTAAACCGACTAAACGAAAGGAGGTGCTATGAACCATGAAGAACACGAACCACATCACGAGGACGAATCAACCCCACAACTCCACCCCCGTATCTGGGTCGGCAGCCTGGCCGACTACAACGCCGGGCGACTCCTGGGCGACTGGCTTGACGCCGCCGCCGACCCAAGCGACCTGCAGCCGGCTGTCGATCGCATCCTGGCCGGATCGCACGAGCCGGACGCCGAGGAATGGGGCATCTTTGACTACGACGACTTCGGTGACTACCAAGTCGGCGAGTACGACTCGCTCGACCAGGTTGCCAACGTCGCTCGCGGCATCGCCGAACATGGCCCCGCGTTCGCCACCTGGGCCGAGATCCACGACGGCAATCCCGACATGCTCGCCCAGTTCGATGACTGCTTCATCGGCACCTACGACTCACCGGCCGAGTGGGCCCGCGAGGTGCTCGAAGGCAGCGGCATCGAGGAGACGCTCGACCGTGAGGTACCTGCCGACCTCCGTGCCTATATCCAGTTCGACTACGACGGATTCGCCCGCGACCTACAGCTCAGTGGCGACGTCCACATCGAGAACGCACCCGACGGCAAGGTCTGGCTCTTCCGGGTGATCTAAGGCAGCCGGTCACCCGTCGTCGAGAGACTGCGGCCGTCCCAGTGAGCAGTCCGCTCACCGGCCGCACCACCTCGAAGACGGTGACCGGGACACCCGGAAACAAACCTTCAGGAAGGAGCAGGAGACTCATGAAAACACTGGCAATTCGTCTCGAAGACGAACAGCACGCTCGCTTGTCGATCCTGGCCAAACTCAGTGGCGTGTCGCTCACGGACACCATCCGTGACGCGATCGAGAACCGCATCGCCACGCTGGCAGCCGATCCCGAGATCGCGGCCAAGGCCGAAGCACTGACCGCCGAGATCGACCGCGAAGCTGCCGAACAGCGCGACGCCATCGCCACCCTGTTCGGCACCAGCAAGCGAGCAACTTCGCGGGGCCGTCAACCCAAGGAGTGAGTCACCCTATCCACAACCGGGGAGTCGGGTCGAGCTGCAGCCAGCAGCTCCCTGACTCCCCACCATCCCTCGACAAATCTGCACAGAGGTAAGGAAAACCTCGCCGATTCTACAACGATTTCAGTACTGCATTTATGCAATTTTGGGAATAAAATAGAAATAAGGAAATGAAGAAATCGGAGATAATCACCATGGCAAATACCACTAACGCAGTCAAACTCGGAATGGCGCTCAAAGAGCGTAGGAACGAGCTCGAGCTGACCATCAAAGAAGTCGCTCGCCGCTCTGGCATGACTGACTCCAACGTCCTGCGTATCGAGCGTGGTGACATCCCCCAGCCGCGGCCAGAGACCTTGAAATCACTGGCAGACGTACTGGGTCTCGAACTCTCCGACTTGTTCAGTCTTGCGGGCTACGTCCAACCGAAAACACTGCCGAGCTTATCTCCCTACCTTCGCAGCAAGTATTCAGATCTCCCGGAATCGGCAGCGAAAGAAATGGAAGCGAGCTTCGCACGAATTGCAGCGAAGCACGGATACGACCCTAGCGGACCGCACGACGGAGAAGACGAAAGAGAATAACCACAGCCCACTATGAAAGGAGGCTCACCATGACACATACTTACAAACCATCAGTACTGACGAGCCTCCGGGCTGTCATCCCGCAGCGCGAGGCGAGCTTCCTCGAAGCACTGCGGACCGCCGAGATCCAGGCTGCCAAGCTCGCCGATCTGATCGCTGACGAACGTGGCATCCTCGAGCAACACATCACCGGTCTGCCCCGCATCGTCGTCATCCGCGAGCGCATCCCGGTCTCCGGAATGAGCTACTGGAACGGTCAGCAGTGGGTGATCGTGCTCTCCGCAAGAGAACCCACCGTTCGCCAACGCTTCACGCTCTTGCACGAGTTCAAGCACATCATCGACCACGGCCATACAGCTCAGCTCTACCGCGCCACCCACAAGATGACCGCGGCCGAGCAGGCCGAGGCCGCTGCCGACTACTTCGCTGGGTGTGCCCTTGTCTCCAAGCGGTCACTCAAAGCGGCCTGGGGCAACGGCATCCAGCGTGTCGCCGACCTGGCATCCCACTTCGGCGTCAGCGAACCAGCCATTCGCGTCCGTCTCGCACAAACTGGGCTCGACAAGACCGACGATGCACCTCTTGCAAGCCGCTGCGCCCGACCTATCCGCACCAACCGCTACGAGCGCCAGAAGTTCATCCGCGCACCCCGCGCAACACGGAAACGGAGCTACGCATGACCGCCGCACCCTCGCTCGGAATCAAGCCACTGGCGGTGCAGTACCTCCGCGTCAGCACGAAAGATCAAGCCGAGCGAGGCGGTGAGGCCGAGGGCTTCTCGATTCCTGCCCAGCGCGAGGCCTGCCTCCGCAAGGCGCAGTCACTGGACGCGGTGACGGTCGCAGAGTTCGTCGATGCCGGTGAGAGTGCCCGTTCAGCCAATCGCCCGGAGCTGAAGAAGATGCTCGACTACGTCAAGGCACACAAGATCCAGTACGTCATCGTGCACAAGGTTGACCGCCTGGCCCGCAATCGCGTCGACGACGTCGAGATCAATTTGCAGCTCACCTCTGTCGGCGCCCAGCTCGTCTCCTGCTCGGAGAATATCGACGAGACGCCGAGCGGGATGCTGCTCCACGGCATCATGAGTTCAATCGCCGAGTTCTACAGCCGCAACCTTGCCACCGAATCCCGGAAAGGCATGCTCCAAAAAGCAAAGGGTGGCGGCACTCCAGGCATGGCACCGTTCGGCTACCTCAACAGCCGCAGCCGCACCGACGACGGCCGAGAAGTGAAGACCGTCGTCATCGACCCCGAGCGCGGCCAGTGGGTCACCTGGATGTTCGAACGCTACGCCACCGGCGAGTGGACAGCCGGGATGATCAAAGACGAGTTCGACAAGCGCGGTGTGACCACCGTGACCCGGCCCAATCGCCCCAGCCGGCCGATCGCGCACTCGCACATCACGTCGATGCTCAAGAACCGCTACTACACGGGTGCGGTCAGGTTCGAAGGTGTCGAGTACCCCGGCAGCCACCCAGCCCTCGTCAGCGAAGCGCTCTTCGCTGAGGTCCAGCGGGTCCGCCAGGCCCGCCACCAGAGCCGCGAGAAGCCGCGCGTGCACAATCACTATTTGAAGGGCTCGGTCTACTGCGGGCAATGCGGCGAACCCCTCACATTCGAGAAGACCCGCAATCGGGTGGGCACCGTCTACGACTACTTCTACTGCCTCGGACGCCAACGACTCAAGAACGGCTGCACCTTTCGCGCCATCCAAGCGCCGCACCTCGAAGACCTCGTGACTGCTCACTGGCAGACCGTTACGCTCAGCCCGAAACAGACCACCGCGATCCGAGGGCTCGTCCTCGACCACATGCGCGTTCTGCTCCCCGATGCCGCACAGAATCGACAGGTAGCGTCCGAACGGCTCCAGCAGCTCGAACAGGAGAGCCGCAAGCTACTTGAAGCGTTCTATGCCGACGCAATCGGCACACCCGAACTCCGCACCGAACAGGCACGCATCGCAGCCGAGCGCGCGAAGGCAGAGGAGAAACTCGGCGAGTTCGATCTCCAGGAATCCCACCTCACCGCCAAACTCGAAGGCTGCCTGGAGCTTCTCGGCAATGCCCACGAGCACTACTTGTCAGCCGACACAAAGTCGCGCCGCGACCTCAACCAGAGCATCTTCACGCGCCTCTACGTCCACGATGACGACATCGTCGCCAGCGACCTGACCCCGGCATACCAACTGCTCATGAACGACGATCTGGCCGCGACTCTGGCCGCCGAACGGAAGCGAGAGCAGAACAACGTCGTTAGAACTAGTGACCTCATCGGCACGACAGAGGTCACCGAGAAGCGCGACAGAGGTGGATCGGCGACCGGACGGGACCTACCGACCCGTGCCCGTAGAACCGCCCCACACGCGCGCATCCCCGGGTTCCTGACCGTCGAACGCCCCAGAGGTGCCATGCCGTGGGAAAAAGAAAGAACCACGGCCCCTGAGGACCGTGGTTCTAACATTATTTCTTTGGTAGCGGGGACAGGATTTGAACCTGCGACCTCTGGGTTATGAGCCCAGCGAGCTACCGAGCTGCTCCACCCCGCGTTGGTGAATACCACGTTACATGGTGGTTCCCAGCGGATGCAAATCGCCTCCCGTATCGGCCCTGAACTGGGCAAACACGTGTGAGCGCAACCACATTCGGGGCCTTCATGTCAGTTGCCGCCACCCAGATTCTCGTAGGTCTGGACGGCCTGATTGAGCTGATCGAGTGCCTGCCCGTACGCCGTGAAGTCGCCGTTGCTCTGCGCATCCCTGAGCTTCGCCAGCGCATCTCCGATCGCCTTCACCGCGGCGTCGCGTTGCGCCGTGTCACCGGTCGTCGGTGTCGGGGTGGTGGGTGTGGTCGGCGTCGTCGGTTCCGGTTCGGTGGTGCCGGTGGTCGGCTCCCCGCCCAGCGGCGACGTCACATCCTCCGGGCTGATGCCCACCTGCTGCAGGGCCTGCGCCACGGTGGCCGCATACCCGACCTTCGGCTGCGCGGCCGCGGCGTTGTAGTAGACGAGAACGCGATGCAGTTTCGGCACGCCGCCGCCCGAGTCGACCTCGGTGTACATCGGCTGGACGTACAAGATGCCGCCACCGCCGACCGGGAGGGTCAGCAGATTGCCGTAGGTCACCTTGGTGGTGCCCTCCAACTGTTTTCGGTCCGAGGCCACGGCACCGGCCGACTTCATGTTGTCCTGCGCCTGGATCGGTCCGACACCCGATTGCCGATCGGCGGGCAGCACCTTCACCGTGATCTGCCCATAGGTCCCGGGGTCGGACGAAACAGTCATATACGAGGCCAGGTTTCGTTCCCGGAATCCGGTGAACACTGTCGTCAACTGGAACTGTGAACCGGACCCGGAACCGCCACGGGGTTCGCGTGCGGTGAAGTAATACGGCGGCTGGTTCAGCTGACGATTCGCATTGTCCTCATTGCTCGGGTCCGGCGGCACCGACCAGAAGTTGTTGTTCTGGAAGAAGGCCGTCGGATCGGTCACGTGATACTTCGCGAGAAGTTCGCGCTGGATCTTGAAGAGATCTTCCGGATAACGAACATGCGCCGCCAGATCGGCTTTCTTGTCGAATTCCGAGCGGGGTTCGACCGTGCCCGGGAACACCTTCATCCAGGTCTTGAGGACCGGATCGGTGTCGTCGAACTGATACAGCGTCACCTTGCCGGTGTAGGCGTCGACGGTGGCCTTCACGGAATTACGGACATAGGACACCTGCTCGTTGGCCTGCGTGCGCTGGGCCTGATTGTTGATCAGGTCCTGGGCGTCGGTGGTGACCTCCTGCAGCGACGTCGACTGCGAGTAGGGGTAATTGTCCAGGGTCGTGTAGCCGTCGACGATCCACTTGATCGACCCGTCGGCCATCACCGCGGGGTAGGTCTTGGAATCGACCGTCAGCCACGGCGCGACCTGCTTGACCCGGTCCCGCGGGTCGCGGTTGTAGAGGATCCGTGAATTGCTGTTGATGGCATCCGACAGCAGGAAGTTGCGTTCGGTGTACTTGACCGCATACATCGCGCGCACGAACCAATTACTCAGGGAGACACCGGAATCGGCGGTGTAGCTGTAGGTGCGGCCGTCCTCGTCGTACTCTCGGTCGCCGCCGGAGGTACCGACGATGGCGTAATCGGGAGTCACATTGGCGATGAGTTCACCGAAGTAGATGCGCGGCTGGCTGACCTTGATCGGCGCCGTCTCCTGATACTGGGGATCGCGGATGCTCTGCAGGTCGCTCACGTAGAAGACCGGGAGTCCGCCGCGGTCACTGGCGCCGGCCGACGTGTCGTCGGAGGCCTCGTCGACCTGATTGGCCGGTGCCGCGACGAACCCGTTGCCGTGGGTGTAGACGGTGTGCTTGTTGAGCCAGTTCTGCTGCTGGTCACCGTATTTGGTGGGGTCGAGTTCACGGACCGCGACGATGAAGTCGCGCTGCTGTCCGTCGACGGTGTAGCGGTCGATGGCCAACTGGGACGGGAACCCGTAGAAGTTCTTGAGGAACTGACGCTGATTGAACGTCGGCGCGATCACGTTCGGGTCGAGGATGCGGATGTTGGACAACGTCGGCTCGTCGGTGTTGACGGCTTCCGCACTCGGCGGCGTCGCACCCCAATTCTCCTGGTAATCCACGTTTTTGTCGGGTTCGATACCGTACGCGGCCGTCGTCGCCGCGATGTTGCGGCTGATGTACTCGGCTTCCTTCTGTGCGGCGTTCGGCTTGACCGAGAACTGTTCCATGGTCAGCGGCCAGCCCACCCCCATCAGCAGCGCCGCCAGCAACATCAGCACCGTCGCGATCGCCGGAATACGCAGATCCTTGAGCACCACACCCGCGAAGAACGCCAACGCACAGATGATCGCGATGGCCATCAGGATCAGCTTGGACGGCAGGACGGCATTGATGTCGGTGTAGCTCGCACCGGAGAAGATGTCCTGCTTGCGATCGCTGGAGAGCAGCTGATACCGGTCGAACCAGTACGACACCGCCTTGAGCAACAGGAAGGTGCCGGCCAGCGCCGCGAGTTGGATGCGCGCCGGATTGGTCAGCGACCCACTGCCGCCGCCGAGACGGATACCACCGAAGAGGTAGTGGGTGATCAGGTTCGCGAAGAACGCGATGACGATGATGACGAACAGGAAGTTGAGGATGAACCGGATGAACGGCAACTCGAACGCGTAGAAACTGATGTCGAGTCCGAACTGCGGGTCGGTGACGCCGAAGTCGGTGCTGTGCAGGAACGTCTGCACCGTGACCCACGACCCCTGCGCCACCAGTCCGGCCAGCACGCCGATCAGCACCGGCGGGATGATGGCGAACCAGCGGACGCGGCCCATCACCACGGCGCGATATCGCGCCAGCGGGTCACTCGGACCCGACGTCGGGACGAACACCGGTCGCGACCGATAGGCCATCGCGATGGCGCCGAAGATGAGCAGCCCCACGACGACCGCGGTGATCAGGAACAGCAGCACCCGTGTCCAGAGGATGGTCGAGTACACATTCGAATAGCCGAGGTCGGAGAACCACAACCAGTCCGTGGCGATGCCGACGATGCGCGGCCCCACCAACAGAATGATCAGCAGCGCCACCGCGATGCCGATGGCGATCTTGCTCCTGCGCGACAGTGTCGGCAGTCCTGCCGGCCCGCGTACGCCCACCTGATCCACTCTCCAAATATTCTCAATACGGACACACGTCAACCGGCTGTGCCGAGTCCCTGCGATGTGGTTCCCCACTGTACTGGTGCCCGCCACGAGGACGCCCGGTCACCGTACCGGGCAGCTGTGACGCCGCTCATCGGAGGAAACGGCACGGACGCGGATCGAGTTCCCGGCGCGGCCCCGGCCACGACATCCGGCACACGACATCCGGGCGCACGGCATGATGGGTGCACCATGTCGCAGCCCCACCGCTTCTCCCCCGACGATCTCGGTCGCACCCTGCGCGATGCGCTGGGATTCCTGACGCCGCACCGATGGGGTCAGTCTCCGACGGTGTTCGCGCTGGTGCCCACCGAGGTACTGGCCGCGTTGCATCCCGAGGTCGTCGACGCCGATGACGATTCCGTGCTCAGTCCGATCGCCGAGGAACCCCTGGAGACCGCCGATCAGGACGACCCGTTCGCCGCGCTGGAGGAGTTCCTGTCGACGGCGTCGTGGCAGGAGCCGGTTGTCGGGGCGGCGGTCGTCGTCGACATCACGGTGCTGCCACCCGACGCCCGCGACGAGCTGGCACACGACCATCCCGATGCGCGTCGCGCCCGGCTCGCGGTCGGCGCACTGCGCGGCGGACCGACGCTGGCGCTGCTCGAACTCGAACCCGACGACGCCGATCAGGTACGCGAACTACGGACCCACCCCGACCTCGCCACGGACCTCCGAGCGGCGCTCGCCGCGGCGCTGGAGGACTGAGCGACCGGGAGGATCAAGCGGTCGGGCCGGACTGCCCGGTACCGCTCAGCAGTGCGGCGCCGACCCGCCGGCACCGATCGTGTCGAGGGCGTCGACGGCCGAGGTCAGGGAACTCACCTTGATCAGTTCGAGACCGTCCGGGGCGTCGGACTTCGCCTCGGTGCAGTTCTCGTCGGGCACCAGGAACACCGACGCACCGGCGTCACGTGCGGCACGCGTCTTGTGTGTGATGCCGCCGATCGGACCGACGTCGCCGTCGTCGTCGATGGTGCCGGTGCCGGCGATGAACTTGCCGTGGGTCAGCGAATCGCCGCCGAGCTTATCGATCACCGACAGGCTCAGCATGAGTCCCGCCGACGGCCCGCCGATCTCGCCGACGTTGTAGGTGATGCGCAGTCCGGGGTCGGCGCTGCGCACCTCGGGGGTGACGCCGATGTAGGCGACGTCGGCCTCGCCGGGACGCGCGGCGGCGGTGACGGTCACGGTGGACTCGGTGCCGTCGCGGCGGATCCGGAACGGGATCTGCTCACCCGGCTTGTGCGTGCGCACCGCCTTCTGCAGGTCCTCGGTGGTCGCCACCGCGGTTCCGTCGACCGAGATGATGACGTCGTTGGCCTTGAGCACCTTCGCCGACGGGCCATCCGGCGCCACCACCGCGACCGCCAGTGCGGTCGGCTTGTTCAGATACCGCAGGGCCGCGGCCGTCGCACTGCCCTCCGAGTCGGTCATCTGCTGGGTGTTCTGCTGCTGGGTCTCCTCGGTCGTCTGACTCGGCGGGAACACCGTCTCGCGTGGCTGCACCGAATAGGTCCCCGACAACCACATCCCGAGCGCACCGAACAACGACAGCCCGTCGCTCACCGAGACGGTGGTCAGATTCAGATGTCCGTCGGTCGGATGGGTTCGCGCTCCGGCGATCTCGACGACCGGCACCTCTCGGTTGTCGAGATCGATGGTGCCCAGCGTGTTGACTGTCGGGCCCGGTCCGAGCGCGACGAACGGCACCTGGACGGTGGTGCCGACCACGATAAACACCAGCATCACGAGAGCGGTGACGGCCACGGTGAAGGTGCGGCGCGAGGAGAGCCCTGTCATTCCGACCACCCTAGGGCACACCACACGAGGTCCGAGGCGCACGGCCCACAACACCGACCTGCGCGAACTACGCTCAAGGCGAAACCGCTCCAGGGCCACACCCGGCGATGGTGGCGGTACCGTGGACTCATGAGTGATTTGCCCTTCGGATTCTCGTCCGCCTCCGATGATGACGGCGGCAAGGACAAGAACCCCGACCGTAGCGGCGATTCGGGCGCCGGCGCGTCGGGCGGTGCGCAGAATCCCTTCGGATTCGCCATGGGCGGAGAGGGTTTCGATCCGTCCGCCGGCCTCGATCCCGCCGCGCTCGGCCAGATGTTCAGCCAGCTGGGCAGCATGCTCAGCGGGATGGGGACGTCGATGACCGGCCCGTCCGCCGGTGGCCCGGTCAATTACGAACTCGCCGCGAAGCTCGCGCGTCAGCAGATCGGGAATTTCACCCCGGTCCTCGACAAGGAGACGAAGGCGGTGGCCGACGCGGTGCGCCTGGCCGACGTCTGGCTCGACGACGTCACCACGCTGCCCGGCGGCGTCAGCAAGGCCGTCGCCTGGACGCCGGTGCAATGGCTGGACGAGACGCTGCCCACCTGGAAGGGACTGTGCAATCCGGTGGCCGCACAGATCTCGCGGACCTGGGAGCAGAACCTGCCACCGGAGGCCGCCCAGTTCGCCGGCCCGATGATGGGCATGATGACGCAGATGAGCGGCATGGCCTTCGGCACCCAACTCGGCCAGGGCCTCGGCCAGCTCGCCAAGGAGGTGCTGACCTCCACCGACATCGGCCTGCCGCTGGCCCCGGAGGGCACCGCGGTGCTCCTGCCCGAGGCCATCGCGTCCTTCGCCGACGGTCTGAACCTGCCCGCTCAGGAGATCATCGTCTTCCTCGCCGCACGGGAGGCGGCCCACCTGCGGCTGTTCACCCACGTGCCGTGGCTGCGTCAGCGGCTGCTGGCCACCGTCGAGGAGTACGCCCGTGGCATCAGCATCGACTTCTCCGGGATCACCGACGCCACCGCGGGTATCGATCCGACGCAGCTGTTGGCCGATCCGTCCAAGCTCGAGGAACTGATCAGTTCGTCGGCATCGTTCGAGCCCACCACCACACCCGAACAGAAGGCGGCCCTCGAACGCCTCGAAACCCTCCTCGCCCTCATCGAGGGCTGGGTCGAACACATTGTCACCGAAGCACTCTCGGACCGGATTCCGAGCACGGCCGCGCTGACCGAGACCATCCGTCGCCGCCGCGCCACCGGCGGCCCGGCAGAGCAGACCTTCGCAACGCTCGTCGGCTTGGAACTGCGTCCGCGCAAGTCGCGTGAGGCATCGGCGTTGTGGGCCTCGCTCAAGCAGGCCTCCGACATCCCGACTCGTGACAAGGTGTGGGAACACCCAGATCTGCTGCCCGACAGTGACGACCTCGACGCGCCGGCCGGCTTCATCGATCGCGTGATCGGCGGCGACACCTCCGAGATCGATTCGGCGATCGCCGAACTCGAGAAGTCCTTCGCCGCCGACGCGGAAGGCTCCGGCGACCCCAAGTCCGTCGGTGACACCGACGGTTCGGGCGAGGACACCGGCGACGGGGACGACACGCCTCAGCACTGATCCCGGCACCGCTGTTCGCACGCGCTGTGGATAACCCCGCTCGGCGCGGGTGATCGGGGCATCCGGATGGCACAGTGTCCCCATGACAGCGGATCCGCTTGCGACGGGACGACGCGCGGCACGCCTGCCGGTGCTCCGCGAGGGCGTCACGGTGCTGCTGCGCCCGGGCAACGAGGTGCACGTCGGCAGCGATCCGCACACTGCACTCATCCTCCGATTACCCCCGACGGTATCCGGCAGAAGTGTTGCGGCGGTGCTGGATTCGCTGCACGAGTCCCGCACCCCGGCCGAGGTGTTCTCCGATCTCGTCGATGCGGGACTGACCCGTGCGGAGTTCGCGGCGATCCTCGACCGGCTCGTGTCCGAGCAGAAGGCACACGCCGGAGCGCCGCGGCACCCGCGCCGTGCGCTGCGCATCCGGGTCCACGGGACGGGGGTGTTGACGCAGTTGCTGACAACCTCGCTCGCCGACGCGGGTTTCCCGACGGTGCGTACCGCGCGACGGCGCGTGCACCCCGACGCCACCCGCGTGCATCCCGACGACGCCCCCGAGACGCCGCCGACGGCGGTCACCGCCGCTGTCCCGAACCTGGTGATCCTGACCGATCATCTGGTGCACGAATCGTGGGTGACCGACGAATTGATGCGCTCCCGGACACCACACCTGCCGGTGCGTCTGCGCGACGGGACGGGCCTCATCGGTCCGCTCGTCCTGCCCGGGCTGTCGAGTTGCCTGGAGTGCGCCGACCGTCACCGCACCGACCGCGACGCCGCCTGGCCGGTCCTGGCCGCCCAACTGAACCGGGTGAGCGGGCATGCGTCGACGGCGATCGCCCGGGCCACCGCGGCCCTGGCGCACGACCAGATCGAGCAACTCGCGGCCGCGTCGTCGGCGGCCGACGCCGCTCCACCGCACCTGATCAACCGGATGATGCACCTGCACGGTGCTCCCCCGAGGATCGAATCGACGACGTGGTTGCCGCATCCGCTGTGTCGATGCACTAGCGGGACGATCACCGCCGGCGGTCCTCTATTCTGAGTGGGGGAAAGGACACTATGACCGACATCACGCGGGGGCAAGGTCGCCGCAACGCAAAGCTCGCCTCGTTGCCGATCGGTATGGCCGGTCGGGCGGCCGCCGGCCTCGGCAAGAGGATGGTCGGCAAGGACAAGGATGAGGTCAACCAGGAACTCCTGGAGCGCTCCGCCGAACAACTGTTCGCGGTGCTCGGTGAGCTCAAGGGCGGGGCCATGAAGGTGGGCCAGGCGATGTCCATCATGGAGGCCGCGGTCCCAGACGAGTTCGGCGAACCGTTCCGGGATGCCCTCACCAAGCTGCAGGCGGAGGCACCGCCGCTGTCGGCGTCGAAGGTGCACAAGGTTCTCGATCAGCAACTCGGCACCAAGTGGCGGCAGCGATTCCGCGACTTCTCCGACGAACCGGCCGCAGCAGCCAGCATCGGACAGGTGCACAAGGCGCTGTGGTCGGACGGCCGCGAGGTCGCCGTCAAGATCCAGTACCCGGGCGCCGACCACGCACTGAAGGCCGACCTGAAGACCCTGTCCCGGATGTCGGGATTGATGCAGAAGCTCTCCCCCGGCACCGACGTGAAGTCGATGATGGACGAGCTCATCGACCGCACCGAGGCCGAGCTGGATTATCTCGGTGAGGCCGACAACCAGCGCGCCTTCGCCAAGGCCTTCGCCGACGATCCGGACTTCGTCATCCCCAAGGTGGTGGCGAGCTCCCCCAAGGTCATCGTGTCGGAGTGGCTCGACGGCACACCCCTGTCCCGGATCATCACCAACGGGGACAAGGCCACCCGTGACCGGGCCGCCGCTCTGATGTCGACCTTCGAGGTCAGCTCACCGTTCCGCGCGGGTCTGCTGCACGGCGATCCCCATCCGGGCAACTTCTTCATCACCACCGACGGCCGGTTCGGGGCGCTGGACTTCGGTGCCGTCGGGCACTATCCGAACGGCCTGCCGCCGGAGACCGGACCGATCCTGCGGCTCGCGCGTGACAAAGAGTACGACGAGCTCAAGGAACACATGGTGGCGGCCGGGTTCATCCTCCGTTCCCAGGTGGACAAGGTCAGCGCCGCCGATCTGCAGGCCTACCTGCGTCCCTACGTCGATCCGCTCTACACCGAGTCCTTCCACTTCACCCGGAAGTGGCTGCAGCGGGCGGCCGGTCAGGCCACCGACGTGCGCGGTGAGGTGTACAAGACCTCACGGCATCTCAATGTGCCCAAGCAGTACGTGATGGTGTTCCGGGTCCTGGCCGGCTGTGTGGGTATCGCGGCGCAGCTCGACGCCGAGGCCCCTTACCGCTCGATCATGGAGGAGTGGGTTCCCCGCCTGGCGTGAGCACGGGTCAGATCTGCGGGACCGTCGTCGGCGATGTAGCGCCCGGGGGTCATCCCCAGCTCCCGGGTGAACGCGACGATGTATGCCGATGGCGTCGAGTATCCACCGGCGTGCGCGGCCTCGGTCACCGACCGGGTCTCGGTCAGTACCTCCAATGACGACAGCACTCGCGCGCGTCGCAACCACAGGCCGGCGCTGAGCCCGGTGTCACGGGCGATCAGTCTTTCCACGGTCCGCAACGATGCCGACGCCGATCGGGCCAGCTGCGCGACGGACACACCCGGATCGTGAAAAGCGTTGTCGATGAGTCGCTTTCCGAGGTCTCCGGACGGCAGCGGTAGCTGCAGACCGGTCGGCTCCGGCCGATCGATCTGATCGATCAGCACCGTCACGAGTGCCCGACCGACCGTATCGCGACGATCGAGCGGCGCCGCTGCGACTATGTGGTCGAGCAGTTCGCGCCCGAAGGACGACAGGTGGATGGCTCGCACGCGGGTCATGTCGGGGTACTGCCCCGGGCCCGGGTCTGGCCGGAAGTACAGCGCCCGCACCCGGACACCACGTTGATTGTCCATGACGGCATCGACAGAGGCGGGCACGCACACCGCTCGCCCGACCGGCACCGACCACCGGGAGTGCTCGGTGGCGACGGTCATGACACCACCTGCGGTGTAGAGGATCTGGTCCCACCCTGGTTCGATGACGACCTGCGCGCGACCGGCCGGGTGGGTCACCGCATATCCCCGCACCAGTACATCGCGATCGTGGCGGATTGACGACATAATTCGACAGAGTATCGAAGGTGTGACGGCTGATCGGCTGCGACACTGGGATCATGTCCGCCAACCTCGCCCACTTCTCCCTCAACGCCGACGACGTCGCGGGCTCTCGCCGCTTCTACGAGAGCGTCTTCGGGTGGTCGTTCACCGCATGGGGCCCGCCCGGCTTCTACGCGATCGACACCGGCGCCGACGGTATCGCCGGCGCCTTGCAGCAGCGTCGCAAACTCGGCGGGCGCACCGTCAACGGGGTCGAGGCCACCTTCGCGGTCGACGACGTGGATGAGATCGCGCGGCGGGTGCGTGCGTCCGGTGGCGACGTCGTTCTCGATCGGCACACCATTGCCGGGGTCGGCCACCTGATCTTTCTGGCCGATCCCGCCGGAAATGTGGTGGGGGCCGTGCACTACGACGCGAAGGCGGACACATGAACCGGGCACATCTGGACCTGTGCGCGAGCACCGAATGGGCTCAGGCAGTGCGGGAGTGGATCGTTCCCTGGACGATCGACGGTGTGTCGCTGGGTGAGCGGGTCGTCGAGTTCGGTCCCGGGCCGGGACGGACCACCGAGGTACTCGCCGAGGTGGTACCACACCTGGTCGCGGTCGAGATCGATGGCGATCTTGCGGCGGCCCTCGCCCGCCGATTCGCCGACCATCGCGGGATCGAGGTGATCTGCGCTGACGGTGCCGAAACCGGCTTGGCCGCCGGATGGTTCGACACCGTCGTGTGTATGACGATGCTGCATCACGTCCCCGGAGTCGACCGGCAGAACTTGCTGTTCGCCGAGGCCCGCAGAGTGGTCTCCCCGACCGGGGTGTTCATCGGGTCGGACTCGCTCGACGGCCCCGACTTTCGCGCTCTGCACACCGACGACGTCTGCGTGCCGGTGTCCCCCGACGACCTCGTCGGCCGACTGTGCGACGCCGGATCCGCCTCGGCGAGCGTGGAAACCAACGAATGGTCGGTGCGCTTCCGCGCATACCCGTGATCAGCATCGTCAGTTCTGACGAACAACACCGGCCGTCCCCGGGTCATCATGACCTCGGAAACAGCCGGTGTCTCATGCCGCATTCTTGCGCGGACGGCCGCGCGGACGCTTACGCGCCACCACGGTGCCGCGGTCGAAAATCTCGCCACCCCACACGCCCCACGGCTCGGCGCGCTCGAGCGCGGCCTGCAGGCAGACCTCGCGCAGCGGGCAGTCGACGCACAATGCCTTGGCACGCTCGAGGTCGCGGGGATCCTCGGCAAACCACAGATCGGCGTCGGTGACCTGGCAGGGCAGTTCGGGGGCACGGCCAACCGCGTCAGCGCCGAGGGCGGCGACACCGTCGGCCGGCATACAGGAGTCGAGGACGCATTCGGTCGTCATAACTGTTCTCCACCTCGTGATCGGTTTCATCGGATTGTTTGACCCGAGCCTCCGGCGGAGTCGCCCCGACGGTGATGTCAAGGCGGACAACAAAAAAGGCCACGGGTTCGCTTGATGCGATTCGCCCGTGGCCGAAAACCTGACGCTACTCTAGCGTCTCGATCTGCGGAAATGTACGGGGAACCGCGTGCTCGCTCGAGCTGCGATGGCCGCGGGTGCGGTCAGTGGCATCTCGACTGCCGGTACGGCGATGGCGCCGGTCGGTAGGGCGGCACGATGCGAGCAACGTGCATCGAGCCAGAAGCGGTCTCGATGCGCGTACGTGCTTGGCTGCGCAGAACACTTCTGTTCCGCAGCGTTGACGATGATTCCGTTCACTGATCCACTCCTTTCGGTCTCGATGATGACTGTTGCTGTCGCATCCGCTGGGATTCGGCCCGCCCGTTCGGCGCACACGACCACTCCCCGTGCTGATGTGCGTACCAGCCTAAGGGTGCCGCCACATTCCGCACAACCTATTTTTGACCTGCACTTTTGACGATCTCGATGACGTCGGCGCCGTACTTGTCGAGCTTGCTCGCCCCGATCCCCGGAATTGCCACCAGAGAATCGTCGTCGGTGGGCTGCTGCTCGGCGATGGCCAGCAGCGTCTTGTCGGAGAACACCACGAAGGCCGGCACATCGTTCTCCGCGGCCCGCCGCTTACGCCACTCCTTGAGGGCGACGAGCAGATCGTCGTCGAGATCGGAAGGGCATCCCTCGCAACGACCCAGCAGGGTGGCGGTCGAGTCGATCAGCCGGGAGCCGCAGACCCGGCAGGTCGGACCGCGGCGGGGTCTGCGTTCCGGCGCGATCCGCGAGGCGGGCGAATCGTCGGGGATCAGACCGGAGAGAAACCGCGAACGGCGGCGGGCCCGGCCGCCTTCGTTGCGGGCGGTCGCCCAGGACACCTGCAGATGTTCCCGGGCCCGGGTGACACCGACGTAGAACAGCCGACGCTCCTCCTCGACCGCCTCCGATGATCCCTTGATCGCCTGGCTGATCGGCAGCGACCCCTCGGTCAGCCCCACCAGGAACACCGCATCCCACTCCAGGCCCTTGGCCGCGTGCAACGACGACAACGTGACACCCTGCACCGTCGGTGGGTGCCGGGCCTGCGAACGGGTCTGCAATTCGGCGACCACGTTGCTCAACGTCAGATCCGGATTCTCGGCGACCATGTCGTCGGTGAGCTCGACCAGCGCCTTCAGCGACTGCCACCGCGCCTTGGCCTGCGCGCCGGTGGGTTCCTCGTCGGTGAGCCCGAGTTCGCCGAGTACCGCGCGCACCACGTCGGGCACGTCGACGCCGTCACGGACCCCGCGTTCGGCGGCCACCCCGAGCTGCCGCATCGCCTGCCGCACCTCGGTACGTGTGAAGAACGCCTCCCCACCGCGCACCTGATAGGCGATGCCCTGCTCGGTCAGCGCCTGCTCGTGATTCTCCGACTGCGCGTTGACGCGGTAGAGGATCGCGATCTCCGACGGCGAGACACCGTCGTTGATCAGCTTCTTGATGCGTCGCGCGACGGCGGCGGCCTCCGCCGGCTCGTCGTCGTAATCGACGAACCGCGGTTGCGGCCCCGCTGCCCGCTGTCCGATCAGTTCGAGACGGGTGCCCGCGATCCGGCCGTGCGCGGCGCCGATCACCCGGTTGGCCAGGCCCACCACCTGTGGCGTCGACCGGTAGTCCCGCACCAGCCGGACCATCGTCGCCTCCGGGAAACGGCGCGGGAAATCGAGGAGGTAGTCGGCCCGGGCGCCGGTGAAGGTGTAGATCGTCTGATTGGCGTCGCCGACGACGGTCAGATCGTCACGCTCCCCGAGCCACGCGTCGAGCAGGCCCTGCTGCACCGGGGTGACGTCCTGGTATTCGTCGACGACGAAACAGCGGTAACGCGAACGGAATTCCTCGGCCACACCCGGGTCGACGTCGATCATCTGCGTCATGTAGATCAGCAGGTCGTCGAAATCGAGGAGCCGGTCACCCTCGGGTGACACCTTCGAGTCCTCGTAGGCGGCATAGACCTTGGCGACCTGCTCGGGCGCGGCCGGCGTCTCGCGCTGCAACCGCGCGGCGGCGGCCACATACCCTTCCGGACCGATGACCGAGGCCTTGGCCCATTCGATCTCGCTGAGCAGATCACGCACCGTGTCCGTGGAGGTCCCCAGACCGGCCCGTCGGGCGGCACGTCCCATCAGCGGGAACTTATTGTCCAGCAACTCCCACCGGGCGTCGCCGAACACCCGGGGCCAGAAGTAGCGCAGTTGCCGCAGTGAGGCGGCGTGAAAGGTCTGCGCCGACACCGACGGGCCCGCCGCACCGATTCCCAAGGAGCGCAACCGGGTTCGCATCTCCCCCGCGGCGCGCGCGGTGAAGGTGACCGCCAGCACCTGCGAGGGATTGACCTGACCGGCGTCGATCAGATGGGCGATACGCCGGGTGATGGTGCGGGTCTTGCCGGTGCCTGCCCCGGCCAGCACACACACCGGACCCCGAGGCGCGAGCACCGCTTCGCGCTGCTCGGGATCGAGACCGTCGAGGATCCCGCCGGAGGACGGAGCTGAGGGCCCGGAAGCGGAGTCGGTGGAGCGTTGCGGCACGCCTCCACTATGTCAGCCGACACCGACACCGGCATCGGCCCATCCACACCCCACGCCCACCCCATGTCATCGCGGGAGGAGCGTCACGCCCCCAGCTTGGCCTTGACCTCGTTGACCGATGGGTTGGTGGCGGTGCTGCCGTCGGCGAACAGAACCGTGGGCACCACGTGATTGCCGCCGTTGACACTGCCGACGAACTCGGCGGCCTCCGGATGGGCCTCGATGTCGATCTCGGTCCACTCGATACCGGCACTGCGCAGACCGGTTTTGAGTCGGGCGCAGAAACCGCACCAGCTCGTGGTGTACATCGTCAGGGCAGCGTTGGACGTCGTGTCACTCATGGCACCCATAACACCACCCTCCGCCGAACTGTTCCGGACGGGGGACCGCCGGCACGAGTCCGCCGCCGGTTCAGACCTCGTGGCCGGCCCACGCTGTGATCAGCGACCGAGCGATCGAGATGGATCCGGGCAATAGCAGCCGGGGCCCGGAATCGTCGTCGGGCACCGGATCGCCCCGCATCCACTCGTCGCCGCGCGCGAGTGCCTCACGCACCTCGTCGCGGTGGAACCACACGGCGTCGCCGATCTCGCCGTCGAGGAACCGCAGCGGTTCGGCCGGATCGGCCAGTGCGCTGAAGCCCAGCATCAGCGACCGCGGGAACGGCCACGGCTGACTGCCCAGGTAGCGGGGCTCGGTGACGGTGAGCCCGACCTCCTCGTGCACCTCCCGGATCACGCACTGCTCCAACGATTCTCCCGGCTCGACGAAACCGGCGAGGGTCGAGTACCAGCGCTCCGGCCACACCGCCTGACGACCGAGCAGGATCTGATCGGCACCATCGTGCACGACGGTGATGATCGCCGGATCGGTGCGCGGGAACTCGTCGGCGCCGGTCTCGACGTGCCGACGCACCCAGCCACCCCGGGCCGGTCTGGTCACACCACCGTCGACCGGCGAAAAGCGGGCGGCGGCATGCCAATTCAGGATTCCGAGGGCGGTGGCCAGCAGGCCCGCCTCATCCGCCGACAGCCGGGCCGCACCGCGTCGCGGATCGGCGGTCCGCCCGTCGAGCGAGTCGACCCGCAGCGCCCACAGGTCGGTGTCGGTGTGCGCCAGGAACACCGCGTCCTCCGGTGGCGCGTCACCGAATTCGGCGGCGGGCCGCCACGCCAACCCGCGTTCGTCGGTCACCGGGTACCGGCCGTCCGGTCCGATCGGCAGGACCAGCGCCGCCGGCCATCCGGAGGCCATCCGCGCCGGATCGTCGCGGATCTCGTCGGCGCGGTCGAAGGTGCCACGCGACAGCAGCGGGGGTTGATCGAAGACGAACTCACCCATGTCAGTCGCCCGCACTCTTGCGGATGTAGAGCAGGCGGTCGCCCACCTCGATCTGTTCGACCTCGCTGTCGTCGACGCGGTGCAGGACCCCGTTGCGGACGACGCCGAGCACGATGTCGCGGGTATGTGCCGGGGAGCCACCGGTTTCGGTGGGGTCGACCTCACGTTCGGCGATCGCATACCCCGCGTCCGGTGTCAGCAGGTCCTCGATCACCTCTACCACAGACGGTGTCATGGTGGCGATGCCGAGCAGTCGGCCCGCCGTCTCCGAGGACACCACCACCGAGTTGGCGCCGGACTGACGCATCAAGTGGGTGTTCTCCGATTCCCGGATGGAGGCGACGATCTTGGCGCGCGGATTGATCTCCCGCGCGGTCAGGGTCGCCAGCACCGCCGTGTCGTCGCGGTTGGTGGCCACCACGATGCTCGCCGCGTGCGCCACGCCGGCGAGCCGCAGGATGTCGGACTTGGTGGCATCGCCGCGCACCGTCACCAGGCCGTCGGATTCCGCGGCCTCCAGAACGGTGGGATTGGCGTCGACGACGACGATGTCGGCCGGCTTGATGCCGTCGCCGATCATCGCGTCCACCGCGGTGCGTCCCTTGGTGCCATAACCGATGACGACGGTGTGATTGCGCAAGTTGTTCCTCCAGCGCTGGATCTTGAGGGCCTGACGGGAACGTTCGGTCAGCACTTCGAGCGTGGTACCGATCAACACGATCAGGAACAGCACGCGCAGCGGCGTGATGATGAGCAGGTTGATCAGGCGCGCCGACGGCGTGTACGGGGTGATATCACCGTAGCCGGTGGTCGACAGCGTGACCGCCGAGTAGTACATCGCGTCCAGAAACGACAGCGGATTCGGCTGCACATCACGGTAACCGTCACGATCGAGGTAGACCAGCACGGCCGTGAAGAACAGGGCGATGAGCGCGAAGACGACACGTTTGCCGATGGCACGGCCCGGGCTCTGCTGCAGTTCCGGGATGCGGACGACGCCGACGAGAGCGTAGTCGGGACCCTCGGAAAGGTCCTCCCCGGTGAATCGGCGACGCAGCCCCCGCGCCCGCGCTCTCATCGGCAGTACCTCCGGTGTGTCACACGAAGAGAATCTAGCTCATCGGGCCAACAATGCGGCGAGTGCGGCCGCATCGGGAAGGTCGTCGGGGGCAAACGTATGGCCGTAGCGCACATAGTGAAACGCCGCGCCGACGCGTTCGGTCGGCACACCGGCCAGCTGCGCCCACGCGATGCGGTAGGCGGCGAGCTGGATGACCAGCGACGACAGCTCCGGCGAGGCGGTCGGGACGGCACCGGTCTTCCAGTCGACCACCGTCCACGATCCGTCGGGTTCGGCGAAGACCGCGTCGATACGACCGCGGATCACCGTCTCCCCGATCACCGTCTCGAACGGCACCTCCACCTCGCTGGGGCTGCGTGCGGCCCAGCGAGACGCCAGAAACGCCTCGCGCAGCGCGTCGAGTTCGGTGTCGGGTGCCGCGCTCTCGTCGGCGGCGCCGGGGAGTTCGTCGATGTCGAGCAGCCTGCTCGCCCCGAACCACCGTTCCACCCACGCGTGAAAGGCGGTGCCCCGCCGGGCGATCGGATTGGGCCGGAACGGCACCGGCCGGCGTAGTTTCCGGGCGAACTCACGTTCATCGGAGTCGAGATCGACCAGCTGACTCACCGACAGATGCGACGGCAACTCCACGTCGACGACGGCCTGATTGCTGCGGTGATGTTCGGCGAGCAATGCGTCGACCTCCGCGGTCCACGCGTCGATCTCGCCCACACCGCCGGGTGCACGCTGCTCGTCGCCCTCCGGCGTGGCCGGCGGTGCGTCGAACAGGGACGGCGCCTCCCGCGCCGCCAATTCGTCGAGCACAAGGCGGGCCGCTGCCGTCACCGCGTCGCGGCGCTCGCCGAGCCGATCCGCCGGCCAGGAGCGGGCATCGACGACGTCGGCCAGTGGATTGTCGGCACCGTCGGGCGGATCCGGCGCCAGCACGTCGATCCTCAGGCCGTCGGCGTCGGTACCGGATTCGATGCTGCCGGACTCGATGGCCGCGGTCACCAAGGCGAGGAGTTCGTCGAAGAACACCGACCCACCGCGCGGCGAGGTCGACGTCTCCGACCAGTGATGGGCGGAGATCAGCAGGTCGTGTCGCGCCCGGGTGATCGCGACGTAAAGCAGTCGCCGGTCCTCCTCGAGTCGCCGTTCGGCGATGGCCTCCTTGTGCTCGGTGAGGGCGTCCTCGAGTTCCTTGCGATCGGCCACCCGACTCAGGTCGAGCACCGGAAATCCTTCGGCGGCACCGGATTGTGCCGCGTCCGCAGCACGCTTACCCGCGTCCGGGCCCCGCGGATCGGCTACCGCCAGATCACCGCGCAGCGGCCCGGGGAGCTCCCGCGCACTGCGCATCCAGGTGGTCTCGGACTTGGAACTGGGAAAGATCCCGTCGGCCAGATGCGGCAACACCACCACGTCCCATTCGAGCCCCTTGGCGGCGTGCACGGTCAGGATCTGCACCCGCTGCTCGGCCACCTCCACCCGGCCCGGTTCGAGTCCCTTCTCTATCGTCTCCGCGGTATCGAGGAAGGCCAACAGGCCCGGCAGGGTGGCGCCCGGCCGTTCGGCGTAATGGGTGACGTAGTCGGCGAAGGCGTCGAGGTGCTCGCGCCCGGTGATCGCTCCGCGCATACGACGGGCCCGGATCTGGGCCTCCACGGCCACCCCGATGGTGGTCTCCACGTCGGCGACGAGTTCGGGCAGCGGCTGGCCGATGCGACGTCGCAGCGATTCCAGTTGCGCCCCGAACGCCCGGATCCGCGCGAACCCTTCGGCGCTGTAGGCCTCCGGATCACCGGGATCGGCCACGGCGTCGGCGATCCCGGCACGATCGACGATCTCGGCGGGCAGGACTGCGTCGAGCGCATCGTCGAGCTGTTCGCGGGTGGTGACCACACCACCCGCGGCGATCTGTCCGGCGGCCAGGTCGGTGGCCCGCCGCCACAACGCCGCGAGGTCCCGCGCCCCGAGCTGCCATCGCGCCCCGGTGAGCAGTCGCATGGCGGCGGTGCCGGCCATCGGATCGGCCATCAGCCGCAGCGTGGCCACCACATCGGTGATCTCCGGGACGTGCAACAGCCCACCGATGCCGACGACCTCGGCGGGAATGCCACGCCGTTCCAGTTCGGCGGCGATCGGGGCCGAATCCTCGTTGCGGCGCACCAAGACCGCGACGGTCGGCGGCGCGCCGCCATCCTCGACGCGGTACCGTGCGGCCACCTGATCGGCGATCCAGTTGCGCTCGTCGACGATCGTCTCGGTCAGCGCCATCGTCACCGTCCCGGAATCCGCGTCGGGCCGCGGGCGCAACACACTGACCGGCACGCCACGGCGTCGCAACTCCTCGGAGGCGGCGTTGGCCAGACGCAGCGTCTGCACCGGATTACGCCAGCTCGTCAGCAGTTCACGCCGACGTGCCGGTGTTCCGTCCGCGCACGGGAAGTCGGTGGCGAAGCGGGGCAGGTTGGCGGCCGAGGCGCCGCGCCAGCCGTAGATCGACTGGATCGGGTCGCCGACGGCGGTCACCGCAATCGGGGCGCCACGCGCGGTATCGCGACCGCCGAACAGCGCCGACAGCAGCACCCGCTGCGAGTGCCCGGTGTCCTGATACTCGTCGAGCAACACCGCCTTGAACGATTGCCGTTGGGCCGCAGCCACTTCCGGATGCCCGGCGACGAGTCGGGCGGCCAGCGACATCTGACTGCCGAAGTCGAGGACCGCCTGCTCGGCCATGGTGCGCATCAGGGTGGCCACCAGCGGCAGCAGTTCGCGGCGTTCGTCGATGACCTCCTGCACGGTGCGCAGCGCGGCATTGGGTCCGCCACGTTGACGAGGCCCCTTGGGCAGCTCATCGACCATCCGGTAGAGGTCATCGCCCCACGCGGCGAGCGTGTCGAGATCCACCAGGTGCTCGGCCATCTCCCCGTAGAGGCGCAGCACCGCCTCGGTGACACTCGCCGGCATCTTGGTGGTGTGCAGGTCCCCGGTCCAGGTGGACACGATCGAGAACGCCATCTGCCACAACTCGGTCTCCGACAGCAGCGTCGCATGCGGTTCGACCGGCAGGAGCAATCCGTAGTCGGCGATCAGCCGCCCCGCGTACGCGTGGTAGGTGCTCACCTCCGGATCGCCGGCCCGCAGCCGCGCGGCGAGGCTGCCGTCGGGATCCCAGCCGATCAGCGCCGGGGATCCGGCGAGCATCGACAGTCGCCGTCGGATACGTGCACCGA
Organism: Gordonia sp. NPDC003504; assembly: GCF_053587995.1. Taxonomy (NCBI): domain Bacteria; kingdom Bacillati; phylum Actinomycetota; class Actinomycetes; order Mycobacteriales; family Gordoniaceae; genus Gordonia; species Gordonia sp. NPDC003504. The sequence goes on from NZ_JBSFPC010000005.1 coordinate 281,647, forward strand.
GTTCGCTGGCCGCCTTCCGGGTGAAGGTGAGCCCGAGGATCTCGTCCGGTCCGACGATCTGATTGGCGACGAGCCACACCACCCGCGACGCCATGGTCTCGGTCTTGCCCGCACCGGCGCCGGCGACCACCAACATCGGTTCGCTGGGCGACTCGATGACCTCGATCTGTTCGGGGGTGGGCGGCGGCAGCCCGAGCGCCGCGGCCAGCGATGTTGCCGGGATACGTTGACGCACAACGGTATCGCGGTCAGCGGTATCGGGGTCAGCGGTATCAGGGTCAGCGGTATCGGGGTCAGCGGCTTCGGGGTCAGTCATCGGTGACCGCCTTGCCACGCAACTGGGCCGGGCAGCTCGTGACGAGACCGCAGTGCGCACAACCGGCGTTCGGGGTCGCCCGGAACTCCGGTCCGATACCCGAGCGCGCGGCATGGCGGACCACGCTCACCCACTCGTCGAGCAGTTCCGGCGTCAGCGCCGGCTGATCCCGTTGCGCCGCACCGGTGGACCGGTTCGCCGAGGACACATACACCAGCCGCCCACCACCGGGCTCGACCGATTCCCCGGCGAAATCCCGTGCGCCACCGTGCGCGATGGCCACCTGATAGGCCGCCAACTGTGGGTGTTCGGCAGCGTCGGCCTTGGACACCGGCGTCTTGGCGGTCTTGACGTCAACGATGACCGGCCGCCCCTCTGTATCGCGTTCGAGACGGTCGACGCGACCGCGGAGCCTGATCGGGAGATCGGATCCATCCTCGGCGGGCACCTCGCCGGCCGGCTCGGCCACCGGCGCGATCGTCGCGTCGATGACCGACTCGACGCCGACCTCGGTGAGATCGGCACGCGAGACCCGCAGCCATTCACGGAAATTCACCAACATCGCCTCGGCACGTTCGAGTTCGTGCGCCGAATGCCAGACGGCTCCGACCTCGACGCGATCCCAGATCTCACGCAGCGCGCCGGTCACCTCCTCCGTGTCGATCCTGCCGGCCACGGCCTGCACCAGGGTGTGCACGAGGCTGCCGGTGAGCGCGGGGGTGCCGTCACCGTCCCGGCCGCCGTTGCGTTCGAGCACCCACCGCAGCGAACAGTGCTCCAGCTGATCGACGTTGGAGGGAGACAACGTCACCGGGCCGTCCTCGCGCCGCCACAGTGGCGCGCCGGTACTCGATCCGGACAGCCCGAACCACTCCCGCGGATGTGCGCCGGCGATGTCGGAGTCGGCCAGCCGGGCCAGCAACTGCGCGGCGGCGCGAGTGCGTTCGTCGGGCTCCCCGGACTCTGGGCCCCCCGACTCTGGACCCCCCGCCTCTGTACCCCCCGACTCCATTCCCCCGACCACCACCGACCGCAGCGTCGCCACCAGCGACGGCAACGACAAGACGCGGTCCACACCGGGATCGATCGGCAGGTCCGACTCCGGGTCGGTGTCGAGCGAATCGCCGTCGGCGTGCTCCGCGTCACCGCCGTCGCGTCGTGCGTCGGCGCGCAGGGCGTCGGCAATCTCGGCGAGGAATCGCGAGGGCGACGAGTCCCCACCGCCGTCCTCGACCGCGGTGATGAGGAGTCGGCGTCGCGCACGGGTACAGGCGACCAGCAGGAGCCGGCGTTCGTCGGCGAGCGCTCCGGCGCCGCGCGCCACCTTGTCCACCGCATCGGGGTCGACGCCGTCCAGGATGTCGACCAATTGCGCTGTGGCCAAGACACTTCCACGGCTGCGCAACGACGGCCAGAGCCCGTCGAGCACGCCGGCCACCGCGACCACCTCCCATTCGCGACCGGCGGCCGCGTGTGCGGAGAGCACGGTGACCGACTCGGCAACGGCGGCCGGGGTGCGGCCGTCGCGCGGGATCTGCAGTTGGGACAGGTAGTGCACGAAGCCGGCCGGACCGGCGGCCGGCAGGTTGTCGGCGAATCCGCCGGCCGCCTCGAACATCGCCATCATCGCGTCGAGATCCCGATCGGCCTGCTCCCCGGCCGGGCCACCGCGGATGGCGGCTCCCGCCCAGCGCCGTTCCAGACCGGTGGCCTGCCAGGCCACCCACAGCGTTTCCTCGATGCCGCGGCCGGCGACGTGTGCGGCCACACCCGCGCCGATCACCCCCAGCGCCCGGGACAGTGGCGCACCCTCGTGCTCGGTGAGCGCGGCGAGGTAGTCGGCACCGAGATCCGGATCGAGCAGGGCCAGCCGCAACGAGGTGAGGGTGTCGCGGTCGGCGCGGTCACCGCCGGCCCGCTCGTCCCGGCGCCGGATGCCGCGACGCAACCGCCGCATCGCCCCGGGATCGGCCATCCCGATCGGCCCGCTCACCAGTGCGACGGTGTCCTCGACGGAGAAGTCCTCATCCGCCGGCTCACCGAGATCGCGGGCCGCGACCACCCGCAACACCAGCATCAACGCCGCCACTGAACGCTGACGGTGCAACGGGAGATCGGTGGTCGGCGTCGTCAGCGGCACCCCGGCCGACCGGAATGCCCGGCGCAACGCCGGCAACGCGAGGTGCGCGGACCGGACGATCACCGCCATCTGCGACCACGGCACCCCCTCGAACAGGTGGGCACGCCGCAGGAGGTCGGCGACCGCGGTGGCCTCCTTGGCGGCCGAGCTGAACACCCGCACCGAGGCGCCCCCGGGTATCACCTCCGCGTCGTCGTCGTCCGTACCGTCGATGTGCGGAAACGCGTGCGGCCGGGCCCCCGGCAGCCGGGCGGTCAGCGCCCGCCCGACGATGGCGATCTGGCGATGATGACGGAAGTCGCGGTCGAGCAGGATGTCGCGCTCGGTGCCCGGATCCACCAGTTCGTCGGCGAAACGTGCACTGGCACCGCGGAATCCGAAGATCGACTGATCGGAGTCGGCGGCGATGATCGTCGACGACGTGCCGGTACCGATCAGTTTCACCAGGGCGGCGGCCTGCGGGTCGAGGTGTTGGGCGTCGTCGACGATGAGGTGCCGGATGCGGCGACGCTGACCGGCGAGCAGATCCGGGTCGGTCGCGAACGCCGACAATGCCGATCCGACCAATTCGGCCGCGTCGACGGCGGGCGCCGACGCGCCCGGCGTCTGCGAACCGACCGCTCCGCGCAGCAGCATGTTCTGCTCGTACTGGGCGTAGGCGTGCCCGGCAGCGACCCACTCGGGGCGGCGATGACGACGTCCGAGGGCCGCGAGTTCCTCCGGGCCGACACCGCGTTCGGCCGCGCGCATCAGCAGATCACGCAGGGCCTGGGCGAATCCGTCGGTACCCAACGCCGGCCGCAGATGTTCCGGCCAGTAGAGGGCACCGTCCTCGATGTCGCCGGCGAGGAGTTCGCGCAGCACCACGTCCTGCTCGGACCCGGTGATCAGGCGTGGTGGCGGATTGCCGTGGGCCTGCGCCTGCAACCGCAGGATTGCGAAGGCGAACGAGTGCACGGTGCGGACCAGGGGTTCGCGCAGGGCCCCGCCGAGCGCCGGGGAATCGGATGTGGCGGCCAGCACCCGCCGGGTGATCTCCTCACGCAGGGCGACGACGGCCCGCCGGTTCGCGGCGAGGACCAGCACCGACTCCGGGTCCGTTCCGGGACGGGTCAGGCGTGCGACGGCGGCGTCGACCACGAGCGCCGTCTTACCCGAGCCCGGACCGCCGTGCACCCGATACGGCCGCCACGGCTGCGCCGCCGCCTGCCCCGCACCGGTATCGGAGGACGCATCGATGTCGTCGATCATGTGTTGCACGTGTGGCGCCCAGCTCCGGGGCGTCACCTCGTAGCGGCCCGACCCCACCAGATGCGCGCGCAGCGCCGTACCACCGGAACCGCCCGCCGTCTTCTCCGGCCGACGGGTGCGCCGCTTACCCGTCCCGGACGCGGCCGGGCCGGCGGCGGTGGAACGTGTGCGGGCCATGTGTCCATGCAAGCATGCCCCACCGACACATCCGTTCCCCCGGCTCCGTAGGGCACAATCGTCGGGGTGAGCGGACTGCAGCACGTCGAGTTCGGTGATCGCACCGGCCCCACCGTCCTTGCGCTGCACGGCCTCACCGGCCACGGGCTGCGCTGGGCGCCACTGGCCGCCGAACACCTGCCCGACCTCCACGTCGTCGCCCCGGATCTACTCGGCCACGGGCATTCGCCGTGGTGCCCGCCCTGGTCGATCGACGATCACGTCGCGGCGCTGTCGGCCTTCGTCGACGCCACCATCCCCGCCGAGAAGCGTCCACTGACCGTGGTGGCCCACTCGTTCGGCGGGGCGCTCGCCATCCATCTGGCCCACAAGCGACCCGATGCCATCGGCGGGTTGGTACTGCTCGATCCGGCGCAGGGACTCGACCCCGGGGTTGCGTTGACCGTCGCCACCGACAGCCTGCAAAACTGGGATTATCCCGACGCGGCGGCAGCTCGGGCCGCCAAACGCGCCGAGGGGTGGGCGGAGGTCTCCGACGCCATCCTCGACGCCGAGATCGCCGCGCATCTGATCGACCTCCCGAACGGGCGGGTCGGGTGGCGGGTCAGCGCCCCGATGGCCGCGACCGCGTGGAGTGAGATGAGCCGCCCGGCAGTCCTTCCGCCGGCCGGAGTGCCAACCCACATCGTCGTCGCCGACCGTGTCGAGCCACCGTTCGTCGGATCGGACTTCCTCACCGACTGCGCGCGAGACCACGGCTCCGAGGTCGAGATCCATCACGCCGACTGCGGCCACATGGTGCCCTTCGACGCACCGGAGTTGACGGCGTCGCTGATCAGATCACTGCTGTGAGTGCGATCACCGACGACGACGTCGAACGCGTGCGTGCGCTCGTCGCGGCCATCCCGCCGGGGCAGGTGAGCACCTACGGCGATCTCGCCGAGGCCGCCGGATTGTCCTCACCGCGCATCGTCGGCGCGATCATGCGTACCGATTCGGCGGATCTCCCGTGGCATCGGGTGATCTCGGCGAGCGGGCGCCCGGCGGCCCACCTCGCCCACCGGCAACTCGACCGACTGACACAGGAGGGCGTCCCGATTCGCGACGGCCGCGTCCTGCTCCGCGAATGTCGTTGGGACGCTGTGCTTTAGAGAAGTCAGGCCGGAGAGGATCAGCCCTACACCATCAACCGCACGATATCGACGACCCGCTTCAACCCCGGCAGCGCGCCGGCGGTGGACCGCGGATGCAGGGCATGAACGGCGAGGCGGAACATGGTGGCGCGCAACATCATCTGCGGCCACTCGGGCTCATCCGACCATCGCTGGACCAACTCGTCGTCGGCGCCACCCCAGGCCAGCGAATCCACCACCACGACGGCCGCGGCCCACGACGCCGGACGCCAGTACGGCACGATGTCGGTGATCCCCGGTGCCGCGGCCCCGGCGAACAATACGGTGCCGAACAGATCCCCGTGCACCACTTGGTTTTTGAGATCGACATTCTTACGCAGCGAGGCGAGGGTCTTGAGGATCTCGATACTTTCCTGGCCATCCGGCGACGTCGGCTCCGCCATCCCCGCCGCACGTGCCGAACGCATCGGCACGTCCTCCCACGCCGCCCGGTCCGCGGCCGCGAAGACGTCGACGTCGGTGTGCGGGGGTGCGGGCTGCTGCAACAGGAAACGGGGCCGCTCGAGATCGGCGATCGCCACATGCAGCCGCTCGGCCACCGACACCACCTCGTCGTGCCGCGGCTCCGGGGCGCCCGCGATATAGGTGTCGGCCCGCCACCCCGACACCACATAACGGCCGTCGGTGGCGCGGAACGGCCGGGCAATCCGCAGACCCTCGACAAACAGGTTCTCCCGCACCGACGCAGACCACGCGGCGCGCGCATGATCGGGTACCAACGACAGCACCACTTCACCCACGCGCCATCCACCGACCCAGGTATCGCCCATCGCGATGGGCGGGTGGGCGGTCAGCCCGAAGGTGTTGAGCACATGCTCGGGCGGCTCGACGCTGTTCACGTCTGCAGAGATTACCTCCGGGCACCGCCCGATCACGTGCAGCGACGCGGCGACATGCTCGATTCCCCGGCGTGAACCGACCGGGGAGTCAGTACACCGGCAGTTCCTTGTCGACCTGATTGGCCCAGGCGGTGATCCCGCCCTGCAGATGACGAGCATCGGCGAACCCGGCACGCTTGAGCGCCGCCAAGGCCTCCGCCGACCGGATACCGGTCTTGCAATACAGCACCGTCGGACGGTCCTGCGGGATCTCGGCCAGCGCCGCCCCCGACAGGATCCGGTCCTTCGGGATCAACGTCGCACCGTCGATGTGCACGATCTCCCACTCGACCGGCTCGCGGACATCGACCAGCGCGAGCGTCTCCCCCGCGTCGATCTTCTCCTTCAACTCCACGGCCGTCAGCGTCGCACCGGCAGCGGCCTGCGCGGCCTCATCCGACACGACACCACAGAATTCCTCGTAGTCGATGAGCCCTGCGATCCGCTCACCGTCGGGATCCTTGCGGATTCTGATGGTGCGGTAGGTCATGTCGAGGGCGTCGTACACCATCAGACGGCCCAGCAACGGCTCCCCGATCCCGCAGATCAGCTTGATCGCCTCAGTCCCCATGATCGACCCGATCGACGCGCACAGGATGCCCAGCACCCCGCCCTCCGCGCAGGACGGTACCATGCCCGGCGGCGGCGCCTGCGGATACAGATCGCGATAGTTCAGGCCACGCCCATCCGGCGCGTCCTCCCAGAACACCGAAGCCTGCCCCTCGAACCGATAGATCGACCCCCACACATACGGCTTGTGCGCCAACACCGCCGCATCGTTGACCAGATACCGCGTGGCGAAATTGTCGGTGCCGTCCAGGATCAGGTCGTACTGCGAGAACAACTCGATGGCGCCCTCGGGCTCGAGCCGCTGATCGTGGATGTTGACCGTCACGTACGGGTTGATCTCGGCGATCGAATCCCGCGCACTCTCGGCCTTCGGCCGCCCCACATCCGACTGCCCGTGAATCACCTGACGTTGCAGGTTCGACTCGTCGACCACGTCGAATTCGACGATGCCGATCGTGCCCACGCCCGCCGCCGCCAGATACAACAACGTCGGCGAACCGAGGCCGCCGGCCCCGATCACCAGCACCTTCGCGTTCTTCAGACGCTTCTGCCCCTCCATCCCGACATCCGGGATGATCAGGTGCCTGCTGTAGCGCGCAACCTCGTCATTGGACAATTCGGCCGCGGGTTCCACCAGCGGCGGCAAGGACGACACGGTACGGGCCTCCCGAAATAGATCAACCAAGAACTGGTGAGCACAACGACGGCCCGGACCCGGTCATTCCCCTCAGGTCGACGAACGCGCCGGGAACGGCCACGGATTGGGCTTGCAGACAAACGAACGATCCGCCTGCGAGATGTCCGGATCGAGCAGGATCAGCCCCGAATTCGACATTCCGTACGACTGCTGCATCATCACCGGCGCAAGAGCCCCGTTCGCCGGGCACGGCACATGATGCTCGTACCCGATGCCGTGGCCGGTCTCATGATTCACCAGGTACTGCCGGTACGCGACGTCATCACCCTGATACGACGTGGCCCCGCGCACCCACCGCGCCTCGTTGATCGTCACCCGCTCCATCGGCGGATAGAAACACGACGTCTCCGCCTGAACCTGATACCCGCACAACTCGCGCGTGGTCGCCGACGACGTCAATGAGATCCGCAGATCCGGCTCCCCCCGATCGATCCGCCGGAACGAGACCTTGCCGTCGCCGATCCAGCTGCGCTGATTGGCCAGAGTCGCATCCACCATCCGGCCGAACACCCGGTCCCCGCCATAATCGGCCGGGGTCAGCCCGTCCTCCACCTCGACGGTGTAGGTGTACACCTGACCACCGCTGCCGACCTGCGCGGTCGTACCCGGGACGACGTGAAACGTCTTCTTCCCGTCGACGGTGAAGTGGCCACCCTCCGGCAATACAGCCGCGGCCAGGTCGACACCCTGCCCATCCCCGGTCGGCGCACCGATCGCACGGGTCTCCGTCGTCACGTTGGCGTTGCGCGACATCGGGTCCGGGGTGATCGGAGCCGACGAATCGTCGTCACCGGTGTCACGCAGTGTGAACACCAACAACACGATCGTCAGGACCACCAGCACCGGGATCGCATACGCGCGCCACCCGTACGTCGTGACGAAGCGCCCTACCGCGCTCTGCTTCTTCCTGGTCGGGACCGCATCCCGGTCCGACCGTTGTCGCCCACTGTCATCGGTCGGATCCCAACGCGCCCGCAACGGTTGATCCGGAATCGGCCGACGACGCATCGGCGACTCGCCATCACCGCCATCTCCGGTGCCGGTCGCACCACTGCCGGTTCCTCCTTGAGTACGGCGAGCACCACCCGAGCGCGTACTCGACCGGGCCCGCGGCGCACGCGGACCCACATCCCTGGCCCGGACCCGACCGCTCGCCGCGCTCCCGGCGCCGGCGAAACCGGGCCCACTCGCATCGCTGTCGGCGCCCCCCAAACCGGGCCCGCTCGCTTCGCTCCCGGCGCCCGGCACGTCATCTGTGCGGCTCACGGTTCACACCCTCTCACAGCGACACGCCATTACCACGTAGGACATGAACCGACATCGACGATCCCTGTGCATTCACATGACGTCTCACCCGGTGATCCGGGGGCCATCGCCGAGGTTCACCCGAGTACCCTCGAACCATGTCTACCGCCGCAAACGTGTCCTCCGGACGCAATGGCGCCCGCCTGCCACGGAGTGCCCGGCGCCTGCAACTTCTCGAGGCCGCGAGCGAAATCTTCGTCGAACGCGGCTATCACTCCGCAGGCATGGATGAGATCGCCATCCACGCCGGCGTCAGCAAGCCGGTCCTGTACCAACACTTCCCGTCCAAGCTCGACCTCTACATCGCCGTCGTCGACTCCCACGCCGAAAAACTGGTCGTCGACGTCAACAACGCGCTGCTCACCACCACCGACAACCGGCAACGTGTCCGAGCCGCCGTCCAGGCCTTCTTCGACTTCATCGACTCCGACAACTCCGGCTATCGCCTGATCTTCGCCTCCGACGTGATGGATCCGGCCGTCATCCGGCGTACCGAAGGTGCCACCGAGGCCTGCGTCGACGCGGTGTACGGGCTGGTCATGCACGATTCCGGACTCGACCCCTACCGGTCCCGGATGCTCGCCGCCGGACTCGTCGGCGCCAGCCAGGTCAACGCGCGCTACTGGCTCGAGGCCAAGCGGCCCATCGACAAGCAGACCGCCGTCGACACCACGGTCGCACTGCTGTGGGGCGGCCTGTCCCACGTACCGCGCAACGACCTCGGTGACCCGGCCGACGACGACTCGTTCGCCGCCGAATAAAACCCGTCGAACGCAATCAGAGGCGCGACGCCTGCCACCCCACACAACGCGCCATCCCAAACGAAAGCGCACCGGGCCCCTTCGGCCGCGGTGCGCTTTTTCGTGGTCTGGACGCGGGTCAGGAACCGAATCCGACCCGGCGATTCTCGGCGGCTCCGACCTCCACATAGGCGATCTTGGTGACCGGCACCAGGTACCGGGCGCCACGGTCGTCGGTCAGGGTCAACAACTGTTCCTTGCCCGTGAGGGCCGCCTCCACCGCCGCAAGGGCCTTGTCACTGTCCAGGGGCGACTGGATCGCCAATTCGCGGGGGCTGTCGGTGATACCGATCTTCACTTCAATGGTCATGGCCAACCCTCTCTACGGCTTTCGTCGACATCACTGCGTGTCGAACACTCGGCTCGACGACGCTCGCGCCACGATCGGGCACGACCACGCCTGCGGCACCAGATTAATCGAGTCGTGCGCACCGGCGGCACCCACTCCGCTCACAGCGAAACGCGCCCGGACCGATCGCAGGTCAGCCCAGATCCATGTCCGACATCCGCTCGGCGTGACGCGCCGTCATCGAATCGAAGAAGTCGGCAACGCCGGACAACGACGACGTCGCGGAGAACAACAGGTCCATCACGCCTTCCTCGGCGGCCAGCACCCACTGCGCATGGGTCACCGCCTCGCCGAGCAACCGTCGTCCCCACAATGTCAGCGGTGACCGCAACGCCGGATCGGCGGCGATCGCCTTGCGGACCTGATCGCGGGCGAACTGCGAATTGCCGGTCTCGGCCATCACTTCGGAGATCACGTCGTGGGCCGCCGGCGGCAGCATCTCGGCGAGCTCGACGTAGAAATCGGCCGCCAGGCCGTCACCCACATACGCCTTGACCAGCACCTCGAGCCAGGTCTGCGGGGTGGTCGCCTCGTGATACTGGTCGAAGACGTTGCGATACCGCACGACCGATTCCGCCGGGTCCAGACCCCGACGGGTCACCTGCTCACTCAGCTTCTCGAAGTGCGCGATTTCCGAGGCCGCCATCCGGGCGATCGCGATGCCGCTGGGCACGTCGGGGGCCATCGCCGACTCCTCGATCAGCCGGTAGAAGGCGGCGTACTCGCCGGCCAGCAGCACGGCGAACAACTTGCCGACGGCAGCGTTCTCCTGCCCGACGGAGTCGGCCGGCAGTTCCGCGGCGGGGTCGGTCGGCACGGGCTCGGAGGAGGCGGAGGGCGACGACATGCCCCGATGGTAACGGGCCACCGGGCCGACCACGTACACTCGTGGTCGGTGTAGTACCGCGGACAACGGCGCTCGGGGGTCAAGGCCACCTGCGCCCGGACCGTCGCCAGGCCGCCGTCCGGCGCCCGACTCGTTCGCGGACCACCAGAAATGTGCGCGCACTTCGAGCCCACTGTCGCCCGCCGCGGCCTTTCCGCCGCGCGGTGACGCCGCGAGACGCCGGTATCCGTGGAACCCTTCGTGCGTGCTCGACGACACATGAAAGGCTCCACAACCCCATATGAGCGACTCCGACGTGCAGACAACCGACACGCAAACAACCGATGCGCAGACCAACGACGTCCAGACGACCATCGTCGACGACGCCCACACCTCGCCCACCTTCGCCGATCTCGGCGTCGACGACCGCATCGTCGACGCCCTCGCCAAGGACGGCAAAACCCACACCTTCGCGATCCAGGAACTGACCCTGCCGCTGGCTCTCGCCGGCGACGACCTGATCGGCCAGGCCCGCACCGGCATGGGCAAGACCTACGGGTTCGGTGTGCCCCTGTTGCACCGACTCGTCCATCCCGAACAGTCCGGTGTGCGACCACTCGACAACACCCCCCGCGCCCTGGTCATCGTGCCGACCCGGGAACTGTGTCTGCAGGTCACCGGTGACCTCGAGGTGGCCGCGAAGACCCTCGACGTGACACTTCCCGACGACACCCAGCGCCCGCTGAAGATCACCGCGATCTACGGCGGACGACCCTATGAATCGCAGATCTCCGAGTTGCGGGCCGGCGTCGACGTCGTCGTCGGCACCCCCGGTCGCCTCCTCGATCTCGCGCAGCAGGGGCACTTGATCCTGGGCAAGGTGGCAGTGCTGGTGCTCGACGAGGCCGACGAGATGCTCGACCTCGGCTTCCTGCCCGACATCGAGCGCATCATGGCGGCACTGCCTGAGAAGAAGCAGACGATGCTGTTCTCGGCGACCATGCCCGGTCCGATCGTCACCCTGGCCCGCACCTTCCTGCATCGGCCCACCCACATCCGCGCCGAACACGCCAACGATTCGGCCGTGCACGAGCGCACCACGCAGTACGTCTTCCGCGCGCACGCCCTCGACAAGGCCGAACTGGTCGCCCGCATCCTGCAGGCCGACGGTCGCGGCGCGACGATGATCTTCACCCGCACCAAGCGGACCGCTCAGAAGGTGGCCGACGACCTCGCCGAACGCGGCTTCTCCGTCGGCGCGGTTCACGGCGACCTGGGCCAGATCGCCCGCGAGAAGGCGCTCAAGAAGTTCCGGACCGGTGAGATCGACGTCCTCGTCGCCACCGACGTCGCGGCCCGCGGCATCGACATCGACGACGTCACCCACGTCATCAACTACCAATGCCCCGAGGACGACAAGACCTACGTGCACCGCATCGGCCGCACCGGTCGCGCCGGCCGTACCGGCACCGCGATCACCCTGGTCGACTGGGATGAGCTGCACCGCTGGGAGCTGATCAACTCAGCCCTGCAACTCGGTGTGCCCGAGCCGGTCGAGACGTATTCGACCTCGGAGCATTTGCGCGAGCAGCTCGGTATCCCCGCCTCGGCCACCGGCCGCGTCGCCAAGCCGAAACGCGAACGCGACTCGGCGGATACCGACGCCGGTGAACGCCGCCCCCGGTCGGAGCGACCGGCCCGCACCCGGACCCGTCGCCGCACCCGCGGGGGTCAGACCGCCGACAGCCACACCGCCGAGGCGGGTACCGCGTCGCCGGCGGCCACCTCGGATGCCACCGCCACCGACGCCGGATCGACGGGGTCGGAATCGGCCGATCCCGCAGCACGCAAGCGTCGACGCCGGCGCGGCGGTTCCCGCCGCCGAAGTGGGGCCGGCGCGAGCGACTCCTCGTCGAGCCCGGTGGCCTCCGCCGAGTAACCCGGCCGATCAACCCCTGACACGACCGACCAACACTGAACAGGCAAGGGACAACAAGCCATCTCGACGCCGACCGAACCCCGGACACCGCCGGTGAAACGGATCCGACCGGAGCGACGTACCCGGCTCGATCTCATCGTGAGCGCCCTGATCGTGGTGGTGCTCATCGTGGGTGCCGTGGTGGTGTGGTCGGTCAGCCCGGCTCGTCACACCACCAGCGAGCAGGCCGACGCCACCCCGTCGGCCGTTGAACCGGCGGCCGCGGTACCGGCCTCCTTTACCCCCCGCTGGCATGCCGCCTCCGGCGCGACGACGGTTCCCGCCGTGGCGGCGTCGACCATCATCACCGCCGACGATGGCACCGTCACCGGACGCGACCCGTCGACGGGCGGGCAACTGTGGACCTACTCCCGCGACGAACCCCTGTGCACCGCCGTCGCCGCCTGGCCGGACAGCCTCAACGAGGCCATCGCGGTCTACCGTAATTCGCGGGGATGCTCGGAGGTCACCGCACTCGACGCGGCGACCGGCGGGCGCAAGGGTGCCCGGACCAGTGACGCCGACGACGAGGTGACCGTGACCGCGGGATCGGGATACGTCCTGGCGCAGGGTTCGGGCCGGTTGGAGACCTGGGGATCGAACCTGGTCCGCGGAATCGAATACGGCCGGGTCACCGCACCGGTCAAGCCCGGCGTGCAGCCCGGACGCAGCGACTGCCACCTGTACTCCGCCGCGATCGCCGGTGATCGGATCGCGGTCATCGAGCGGTGCGCCGGCGACATCGGCTATCGACTGACGGTGCTCGGTGCGATCCTCGACAGCGACGAGCGGGTCAGCCAGTACGGATCCTCACTGATCACCGACCGCGCCACCGGCGCACCGCCGGTGGTCATCGGGATGAGCACCTCGGCCATCGCGGTCTACGACGGCGGCGCCAACGCCGCCGCACCCACCCAGCCGAGCGTGCGCCAGTTCGGTTCCGACGGCGCGCAGACGGGCTCCAACACCGTCAACGGGCTCGCCAGCCCGCCCGCCGACAGCGTCGCACTCACCTCAGGTGGGCTGGTCACCTATTTCACCGGCACCGACACCCTGGTCCTCGACGCCGGCACGATGCGCCCGAAGTATCAGGTCCCGGCGGCGCTCGGCCCCGGCGAGATGATGGGCGACGAACTCCTGCTTCCCGGGCCGTCGGGGATCAGCGTGCGCAACCCGGCGACCGGCGAACCGGTACGCACCATCCCGCTGACCCGCCACGACTACCAGCGTGGCGTGATCAGCCTGCGGGTGCTCGGCGACAACGTGATCGAACAGCGCGGCGGCATCGTCGAGGCGTTCGCACCGCAGAGCTGATCGACCGCAGGGCTTGCCGACCCGGGGGCGCGTCAGCTCAGATCCGAGTTGACCACGTCCGCGCCGCCATCCCAGTGCTTCCACAGATTCTCGGCCAGCTGACGATATGCGGTGGCGCCCTTGTTTTTTCGTCCCCGCATCACCGACGCACCGGATGCCGACGCCTCGGCAAAGCGTACGGTACGCGGAATCGGCGGATCGAGCACCGGCAGGTCGTAGCGATCGGCGACATCGGAGAGCACGTCACGGCTGTGGGTGGTGCGGGCGTCGTACAACGTGGCGACCGCACCGAGCATCGTCAGGTTCGGATTCGTGATCTGCTGCACCTCGGTGACCGTGCGCAGGAGCTGACCCACCCCGCGGTGGGCGAGTGTCTCGCACTGCAACGGCACCATGACCTCGTCGGCCGCGGTCAATCCGTTGAGCGTCAACACCCCCAACGACGGCGGGCAATCGATGAGGATCACGTCGAAATCCTCGGCCACCTCCGCCAGCGCGCGCTTGAGCGCGTATTCGCGCCCGGGTCGCATCAGCAATAGCGCCTCGGCGCCGGCCAGATCGATGGTCGCCGGCAGCAGGGTCACCCTGTCCTCGGTGTCGAGGAGGACATCGGCGATCTCCTCGTCCCCCAGCAGAACGTCATGTACCGATGCCTGGATCTGATCGGGATCGTGTCCCAACGAAAACGTCAGGCACCCTTGGGGATCCAGATCCACCACCAGAACCGACACATCCAAGTCGGCCAACGCCGCCCCCACGGATGCGACGGTCGTGGTCTTGGCCACGCCGCCCTTTTGGTTGGCAATCGCGAGAATGCGCGTCATGGCGTCCACCATACGGCCACCGGTGTGCTTATTCTGTGCGGCCGACCACATCGACGACGCGGATCCGATCGCACCACGCCGCGCACCGCCACACCCGCTCGGATCAGCGCGTTCCCCGCCGCTTCGACCCGGGCGGCGAACCCTTCGGGCGGCCCGATCGGGTGGGCGGCTCGGGTTCGGAGATCTCCAGATCGCCTGCGATCCAGCGCAGCGACGCCGGGGCGAACAGAAAGCCGAGTGTGATCAGCGCCAGCAGACCCAACGGCACCGCCCACAGCGGCTGATGGCTGGTGAACAGGTAGTAGGACACCGGTAGCAGCAGGATCTGGGCGACCACTGAGATCGCCCGACCCCACCGCCGTCCCGTCACCAGAGCCACACCGCCGGCCAGCACCCCACCGAAGATGATGGCCAGCCACAACGCCGTTCCGATGCCGTTGAACGCATCGTGCCGATCCTCGGTCAGTCCTCGGATCACCAGGACCGCCGCCACGATCAGTGCGAGCACTCCCTCGAGGGTCGTCAGGGCGCCGGCGACCCGGATCGGGGTCGGTGGCCGATCGGTGTCGGCCGCGTCCGTACCGGTGGCGGGATCACTGCGCTTGCTCACCCGTCCAGGGTAAAGGGGAAGGTGTGGCACGCCCTCGCCACCCGAACCTGCGCCGGTCGGGGTCGACCCCATATCCTCGGATGTCGTGCGCGTCATGCTCATCGTCAATCCATTCGCCACCGCGACCAGTCCGGCCGGCCGTGATGCGCTCGTGCACACCCTGGGCGCGCACTTCCCCGTCGACGTCGAACACACCACGCATCGGGGACATGCCGGCGAGCTCGGTGCCCGGGCGGTCGCGGAGAACTACGACGCGGTCATCGTCCACGGGGGCGACGGTTCGGTCAACGAGACGGTCAACGGCCTGCTCGGACCGCCGACACGCACGCCGCCCGCCCGACTTCCCGCGCTGGCGGTGATCCCCGGGGGCAGCGCCAATGTGTTCTCCCGCACCCTGGGCATCGACGCCGATCCCCTGCAGGCCACCCGGCAGGTGATCGATCTACTCGACCGCGGCAGCCACCGGCGCATCGGATTGGGACATTCCGCCGACCGCTGGTTCCTGTTCAACGCCGGTATGGGCATGGACGCGATCATCGTCCACGCGATGGAGGACAAACGCCACGCGGGCAAGCCGGCCACCCCGGTCCGCTACCTCGCGACGACCGTCACCAGTTTCTTCACCAATGCCGGGGGCACAAGCACTTTCACCGTCACCGCCGACGGCCACGAGCCGGTCGACGGGGTGCGTTTCGCATTCGTCAGCAACACCAGTCCGTGGACCTACCTCGGGCGCCGCGAGATCCGCACCAATCCGACGACCGGTTTCGGCACCCGCCTCGGCGTCTTCGCGGCCACCTCCACCGGAGTGCTGCGCAATCTCCCGTTGGCCCTACGACTTCTCGGCGGCGCCGACCCGAAGGCCCGTCACCTGTTCCGCGACGACGACGTGACGTGGGTGGCCTTTGCCGCCGCAGAACCGATCGACGTGCAGATGGACGGCGACTACATCGGCGCATTCACCGACATCCGATTCGACTTCCTGCCCGACGCCCTCGACGTCGTCGCACCCGAGCTCGATACACCCCAAGGGTGACCGACGCCACTGCACGTAACACCCGCGCCGCTTCGGTTGTGTCGCGAATCACTGCCCCTTGCGCGGGCGACGTGGCACCCATCGGTGACGACCTGCGAAAACACCTGACGAAAACGCCGAAGCCAGCGTAGAATAGATCATCGGAGTTCGAGGTGACACACTGCCCCCTGCAATTCGGGCGGCACCGACAGTGATATTGCACACGTGTTAACGGAACACCATTGACTTCGGCTGGATTCGTGAAAGTATTCACAAGCAACAGCGCGGAAACATTTGGTGCCTCCGCGTGAACTATCGGTTACAGCCAACACGAACCAACCAACGGTTATCGAGTGGTGCGCACGCGCACGTGAAGGAGAAGGAATGGACTGGCGTCACAAGGCCATTTGTCGCGACGAAGATCCGGAACTGTTCTTCCCGGTGGGAACCAGTGGTCCGGCCATCGCACAGGTCGCCGATGCGAAGCTCGTCTGCGCGCGGTGCCCGGTCACCGCAGAGTGCCTGTCGTGGGCACTGGAATCGGGCCAGGACGCAGGAGTCTGGGGCGGGATGAGCGAGGATGAACGACGCGCACTGAAGCGTCGCACCGCACGCACCCGCACACGCAGCAGCGTCTGAGCGATCAGATCAACACGCCGCCACTGTCCGGCGGCACCTAGAAGACCCGGCCACGGCAGGGTTTTTTGGTGTTCAGCGCATTGTCTCGCGTCGCAGCGGCACGGTGATCTCCACCTGTGCTCCCGCCCCGACCGGGTTGGGTCCCGCCGACACCTCGCCGCCGAGCTCGATCGACACGAGCGTCTGCACGATCCGCAACCCCAGCCGGTCCGACGACGCCAAGTCGAATCCTTCGGGAAGTCCCGAACCGTTGTCACGCACCAGGATTCGGAGTCGCCGCACATCACGATCGGCTCGGATCTCGATCAGCGCGTCGGGCCGTTCGGCCGCAAAACCGTGCTCGATCGCATTCTGGATCAGTTCGGTGAGGACCATCACCAGCGGCATCGCGAGATCCGAGGCCAGCACACCCAACCGATCTACCCGTCGCACCATCACCGGGCGTTCCCCGGAGGCCACGTCGACCAGCGTGGGGACCAGACGATCGACCGCTTCGTCGAGATCGACCTCCTCGTCGACACTGCCGGAGAGCAACTCGTGCACCAGGGCGATGGAACCGACGCGACGCACCGCCTCGGTGAGGGCCGCACGGGCCTCGGCGTTACTGGTCCGCCGGGCCTGCAGACGCAGGAGCGCCGACACCGACTGCAGGTTGTTCTTGACCCGGTGATGGATCTCGCGGATCGTGGCGTCCTTGCTGATCAGGGCCAGATCGCGACGTTTGACTTCGGTGACGTCGCGGATCAGGACAATCGCGCCGGTGCTCTCTCCACGGGGACGCAGCGGCACCGCACGCAGCAACACCGAGGCACGGCGGGCGTCGGCCTCCATCCGCATCCCGACGTCGCGGTACGGGCCGGCCGGCGGTGCGCTGACACCCGCCGCGGCGTCGATCATGAGGGCGGCGTCCTCGGAATCGAAGGGATCGGTGAGCAGCGAGGCGGTCACCGCCGACAGGCGCGCGCCGGTGAGTTCGGCGGTCCAGCCCATCCGGTGGAATGCCGAGAGTGCGTTCGGACTCGAATACACCACCATGCCGCGGGCGTCGACGCGCACGAATCCGTCTCCGGCGCGCGGCGTCGACAATCCACGCGGATTTCCCTCCAGTTGGGGGAACGTCCCGTCGGAGACCATCTGGCAGAGGTCGTTGGCGCAGTCCTGATAGGCCAGTTCCAGCGGCGACGGCAACCGCGGATGCGTGAGGTCCACCGCACGGGTGAGCACCCCGATCACCGCGCCGTCGTACCCCACCGGCACGGCCTCGCGCCGGATCGCCATCGCACCGAACCACGTCGGGTCCTCGTCACGCAGAATCCGCCGTTCCTCGAATGCACGGGGCACCTGCGGATTCTTGGCCGGGTCGACGACGGTACCCACCTCGTCGGCGGGGAAGACAGTGGAGGCGGTGTTGGGTCGGCATTGCGCCACGCTGACGATGTCGGAGGATTCGGTGCGCACCGACAACACGAAGTCCGCGAACGACAGGTCGGCGACCAGTTGCCACTCGGCGACCAGCCGCTGCAGATGGGCGGCGGCGTGATCGGAGAGTGTGGTGTGTTCGGCCAGCAGATCGGCCAGGGTCGACATGGGCGCCCGCGGTCACCGGTAGACGGCGATGACGTCGCCGGCTTGGACGACGTCGCCGACGGCGACCTTGACCTCGGCGATCACACCGGGTTCCTCCGCGAGAACCGGGATCTCCATCTTCATCGACTCCACGAGCACGATCGTGTCACCGACGTCGACTGATTGTCCCGCGGTGACCAGCACCTCCATCACGCTCGCGACGATCTCGGCCACGACGTCTTCTGCCATAGGGACAACCTAGCCGGGATGCGCGGGCGAGCCCCGACCACCGGCCGATTCTCGGATGCGGGCGACCTCATGGGACACTGGTGGGTACACATTTCGACGAAGGAGGCCCGCCATGGGTAAGCGCGGACGCAAAAAGCGCGCACGTAAGAAGAACGCAGCCAATCACGGCAGGCGCCCCAACTCCTGAGCATCTTGCGCAGCGACACGGGAAAACGCCCGGAACGGTGACGCCGGTCTGATCGACCGACTCCCGACCGGGCGTTTTTTGTGCCGTCACTCCCCGGTGGTCACTCCCCGGTGGAGTACCGCGTCTCGGTGACGACGACGGTCCGGCGGATCTCGACGCGCAGCCGGTCACGCAGGCCCTTCGGCGCCTGATCCCCTCCGCACTTTCGGTTGATCAGGGCCTTCAAGTCGCTCTCGATGCCGTAGTGGGCCAGGCACGACGGGCAGTTGTCCAGATGCGACTTGAGCCGCTCCCGCGCGTCGGGGTCGCATTCGTTGTCCAGCAGCAACCAGACGTCGGCGATGACCGCCGAGCAATCCAGCGAGGTGAACTCCGGGTCGTCGTCGGGTACCGGTGTAGTGGTGTTCTCGCTCACTGGGTCACCTCGCTCTTCGCCGTGGCCGACCGGTTGAAGCCGCGTTCACGTGCGACGTCGGCCAGCAGTTCCCGAAGCTGACGGCGTCCCCGGTGCAGCCGCGACATGACGGTCCCGATCGGTGTGTCCATGATCTCGGCGATCTCCTTGTACGGAAGACCTTCGACGTCGGCGTAGTAGACGGCCATCCGGAAATCCTCCGGCAACGCCTGCAGGGCTGCCTTGATCTCGTCGTCGGGGAGCGCGTCGAGGGCCTCGATCTCCGCCGATCGCAGCCCCGTCGAGGTGTGCTCGGCGGTGGCGGCGAGTTGCCAGTCGGTGATCTCGTCGGTCGGGTACTGCGCCGGTTGCCGCTGCTTCTTGCGGTAGCCGTTGATGTAGGTGTTGGTCAGGATGCGATAGAGCCACGCCTTGAGGTTGGTGCCCTCGCGGAACGATGCGAATGCCGAGAAGGCCTTGACGTAGGTCTCCTGCACCAGGTCTTCGGCGTCAGCCGGATTCCGAGTCATCCGCAGTGCTGCGCCGTACATCTGGTCGAGCAGCGGAAGCGCGTCGCGTTCGAACCGCTCGGTCAGGTCCTGGGACGATTCATTCGGATCGGCGCGGCGCGGCGCGGCGGATCCGGGTCCTTCGGCCGGCGCACCGGCAGCAGGAGCCGCGGCCTGGTCGGTCTGCTCCTGCTCGGTTGGGTCGGCTTCGGTCACTGCGATCCCTTCGACGCTGACGCTCGCGGGCACCGCCTCCGGCTGCCCGATGATGTCGATCAAGTCTAGCGAGCGCAGCCCGTCCAACGGCTCGCGACGGGGATCGAGGAGCATGTCCGCGGTCACCGGCCACCTGCCTTCCTCTGCATCGAGTGTGTTGCCGGACGCCGTGTCCGGTCAGTGTGGTGGGCGCCGCCGACGTCGTCACCGACGAATCGAGGTGCCCCGACATGTGGTCACAACAGGCTCGACGCGACAATTGTTCCGGTCTGTGCCAGACATGTTCGGTCCGCGCCGGACATCCGAACCCAGGAGGTAACCCGGTGGCCGCCACCCCCGCCATCGCCGCGCTCGTCGCGGCGGGCATCGCACACGAGGTGCACCGCTACGCCCACGACCCGCGCAACGACAACTACGGATCCGAGGCCGTCGAGGCGCTGGGGCAGGCGCTCGGCGTCACCGCCGAGCAGGTGTTCAAGACCCTGGTCATCGAACTGTCGGGATCCCGGTCGGGCCTGGCGGTCGCGGTGATCCCGGTGCCGCGGAAACTGTCGTTGAAGGCGGCCGCGGCGGCGTTGGGGGCGAGTAAGGCGGTGATGGGTGAGGCCAAGGCGGTGACCCGTTCCACGGGGTACGTCCTGGGCGGGGTCTCCCCGATCGGTCAGCGCACGGCACTGCCCACCGTCGTCGACGTCTCGGCGCTGTCCTGGCCGAAGGTCCTGTGCAGCGCCGGACGACGCGGCCTCGAGGTGGCCCTGGCACCGGCCGACCTGGTGTCGGTGACCGCCGCGGTGACCGCCGACATCTGCGCCTGACCAGCGACGACACCGCGGGTGTCGGGACCCCGTGCCACGATGGACCCATGTGTGGACGATATGCGGTGACCACCGACCCGGCCAAGCTCGCCGCCGAGATCGATGCCGTCAACGAGGTGCCGGCGGCGCCGGACGCCGCGACGGGCGACTCCGATGGCGGTGCGGCACCGCGGGCCCTGGGACCCAACTACAACGTCGCCCCCACCACGACGGTGATGTCGGTGGTCAAGCGGCACGACCATGACCATCCCGATGACGACCCCACGCTGCGCATCCGCGCGATGCGCTGGGGTCTGGTGCCGCCGTGGGCAAAAGAGGTCGGCAAGGGCCCGTTGCTGTTCAACGCGCGCGCCGAGAGCGCGGGTGAGAAGAGTTCGTTCCGGTCGTCGGTGAAGTCGCGTCGCTGCCTGATCCCGATGGACGGGTGGTACGAGTGGAAGAAGGGCCCGCCGGATACGAAGGGCAAGCCCACCAAGGTGCCGTTCTTCATGTCGCCGGCCGACGGTACCCGGCTGTTCATGGCCGGCCTGTGGTCGGTGTGGCACGACCGTACCGACGAGGCGGCCGCTCCCCTGCTGAGTTGCTCGATCCTGACCACCGACGCAGTCGGCGATCTGGTCCAGGTGCATGACCGGATGCCGCTGATCATGCCGTATGCGCATTGGGACGCCTGGCTCGATCCCGATCACCGGGCCCCCGACGAGCTGTTCGCACCGCCGAGCGCCGAGGTGGCCGCCGCGATCACGATCCGCGAGGTGTCACCGTTGGTCAATCGGGTCGCCAACAATTCCCCGGAGTTGCTCGAACCGGTGTAGCGCACACCGCCATCCGTCGTCCCGGCCTCACTCGTCGGCGACGAGCACCGCGGCGCCGTCGAAGCGCCCGGCCTTGAGGTCGGCGAGGGCCTCGTCGGCGCGGGTCAGTGGGTAGGGATGGGTGGTCGCAGTGATGCCGTATTCGGTGACCAGGCGCAGGAATTCGTGGCCGTCGGCCCGGGTATTCGCGGTGACCGAGCGGATCTCCTTCTCGTAGAACAACTCCCGCTCATAGTTGAGCTTCGGGATGTCGGTGAGGTGGATTCCGGCGATCGACAGCACTCCACCCCGGTCGAGGGCGGCCATCGCGACCGGCACCAACTCGCCGACCGGGGCGAAGGTGATCGCGGCGTCGAGCGGTTCTGGCGGTGCGTCGTAGGCACCGCTGACCGAGGCGACCCCCAGCGACCGCGCGAGTTCGGCGGCCTGCTCGCCGCGGGTCATCACGTGCACCCGGGCGCCCTGGGCTATCGCGATCTGCGTGGCCAGGTGCGCGCTGCCACCGAAGCCGTAGATGCCCAGCCGCCCACCCTCCGGCAGTGAGGCGCGCTTGAGTGCGCGATAGCCGATGATCCCCGCGCACAGCAACGGTGCGAGTGTCACGTCGTCGACGTCGTCGGGCAGGCGGTAGGCGAAGTCGGTGGGAACCGTAGTGAACTCGGCGTATCCACCGTCGACGTCCCATCCGGTGTATGTGGATGCCGGACAGAGGTTTTCCGCGCCGCGGCGACAGTAGGCGCAGGTGCCGTCGGTGTGGTGCAGCCAGGCCACCCCGACCCGATCACCGAGCGTGAACTCACCGGTGTCGGCGCCGGGGCCGAATCCGGCGACCTCGCCGACCACCTCGTGGCCCGGTGTCACCCCGGCGCGATGGACCGGCAGGTCGCCCTCGCTGACGTGCAGGTCGGTGCGACACACCCCGCACACACGTACCCGGACCAACAGTTCGCCGGTACCCGGTTCGGGTACCGGCCGCTCGATCAGGTCCAGCGGTCCGCTCTCGATCGGCCCCGGACGGTTGACTGCCCATGCGCGCATGACGCCACGGTAGTCCCGTGCATCGTCGAGCACGAGCCGTCAGCGAAAGCTGTAGTCCTCGAGCGGGAATCGTTCCATCTGACGCAGAGTGGTGAGGGTGGAGTTTGGCCGGAGCAGGGCGGCCTCCCCCTGGTGATTGAAGTAGTAACTGCGCGCCGACGCGCAGTCGCCCCGGTAGAAGACCGAGGACTGCAGGTGGTCGGTGACCTCGTCGAGGAACTCGGCGTTGGCCGCTTCGGTGACCTCGAACGTCTGCGCACCCCGGCGTCGCAACTCACCGAAGAGGCGCGCCATGTGGCGCATCTGTCCCTCGATGGTGGTGAAGTAGGACAGTCCGCTGTAGGAGTAGGGACTGTTGAGCGACAACAGATTCGGGAACCTCGGCATGGTGATGCCCTGATACGCCTGGAATCGGGTGTCGCGCCACCACCGGCCCAGATCGACGCCGTCGCGGCCGATGATCTCGAAGGCCGGGAAGTTGGTGTCCCACAGGTCGAATCCGGTGGCGAGCACCAGGGTGTCGATCTCGATCCGCCGGCCGTCGCCGGTGATGATCGCGTCCGGTTCGAGGTGTCCGATGCCGCCGGTCTCCAGGGTCACGTTCGGGCGGGTGAAGGACCGAAAGTAGGTGTTGGAGAAGGTCGGTCGTTTGCAGCCGAAGTCGTAGTCCGGCGTCAGCGCCCGGCGAAGGCCGGCGTCGGGCACCTGCGCCCGCAGATGCGCCTTGGCCAACAGGGCCGCGACACGGTTGCCGAGGCGGGCCTGCCGGAAGTGCAGCACACCGACCACCATCAGCAGTTCCAGCATCGAGGTGTTCACCAGGCGCACGGCCCGCTGCGTCAGCGGGAAACGGGCGAAGAGGCTCTGCACCCCACGTGGGATGGGAAAGTCGACCTTGGGCACCACCCAGATCGGCGTGCGCTGGAACACGGTGAGGTGGACCGCTTTTCGGGCCGCCTCCGGGATCAGCTGGACCGCGGTGGCGCCGGTGCCGATGATCGCGACGCGCCGGCCGGACAGATCCAGGTCGTCATCCCAGTCGGCGGTGTGGGCGATGGTGCCGGCGAAGGTGTCGAGGCCGTCGAAGTCGGGGGTGTGGGGTTGGGAGAGGAAGCCGGTGGCGGTGACCAGGTATCGGCAGGTGCGCTGCGCGCCGTCGGCGGTCGACACCATCCACGCCGCGGCCTCGTCGTCCCAGACGGCCCGTTCCACGACGGTCCCGAATTCCATCCGCCGCTTGAGGTCGTACTTCTCGGCGACGTCGGCCGCGTAGCGCTTGAGTTCGGGCCCGGGCGCGAACAGCCGCGACCACCGTGGATTGGGTTCGAAGGAGTAGGAGTACGTCGCCGAGGCGATGTCGACGGCTAGACCCGGGTAGTGGTTGACATGCCACGTGCCGCCGAGATCGTCCTCCCGTTCGAGGATCACGAAATCCTCGATGCCGAGCCGGCGGAACTCGATCGCGGCGCCGATCCCGCCGAATCCGGCGCCGACGATCACCGCCTCGTGGTCAACGCCCATGCCATCACCTCATGATTGTGTGTTACCCACGACAACACTAACGTGATGCGGTCGTCGACCGGAACCCCCGGCTCCCGGCGATCGGCGTCAGGCGATCGGCGAACCGTCGTAGAGCACGTCGAAGAACTGGGTCGCGACGAGCGTCTCACCCTTCTGACGGTTGATACCCAGCTGTTTGCGGTAGGCCAGGATGTGCTGCAGCGACAACGCCGAATACAGCAGCGGCATATGGTCCTTGCGCTGGTCGTAGACGCCCTTGGCGCCCTTGGCCGCGGCGACGTTGCCGCGGGCGTGCGACGGATGCATCAGTGCGTCGCGGATGACGGCGGCCTTGATCATCTTCTTACGGCCCGGCGGTACGACGACGAGCCCGCCGGGGTTGAACAGCGCGGTGTCGAACTCCTCGGCGGTGGCGACGGTGCAGCCGGCCGTCGGACGCGGGTTGCACTCCACCATGTGATGCACACCGTCGTCGGTCATCAGGTAGTCGAAGGAGAGTTGACCGTGCCAGTTGAGTTCCCGGGCGATGCGCTGTGCGGTCTCCAGCGACTCCGGCGAATCGACGGACTGGAAGATCACGCCGCCGCGGTTGTCGATCGCGAGGGGATGCTCGTAGCACGAGTGCAGCACCACCTCACCGTGGTGGACGACGCTCCAGCTGCAGCGGTCGACGCCGGAGAGGAACTCCTGCACGAGCCACGGGTCGTCGGCGCTGGGGTGAATGTCGTCGAGGTCGGTCTCGCCGGCCAGCGGGCCGGTGTTGGTCGCGATGTCCAGGCCGCCACGGCCGAAGGCGGCGCGGGCGAACCAGTGATCCCAGTGCCCGGCGGCCGCCCGCAGTTCGTCCTGGCTGGTCGCGGTGATCGTCTCGGCGACGGGCAGGCCGAGGGTGCGGCACAGGTCGGTGAAGCTGACCTTGTCGTGCACCCGGCGCAACGTCTCCAGGTCGGGGAAGAAGAGTTCGATGTCGCGCCCCTGGGCGAGCCGATCTCGGTGTGCGGCGAGGTAGAAGACGTCCTCGAACATCGGCAGCAGCCAGTTGATCTGGTACTCATCGAGGATCTCGACCACGGCGTCGACGAAGGCCAGGGTCTCCTGCGTGGGTGCGGGTACCGTCACATGCTTGCTCGCGCCCCGCGAGTGACTGCCGGGGGCAGCGCGGAAGGTGTCGGAGGCGACGACGAAGCGCCCGGTCTCGCCGAGTTTGTGGATCTCGTCGACGGCAAAGGGCATTCGGGAGGTGGTGGCGAGAATCAGCGGATCTGTCGACATGTTTGTGAAGGCTAGCGCACCCGGTGGCCTTGTCCGCGCCGCGTCGTGTCTGATTCTGTGCCGGAATAGATCGACGAGACCTCGTGCTTGGATGAGGCATGTCCGCTCACCGCACGATCGGCCCCTCGGCCGCATTCACCGCCGCGGTCGCCGCCTTCGCGGTGGTGATGCTGGGAACCACTCTCCCCACCCCGCTGTACGCGATCTACGGCGCCGAACTGGACTTCGGGGTCGCCACGACGACCATCATCTTCGCGGTGTACGCCGCCGGCGTCATCACGGCGCTGATCGTGTTCGGCAGGTGGTCCGACGTCGTCGGGCGCCGGCCACTGCTGATCACCGGTGTGGCACTCTCGGCGATCAGCGCGATCATCTTTCTCGCCGCGGGCGGACTGAGTCAACTCCTGGTCGGCCGCATCGTGTCGGGGTTGTCGGCCGGGATCTACACCGGCACCGCCACCGCGGCGGTGATCGAACTCGCGCCGCCGAATTGGCGATTCCGGGCACCGGCGATCGCCACGGCCGCCAACATCGGCGGGCTCGGCCTGGGACCGCTGCTCGCCGGCGTGCTCGCGCAGTACGCGCCGTCACCGTTGCACACCGTCTTCGTCGTCGACCTCGCGTTGCTGCTGGTGGTCGGGGTCGCGATCTGGTTCATCCCGGAACCGGCCCGGCCGACACCCGGCGCGCGCGTGGGAGTGCAGCGGCTGTCGGTGCCACCGCAGGTGCGTGCGGTGTTCACCGGGCCGGCCATCGCGGCTTTCGCCGGTTTCGCGGTGTTGGGGACGTTCACCGCGGTCGCACCGTCGTTCCTCGCCCACGTCATCGGGATCGACAATCACTTCATGGCGGGCGCCCTCGTCGCCATCCTGCTCGGCACGTCGGCTGTCACCCAGATCGTGGGGCGGCGCGCCCCCACCGGGACCGCCCTGATCGCCGGTTGCGCGGCGCTGACCGTCGGGGTGGGGGTGATCGCCTGGGCGCTGGCCGCCGAGTCCCTGCCGCTGCTCATCATCGGGGCCGTCATCTCCGGTGCCGGGCAGGGCATCTCGTTCAGCAAGGGCCTGGCCGCGGTGGTCGCGGCCAGTCCGGCCGATCGTCGGGCCGAGGTCACCTCCACCTACTTCGTGGTCGCCTACGTCGCCTTGTCGATCCCGATCGTCGCCCAGGGACTCGCCGCCGCCCGGTGGGGGCTGGTCCCGACGGGCATCGCCTTCAACATCGGAGTGGCGGTGCTGTGCGCCGTCGCCGCCGCACTGGTTGCCATCGCCATCCGGCGCGGGGCCACGGACGTCGACTGAGCGGCGGGGCGGGTCAGGCCCCGGCCGACTCCCCGCCCACCCCGACCGCCTCGAGCGCGGCCACCAGTGACGCGAACCGCGCGTTGGCGGGCAGGTCTTCGACGAGCACCGGACGCCGTTCGTCGTCGGCCAGCGGGATGCACCAGTTCGGGTACTGATCGGCGTCGGTGCCGGGCTGATTCTGGATGCGCCGCTCGCCCACCGCATCCACCAGTGCGACGCTGAGCAGCACCGACGGGCTCGCCGCGATCAGCTGATAGAGAGCGTTGATCGTGTGTTTGTCGGTCAGCGGGGTGTCGGGTGCAAGCAGACCACGTTCGATCGCCATCGCCAGGACCGCGTCGCGGTCGCGTTCCTCGCGGGCCCGGTCGTCGTCCTCGCTCTCGGTGAGTAGGCCTAGTTCGGAGCGCAGCGTGATGTGGTCGCCGGCCAGGTATCCGACCGTCGGCGGGAGGTCGTGGGTGGTGACCGCGGTCAGGCACAACTCGCGGTAGCGTTCCGGCGGGATCGGCGCGTACGGGCCGTGCTCGAACCACAGGATCGAGCAGCCGAGGATCCCGCGGTCACGCAGTGTGTCCTGCACCGAGGGTTCGAACACCCCGAGATCCTCGCCGATGACGACGGCACCCGCGCGTTGCGCCTCGAGCGCGAGGATCCCGATCAACGCGTCGTGGTCATAGCGGACGTAAGTGCCGTCGGCGGCCGAACCGCCGTCGGGGATCCACCACAGCCGGAACAGTCCGAGGATGTGGTCGACGCGTAGTCCGCCCGCGTGCCGCAGGACTGTGCGCAGCATGTCGCGGTACGGCGCGTACCCGGCCGACGCAAGCTTCTTCGGATGCCACGGTGGCTGATTCCAGTTCTGTCCCTGCTGATTGAATCCGTCCGGGGGCGCTCCGACCGTCGCCCCGGCCGCCAGGACATCGCCGAGCATCCACACGTCGGCGCTGTCGCGTCCGACGCCGACCGCGAGGTCGGCGATGATCCCGATGGACATGCCCGCCAACCGGGCCGCGCTCTGCGCGGCGGCGAGTTGTTCGTCGCAGATCCACTGGAGCCAGGTGTAGAACTCGATGCGGGTGGCCAGTCGCCGACGCTGGCGCGCCACATAAGCGGGATCCCGTAGCTTCCCCTGCCATTTGGGACTGTCCGAACCGAACTCCTCGACCAGCGCACACCAGGTGGCGAAGTCGGCGAGGCCGTCACCCTCGCGGCGCCGGAACGCCCGGTACGACGCCTCCCGGGCGGCACGTCGAGGCACCTCGTGGATCAACTCGAGCGCCGTCAGTTTGGCCCGAAATGCCTTGTTGCGCTTGATCTTCTTGGTCGACACATTGTCGCTCACAAAGCCTTTGGCCAGCCGGTCGATCAGTTTGCGGTGCCGCTTGGGCAGATCGGCCACCTCCGGGATGTCGACGACGGCGATGCAGAGCGGATTGACGAACCGCCGCGTCGTCGGCAGGTATGGGGAGTTCTCCACCGGGGGCACCGGCTCGGCGGCGTGCAGCGGATTGACCTGGATGAAGTCGGCGCCGTAGGTGCTGGCCGTGGACGCGGCGAGTTCGGCGAGGTCGGCGAAGTCTCCGACGCCCCACGACCGCGCCGACCGCACCGAGTACAGCTGCAGTGCCA
Organism: Gordonia sp. NPDC003504; assembly: GCF_053587995.1. Lineage (NCBI taxonomy): Bacteria > Bacillati > Actinomycetota > Actinomycetes > Mycobacteriales > Gordoniaceae > Gordonia > Gordonia sp. NPDC003504. Next base: position 310,044 of record NZ_JBSFPC010000005.1, read on the forward strand.
GGCCCCACCGCTGGTCTCCGATCAGGTCATCGGCGGTGGTGAGGTGACGCGGGGTGACGATGAGTGGGGTGGTCTCGGTGCGCCCGGCCGCCGGATCGGTGGCGGTGATCTCGTGATAGCCCGCTTCGAGGTCGGTGGGCACGGCGAAGCTGGCACGTCCGGTGAGGACACCGTCGACCTCGACCGGTTCCCACCAGTGATCGACCTGATGCGGGCGACGCTGCACCCCGGATTCGGTGGTGATGTGCACATCGAGCGGATTGCCATGTGGCACATGGACCCAGAAGACGGCGCCGGCACCCTCGGTGACCACGGTGACCGGCGGGAGGAAATCCCGCCAGGGCGCCACCTCCGACTCGGCGATCGACCGCTCGATCTCCTCGTCGGAGCCGACGGCCACGCCCAGGGCGGTCAGCACCGACCTCAGAGTCTGATCGCTCACCGTGTGTTCGAGGGAATCCCATCCCACGTAGCTGGTGGCCACTCCGCTGCGGCGCGCCAACTCTGCCAACCGTGCATCCACGTGATCGGTCACGACTTGCATCGTCTCACCGACGACGGGTCCGCGCGCGGCTTGCCGCCAAAGGCTTCCGTGGTCTTCCATTGACTATGGCGCAGATCACCCGGCATTGTCTTCTGGGAGCCACCCCGCATCGCGCGAAGGAGAATCAGCATGACCGACACCCTCACCCTCGACCCCGCCACCACCGCCCTGGTGCTCATCGAGTTCCAGAACGAATTCACCTCCGACGGCGGGGTATTGCACGAGGCGGTGGCCGAGGTGATGGACAAGACCGACATGCTGGCCAACACCGTCGCGCTCGTCGATGCCGCGCGTGCCGCCGGGGTGACGATCATGCACGCACCGATCACCTTCGCCCCCGGATACGGCGAACTCACCCGCCACCCCTACGGAATCCTCAAGGGGGTCGTCGACGGCAACGCCTTCGTCAAGGGCACCTGGGGTGCGAGCATCGTCGACGACCTGACACCGGCCGACGGCGACATCGTCATCGAGGGCAAACGCGGGCTGGACACCTTCGCCTCCACCAACATCGATTTCATCCTGCGCAGCAAGGGAATCGAGACGGTGATCCTCGGTGGCTTCCTCACCAACTGCTGTGTGGAGTCGACGATGCGCTCGGCGTATGAGAACGGCTATCGGGTGATCACCCTGACCGACTGCACCGCCGCGACGTCGGTGGCCGAACACGACAACGCGATCTCCTTCGACTACCCGATGTTCTCGCATCCGCTGGAGTCGACGCAGGTGAGTGCCGCGCTCTGAGCCTCCCGCAACCGGTTCGGCTCAGCCGAAGATGACTCCCGGGTTGAGCAACCCGTCGGGGTCGAGTGCGTCCTTGATCGCCCGCATGGCCGCGAGGTCGACCGGCGATCGTCCCAGATGTGTCCACGCGGTCTTGGCGCGGCCGATCCCGTGTTCGGCACTGATACTGCCCCCGTGACCCGCGACGATGGTGAACACCCGGTCGGTGACCTCGGTGGTGTGCTCGACCGGCACGTCGAGCAGATTGACGTGTACGTTGCCGTCGCCGACATGCCCGAAAAGGATGGGGCGGCAGGCGAAATCGAGCTCGCCGGGCAACGCCTCGAGTTCGGTGACGGCGGCAGGCAACTCCCGGATCGGGAAGGACACGTCGAGTTTGACGACCGGTGTGGTGGTGGAGCGGGCGATGGATTCGGTGTGGCTTTCACGCACCTCCCACAGGGCCCGCGCCGGCCCGGGTTCGAGCACCGCGTCGACGATGCCGGTGCCGTTCTCGAGGAGGTCGACCACCAGTTCCTCGGGGTCGCCGGCCCCGGACACCTCGAGCAGCAGATAGTACGGGGCCGGGGTGGCCACCGGCCGCCGGGTTCCGTGCTCGTGCACCAGGTCCAGACCCGCCTGCGTCATCAGTTCGGCGGCCTCCACGGTCAGGCCCGCCTCCCGGGCCTGACCGATCAGGGCGATGGCGTCGTCGACGCGATCGTGCGCCGCCACCAGCACGACGGTGGCCGAGGCGGCGGTGACCAACCGGAACAGCACCCCGGTGATCACCGCGAGGGTTCCCTCGCTGCCGGCGAGGAGGCCCGGGATGTCGTATCCCACATTGTCTTTCACCAACGGCGACCAGCGTCGCAGCACCTGCCCGTCGGCGCGGACCGCCTCGATCCCGAGGATCTGCGCGCGGGTGTTGCCGTGCCGGATCATCCGCACCCCGCCGGCATTGGTCGACACCACCCCGCCGGCCGTCGCGGACTCCCGGGAGGCCAGGTCGACGGGAAACATCAGACCCACCGACTCGGCGCGGGCATCGATCGCGGCGATGGTGGCACCGGCCTGCGCTCCGACGGTCGCGCCGACCTCGTCGACGTCGTCGATGTCGGTCATGCGTGCGGTCGACAACAGGATGAGACCGTCGTCGCCCGGAGCCTCCGGCGGCGGAACCGAACCGCCGACCAGCCCGGTGTTGCCACCCTGCACGCAGATCCTAATCCGTTGTGCCGCAAACTCTCCGACGACATCCGCGACCTCGGCGGTGGTGCGCGGCCGGATCACCGCGTCGGCGTGGCCGTGGTAGCGGCCCATCCAGTCGGTCAGATACCCCGCCATCGCGTCGGGGTCGGTGAGGACGTTGGCATCGCCGACGATAGAACGCATCCGATCGAGGACACTCGGGTTGATGGTCACCTCTCCATTATCGACGCCGGGGCCACTCGTGCGGAGGAGTCGGATGTCCTCAGATCGCCTCGGTCACCGGAACGTCGCCGTCGTTGAATTCGATGACCTTGCCGACGGTGTCCGGTGCCGCGATCACCGCGGCGGCGACCTGCGCCACATTGTCCCGGCTCACCTCACCCTTCGAGTCGACCCCGCCACCGACCTCGACGCGGCCCGAACCGGGTTCGTCGGTGAGCCGCGACGGCCCGAGGATCGTCCACTGCAGTGGCGAGTCCTTCAGATGTGTGTCCGCGGCGGCCTTGGCCTCGGCGTAGGCGAAGAACGAATTCTCCTCCGGCACACCGTGATCTGGTCCGGCACCGTAGTAGGACACCATCACGAAACGATTCACTCCGGCCGAGGATGCGGCGTCGATGGTGCGGATCGCCGCATCGCGGTCGACGGCGTAAGTGCGGGCCGGGTCGCCACCACCGGCCCCGGCCGACCACACGATGACGTCGTGTCCGGCCAGCACCGACGCGATCGACGCGGTGTCCAGGTTCTCCACGTCCGCCACCACGGGGCTCGCGCCGGTGGCCGCGACGTCGTCGACCTGCGATTCCGTCCGGATCACCGAGGTCACCGAGTCGCCGCGTCCGGTCAGGATGCGGGCCAGCCGCAACGCGATCTTGCCGTGTCCTCCGATGATCACTACCTGTGTCATGTCGCCTCACTTCGTCGTCGTCGATGAATGTCTGCGTATCTCCCAACGTAGCGATCCGGACCTGTAGTCCGCTTTACCATTCGATTACTTAGCAACAAGCAACTATATTTGTCGGTATCCCACCCACCGAAAGGCGTCCGCCATGTCCGCATCCACCGATGAACTGCACACCGCGCCGACGGTCGATGTCGCCGTGCTCTACCACCAGTGGGTGCGCATCACACGGGCGTTGCGGGCCGGCGGGCAGGGAAACCTCAGCGCCGGGGTCGCCTCGGCACTGTGGACGATCATCAACCACGGCCCACTTCGCCTCTCCGCGCTGGCCAAACGTGAATCGGTCTCACTGCCGACGATGTCACGGATCGTGGGCAACCTCGAACAGGGCGGTTACGTCGAACGGCTCCCCGACCCCGACGACGGACGGGCCCGCCAGCTCGCCGCGACCCCGGCCGGCACCGAACTCATCAACCACGCCAAGTCGAAGAAGGCGCTGATGCTCGCGGACGCGCTGGACCGTCTCGACCCGCAGACCCGCGCCGAACTCACCCGCGGCATCGCCGCCCTCGCCGACGTCCTGACCGACGGCGAGTGCTCCACGCTCGGAGTCGATCGATGACGCGATCCGACGAGTGACGCCACGCCCCGTCAGCCGACCCAGCCCCACCACGTCAGGAGACACCATGACCGCCGCCACCGCGGCCCCCACGGCTTCCGATCTCGGGCCCCACTACAAGTGGATCGCCCTGTCCAACACCACCCTCGGCATGTTGATCGCGACGATCAACAGCTCAATCGTGCTGATCGCGCTGCCCGATATCTTCAAGGGCATCAACCTCAATCCGCTGGAGCCGGGCAACACCAGCTACCTGCTCTGGATGATGATGGGATTCCTCGTCGTCACCGCGGTTCTCGTGGTGAGCTTCGGCCGGCTCGGTGACATGTTCGGGCGCGCCCGGATGTACAATATGGGCTTCGCCATCTTCACCGTGTCGTCGATCTTCCTCGCCATCACCTGGTTCGACGGTCCCGAAGCGGCCATCTGGCTGATCTTCTGGCGCATCATCCAGGGCATCGGTGGTGCATTCCTGATGGCCAACTCCTCGGCCATCCTCACCGACGCCTTCCCGGCCAATCAGCGTGGTCTGGCCATGGGCATCAACGGCGTCGCGGCCATCGCCGGCTCCTTCCTGGGCCTGATCATCGGCGGCCTGCTCGCCCCGATCCAGTGGCACTACATCTTCCTGGTCTCGGTCCCGTTCGGCGTCATCGGCACCATCTGGGCGTACCTGAAGCTGCGCGACACCGGCGTCCGCCGCAAGGCCAAGATGGACTGGTGGGGTAACACCACCTTCGCCATCGGCCTCGTCGCGATCCTCGTCGGCATCACCTACGGCATCCAGCCCTACGGCACCTCCAACATGGGCTGGGGCAATCCCTGGGTGCTGGCCGCACTGATCGGCGGTGCGCTGATGCTGGCCGCGTTCGTCATCATCGAGACCCGGGTGGACAGCCCACTGTTCGAGCTGTCGCTGTTCAAGAACCGTTCCTTCACCTTCGGCAACATCGCGAACCTGATGGCGTCCATCGGGCGTGGTGGTCTGCAGTTCATCTTGATCATCTGGCTGCAGGGCATCTGGCTGCCGCAGCACGGCTACGACTACACCAAGACCCCGCTGTGGGCCGGTATCTACATGGTCCCGATGACTGTCGGCTTCCTGCTCAGTGCACCGGTGTCCGGCGCCCTGTCGGACAAGCTGGGCACCAAGTGGTTCACCACCATCGGCATGCTGATCACCGCCGGGACGTTCGCCGGCCTGATCGCGATCCCGGTTGACTTCAGCTACTGGGTGTTCGCACTGATCCTGCTCATCAACGGCATCGGCATGGGCCTGTTCGCCTCACCGAACCGCGCCGAGGTGATGAACAGTCTGCCGATCACCTCCCGCGGCTCCGGCGCCGGCATGATGACGACCTTCCAGAACGCGGCGATGGTGCTGTCCATCGGGCTGTTCTTCTCGATGATGATCGCGGGTCTCAGCGAGCACCTGCCCACCGCGATGTACGACGGCCTCACCGCCGGCGGAATGCCCTCGGCACCGGCCGACTCCATCGCGCACCTGCCCACGGTCGGCATCCTGTTCGCGGCGTTCCTGGGCGTCAACCCGATCCAGGAGGTCGGTGGCCAGGCGCTACAGGGTCTGCCGCAGGCCAGTATCGATCACCTCACCGGTCTCGAGTTCTTCCCGCACCTGATCAGCGATCCGTTCTCCGACGGTCTGACCGCGGCCTTCACCTTCGCCCTGGTGTGCTGCCTGATCGGCGCCGTCGCCTGCCTGTTCACCGGCTCGAAGACGTCGGTTCAGGAGTCCGTCGACGAACCCGCGGAGTCACTCGGTGAGGAGCTCGCCGCCGTGGCCGCCGACGCCTCCGGCGAGGCCCCCGCGGAGTTGGTGGTCGACGAGTACCCCGAGCAGGAACCCGCGGGGCGCCGGTAGGCGCGTGCTACCGTTCTCGGCGGTACATCGGGGCCCGCGGTGTTTGTGTCGCGGCTGTCTACTCCCCGATTTGTAACATGAGTACGCATGCCGTTCCCACCCGTCGGGTTCTGCCCGAGATCGGCCGGTCCGGTCCGTCCTGAGCGCCGCGATGCCGCCCATCGTGTACGCCTCCCTGGGCAGTTGGGAATTCGGTTGCTGCCGAACGGCTCCCCGAGTCGGGGGCCTGCTGGATGACTGTCACCGGCCCCCTGATGCTGAACGTGTCCTGGCATCCCGGCAATCCGCGGTGGCCGGCATACGACGTCCGGGTCGCGTCGATGTATGCCGACTATCGGCGTTGCCGCGTCGTCGGCGGCGGGATTGTGGCCGTTCCGGGTTCGCACATGTACGTCGAGGTCGACGCCGCGGACGAAAGGATCGGACACCAGCCGATTCCGCGGACCGAATTCGGGAACTTCATCAAGGATGAGTACCTGCTCGGGATCCGGGTCACCCCGCCTCGCCCGCTCAGCCGCTGACCGCCGACAGCATCGCCAGCTTCTCGTGACTGTCGCTGCCCGGTACGGCGGTATAAACCAGCAGGATCTGCGCGGTGTCCGGATCGAGGAGTGTCTGACAGAACACCTCGATGAGTCCGAGTTGCGGATGCACGATCCGCTTCTCGGTGTCGGCGAGCGAGGTTGCGACGTCGTGCCGGTCCCAGAGTTCGGCGAACTCCGCGCTCTCGCGACGCAGCGCATCGGCGATTTCCGCGGCCCGCGAGCGCGGCCCGTCGCGGGTGACGGCGGCCCGCAGGCGAGCGGTGTGGGCGGCGGCGTGATGGTCGTGATCCTCGGCCGGAAATCGACCGCGCGTCTGCGGGTCGGTGAACCATCGGTAGACGATGCTGCGTCGATACCCGGTCAGCACCGAATCGTCACCGAGCAACGCCACCGCCATTGCCGTCTGCCTCAACGTCTCCCCCGCACCGTTGACCACCATCGCCGGGGTGTCGGCGAGCCGGTCGACGATGCGCATCATGCCGGGACTGACATGATCGTCGCGGCTCACTCGGTCGGGCGCGTTCAACCCGGCGAGCCGGAACAGGTGGTCACGCTCGTCGAGACCGAGATGCATCGCCTGCGCGATGGCGGCAACCATCTGATCCGACGGGTGCGGTCCGCGTTGCTGTTCGAGCCGGCTGTAGTAGTCGGTGGACATTCCGGCGAGTGCCGCGACCTCTTCGCGCCGCAGTCCGAGTGCCCGACGTCGCGCACCGGGCGGCAGACCCACGTCGGCGGGTTGCAGTGCTTCGCGCCGGGCACGCAGGAACTGCGCCAGGCCCGCACGGTCGATGGACGTCATGACTCCACTGTTACCCGGTCGCCGCGACCCCGCCCAGGGATCGGCGGTCCCTGGATGACTGCGGCCTGGTGGCCGGTCGGTGAGCGCGATGAAGTGGAGTCATGAACCTCACCGACAACACCATCTTCATCCCCGGCGCCACCTCGGGTATCGGACTCGCCCTCGCATTGCGACTCCACGAGCGGGGCAACACCGTCATCATCGGCGGTCGACGCACCGCACTGATGGACGAGATCGCCGCAGCCCATCCGGGTATCGAGACTGTTCGCATCGACACCGCAGACGCCGACGACATCATGCGGGCCAGTACCGAGGTGCAGACCCGATTCCCCGACACCAATGTCCTCATCGCGATGGCCGGCATCATGCGCGCCGAAGATCTCACCGACCCGTCATTCCTCGACACCGCGGTCGCGGAGGTGACCACCAACATCCTCGGTCCCCTCCGCCTGGTCGCGGCGTTCACCGAATTCCTTTCGGGGACGCCGGGCGCCACCATCATCACGGTGTCCTCGGGACTCGCCTTCACCCCGATGGCCACCACCCCCACCTACAGCGCCACCAAGGCGGCCATCCACTCCTTCACCGACTCCCTACGAATGCAGCTGGCGCCCAACGGGATCAGCGTCCTCGAACTGGTTCCGCCGGCAGTGGCGACAGACCTGATGCCCGGTCAGGCGGAGGCCGAGTGGGCCATGCCGCTATCCGACTTCGTCGACGAGGTGCTGACCCTGCTGCCCGACGCCACCGACGAGATCCTCGTCGAACGCGTCAGGGCCCTGCGGTACTCGGAGACCGACGGAACGCGCCGCGACATGATGGGCGCCTTGGCCCGGTTGCACTGAGCTCCTCTGGGATCTCTACTGGCACGGTCAGATTGGTGATCGGCGTCGTCTGCGGGTGATGGTGCGGTTGTGGGTGGTTCGGCGGGGACGGCGTCGGATCGGTGGGTGGGGGCGTGCTGGTTGTGGCGCCGGTGGTTGGGGTCTGATGAGCGGTGGTGCGATGCTGCGGTAGGTGTGGCCGGTGGGGGTGCGGATGTCGAGGGTGTGGGGGCCGTCGGTGGTGGCGAGGACGGTGTAGGTCCAGCCGTCGGCTTCCTTGGAGTGGTTGTGGTCACTGCAGGTGCCGTCGCCGTTGGTGGCGGTGGTGGCGCCGCCGTGGCGGTGGGGGTCGGCGTGTTCGATCTCTTCGACGGGGGCGTCGCAGTACGGGACGCGGCATCGCTGGTCGCGCAGGGAGATGAAGTGCGCCAGGTTTTTGGGGAAGCAGCGGGAGCGGGCGTCCATGGAGACGAGGGTGCCGTCGGCGGGTCGGACGTAGAGTCGGCGGATGGTGGAGGTGGTGGTGGCGTCGGCGCCGAGGAGGAGCAGTCGTCGGGCGATCTCGGCGGGGATGGGGCCGTAGCCGGGGATGGCGGCGGGTGTGTCGCTGGTGCCGAGCATGGTCTCGGCGGACATGATCAGGTTGACCGCGACGGGGACGGCGTCGGCGGTGGTGTGTCCGGTGACGCGTTCGACGAGGGTGTCGGCCATGATCTGGGCGCGGGTGCGGCGGTCGGCGCCGATGATGGAGTCGGCGTGTTTTTTGAGGGCGGCGTACATGGCGATGCCTTGGGCCATGGGTAGCAGTGCCGAGAGGTGGGTCATGAGGTCGGGTGCGGGCCGGACGCTGACGCGACGGTCTTTGTCGACCTTGGCTTTGCGGTCGACGACGGTGCGGGGTTCGAGTTGGTAGGCGAGTTCTTTGGTTTTGGCCTCGAGTGCTTTGTCACCGACGCCGTCCAATGCTGTGGTGTCGCTGCAGAGTTCGCGGTCGATGGTTTCGCGGGTTTCGCGGGTGAGGTAGGCGGTTTCGCGGACGAGGATGGTGACTCGCCATTCGGTGAGGTGGCCGGCGGCGAGGGCGGCGAGGGTGTGTGGCATCTCGTGGGTCAGGGCGCGGGCGAAGCCGAGGTGGCTGGAGCCTTTGCGTCCGGAGGCTTTGCGGGCCAGGCCGATTTCGGCGCCGAGACCCTTGCCGCGCCGGCGTTGCGGTACGCGGCGGGCTTCTTCGTCGGCGGTGCGGAGTTCGTCGAGGCGGGCGGTTTCACGGACCTGCGCGGCGGTGGCCGCGGATTTCAGTTCCTCGAGGACGGTGAGGCGGTCGAGGGCGTCGGCTTCGGTTGCCGCCGAGGTCATCTCGACGAGTGAGGTGAGGACTTGACGGATATCGTCGGTCGTCTCGAACATCCCACCCCCACTTGATATCGAATATGTGTTCCATGGTACACGCGTGTGAGGATGCACGCCATAGGAAAATCGTTGACAGAGAACCTTTTTCCGTCGACCGAGCCGCAATTACGTTGACAGCGCTCGGTTTCCATTGATCGCGAGTGCGCCCACTGGATGTCACCCGCCGCGGGGCGATCGCGATCAGAAACCGCTCGGTGGTGTCGGGCCGGACTTCTTGCGTGAGGACCGGAAGAGCATGGCGCCGCCGTAGATCGCCAGGGCGATCAGGGCGACCCAGAACAGGCCCTTGAGGATCGGCCCGATCATCGCCAGGGCGATCAGTGCGACAGCGATGATGCCGAGGATCTTCCAGAAGGTCAGTCCGGATTCGGAGGTGGTCTTGTGTGATTCGGTTGATGTGTTCATGACTCCACGATGACGCGTCGGAAGGGAAATTTCACTGGTCAGAGCACGCTTTGGGGGAAAGATCAGGGGACTCCCCCATGCCGGGCACCGCACTCAGCCGATGTGCGGGGCCGCACTGGGCGCGGTGTAGCTACATCCGAGTGCCGTCGGACTCGGGAAGGCGCGGCGGTCGCGGAACCAGGCGACGCAGATTCCGGCCACGGTTCGCCGGGATCGACTGAGGAGGTAGCCGTGAGTGCAGTCGCGGAAGCGATCCTCGTAATTCCACCGGTCGAGCATCGCGTTCGGCACGGTGTACGCGGCCACCGCCGGAATATCCATCACCGCCGTCGACAACCGCACCATCATCGTCCGTTCACGCAGCACCACGATCTGAGCGCAGGGCACATCCAGGTCATCATCGTCGGCATCCCCGGACCCGTCATGATCGGACGGACCGAGATCGAGCACCGCACCGGCGGGCATACCGGCCAGGGAATCGACCAGCCAGTCGTACATCGCCGACCATGCCGCGGCCGGCCGGACACCCTCCGGATCGGAGCTGTGCGCGGCATCGGGGCCGTGTGCATCGAACATGAAAACCTCCTGGAGAAGATCGGATGTCCACAGTGAAGCACCGGCCACCGACAAGTTCGTCGAACGCGAGTGCGAAGCGTCGACGAGGCCGTCCCTACCGGGCGTCGTCCCCGGTCTCGCCACGCTCCCGGGCCGAATCCCGCTTCTGCTGCTCGTACTCCTCGGCGATGTTCTCGTCGTCGAAGGTGATGAGCGGCTCGCCGCCGAACTCCCGGTAGAGGGCAAAGGCGGCGAGCACCAGTCCCAGCACGCCACAGAGCCAGGTACTTCCCGGGACGTCGCCCACTCCGCGGTTGATGACGTCCACCAGCGCCCACACCACTCCGGTGAGACCGATGACGACCATGACCAGCCAGATCCCGATACCGCCCTGCGCGCTCGGTGCGCTACCGCCCTGAGGAGTGTTCACCCGGCGATCTTCCCACGATCGTCGATGCCGCGGGCCGATCCGACGGGCGCGTCGCCCGCCGGGCAAGATGGCACTCATGCCGATCCCCGAGTTCATCCGCGACCTACGCTCCCACGTCGGACATGCGCCGCTCTGGCTGTCCGGTGTCAGTGGGGTGGTCACCGATGACGCGGGACGGGTGCTGCTGACCCGACGCGCCGATACCGACGAGTGGGCCGTGGTCTCCGGGGTCCTCGAACCCGGCGAGGAGCCGGCCCGGGCGATCGTCCGGGAGATCGCCGAGGAGACCGGGGTGAGTGCCGAGGTCATCCGCCTGACCAGCGTCGATGTCACCGACATGATCACCTACCCCAATGGGGATCAGACCCGCTATCTGGACGTGTGCTTCCTCGCCCGACACATCTCCGGCGAGCCGCGGGTCGCCGACGACGAGAACACCGCGGTGGCCTGGTTCGCTACGGACACCCTCCCCGAACCGCTCGCCCAGACCTCGAGACTGCGCCTGGACAAGGCTCTCGCCGGCGACCCGCAGGCCTGGTTCCACCGCTGAGAAGATCGTCGGTCACCGAACCCCGGGAACCACGGGCGGATCACCCACCGGGCCGAGCGGCGTGGTGTCGGCTGCCACGCCGGTCGGCGCCTTGCCAACCTGGCCGAGGACCCGGGTCTCCCCCGGAAACTGCTCGAAATCACGGTCGTAGTCGCCGAACTCGTGATGGAGCGGGAGATTGAGGAACGGGCCGAAAGACGTGTGGTCGCCGGCGCCGTCGGTATGCAGGACCCTCGTCTGACCGTCGGGCAGATATTGATAGGTCTCCATTGACGGGTAATCGGTCACGTAACCCGAGATGCGGGCACCGCCCCCGTCACCCTCACCGGGCGTGATGATCGTCTGACCGTTGACCGACCAGCCGGCCTCCGCCGTCCCCGGCGGCGCAAGCGGATCCGCGGCGTCGTAGTTGACGAGAACGGTTCCGTCATCCAGTTGCGAAGCCCGAACCCGCGGCGTCCCGGTGCGCACGGTCGTCCCGTCGGCGGTCGCCGACGGATTCTGTCGGGCGATCACCAGTCCGGTCTCGTAGTCGACGACGTAGGTCACCCTCGTATCCTCCGGATCGAAGGCCGGGTCGAAACCGCGGTTGTCACCGAGGTGATCGTCGGTGCCGCCGTGCACCGTCGCAGTCGGGATGAACAGTCCGGTGGCCACAACCCCCTGCCCCGGAACCGGATTGATGCGCACCACGCTGATCTGCGGTGGTACGCCGTGGTTCTTCGGGGAGTAACTGTGCGGGTCGAGCACCTCGGCGACCCGCCAGTCGTTCTCCGAAATCGGCGGCCGCCCATAGAGCGAGCGGAACGCTGCGATCTGGTTGGCTTGTCGCGCAGCGGGATTGAAATCCGGGGTCTCGCCGTCGGCGGTGAGCGCGATCCCGCCGCTCGCGGCGTTGAGCAACGCCGCCACACCGTCGTCGAAACGCTCTGCCCGGCTGCAGATCTCGGCGACGCGACGCGTGATCTCGGCGATGGCATCCTGATGGGCCTGCCGCTCCGCAAATGACCACCCCGCCATCGACGGCCACAGCGGGTCGGTCACCGCACCGGTGACCGGATCGATGATGAATCCACGCCCATCGGCTTGCGCCTGAACACTTCTCGCGTCACGGACGAGTGCCGTCGCCTCGTTGAAGCAATCCCGGGCGGCGGCGGCCACCTTCGCGTTCTCCACACCGTAGCTGTCGATGTCGACGCGTACCCGCCCCGCTGCCGCGCGTGCCGCGTCGGCGGCATCACCCTGCCACGACGACAGACTGTCCAGTGAACGAACAGTGGTGCCCAGCGTCGAGCAGGTCGCCTGCTGCGCGGAGCAGATCGCGAAGATCGATGAGATCTGTCCAGGGTCGAACCGCAACACATCACCGAAACCGACCATCTACAACCGCAATTCGATGTCGGATGGTCCTGCCGCATCAGGGCGATAAGGCATCACGCGCAACGACGCAGCACTCGTGTCGTCGGCGGCGAGGTAGGCGGTATCGGCCGCGGTGAGCATGGTCCCGTGGTCACCGACCACGCCGGCCAGTCCCATCCCGCGCCGTCGCCACGATTCGGCGAGAGTCATCAGCGCCTGACCGCTGTTGTCCCACAATCCGGTTGAGATCTCACACAGCGATCGGTGATGGCCGTCGAACTCGCGCGCGGCGTCGTCGGCGCCCGCGACGAACACCGACGACATCCACCTGAGCTCCGAACCCACGGCCTCGACGCGTCTTTCGGTCATGCGCTCCCCCTTCGCGTATCCCTGTCTGCGTATCTCTGGCGGCCTCACGACTGCGCCGACCATACGGGGAATCCGACCCGCCGCCGGCGCTCCCGCGCCCGCCTGTGGACAACCGCCCGTGAACAACTCACGGTCACGCATTTCGGACAATCGTGAGCGCAACGGAATAGTCGATGACCCGCCCGCCTTGAAGCTGTCATGGCCGACACGAGTGAGACCAACGAGAACACCCTCGACATCGACTCCGCCGCCGTCACCGCACGGCAGATGGTCGCCACCGCCTACGGAGATCCCGCGCAGGTGATCGAGCTGATCAAGGTGGAGTTACCCGTCCCCGATCCGGGCCAGGTAGTCGTGACCGTGCAGGCCATCGGCGTGAATCCGTTCGACGCGAAAACGGTGAGCGGCGTGATGGGCACCGACAAGTCGAAACTTCCACTGCATCCGGGTAGCGAACTGGCCGGGGTCGTCAAGTCGCTCGGACCCGATGTCACCGAATTCGCCGTGGGCGACGCGGTGATCGGCTACCCGGTGGCCGGCGCGTACGCCGACCATGTGGTCGTCGACGCCGACCGGCTGCACCGGCGACCGGAATCGCTCGACGTCGAGCATGCCGCCGGGCTGCTCCTCGTCGGCGTCACGGCGGCCGACACGGTCGCCACCGCGGGCGTCGGCGACGGCGACGTGGTTCTCGTCCACGGGGGTGCCGGCGCTGTCGGGTCGATCGCGGTGCAGCTGGCGGTGCGCGCCGGGGCCACGGTGATCGCCACGGCCGCCGAGGCCAATCACGACGCGCTGCGCGCGCTCGGGGCGATCCCGGTGACCTACGGTGACGGCCTCGCCGACCGCGTGGGTGCCGCCGTGCCGGCCGCGGTGACCGCGGCCATCGACACCGCGGGCACCGACGAGGCGATCGACGTCTCGCTGGAACTCGGCGTCGAACCGTCGCGGATCGTCAGCATCGCCGCATTCGGCCGCGCCGACGACGGCATCATCGTGATCGACGGATCGTCGGAGGCGACAAAGCGCCACCACGCCGAGGCCGTCGAGCCACTCATCGCCGCGGCCGCCGACGGCTCGCTGACCACCGAGGTCGCCGCGACCTATCCGTTGGAGCAGGCCGGTCGGGCACTCGCCGACGTCACCGCCGGCCATCCGCGCGGAAAGCTCATCCTGCTGCCCTGAGCAGACCACGTCATCATCGTCCACAACAAGTGAAAGGTGTTCCATGACAGTCCCTTCCATCACCCTCAACAATGGTGTCCAGATCCCGCAGCTCGGCTTCGGGGTATTCCAGATCGAGCCGCAGGACACCGTCGAGGCCACCCTCTCGGCATTCGAGGTGGGCTATCGCCACATCGACACCGCGCAGATGTACGGCAACGAGAAGGAGGTCGGCGAGGCGTTCGCCAAGTCGGGCCTGCCTCGCGACGAGGTCTTCATCACCTCCAAGCTCAACAACAACAAACACGCCTACGACGACGCCCTCGCTGCGACCGATGAGACCCTGGAGCGGCTCGGCGTCGATCAGGTCGACCTGTTCCTGATCCACTGGCCGCTGCCGGAGGTCGGCGACTTCGTCGAGACCTGGAAGGCGCTGGAGAAGATCTACGCCGACGGCAAGGCGCGGGCGATCGGCGTCTCCAACTTCCAGAAGCACCACCTCGAGCGTCTGTTCGCCGAAACCGAGATCGTGCCGGCGGCCAACCAGATCGAGGTGCATCCGTATCTGACGCAGGACGAGTTGCGCGCCTTCAACACCGACCACGGGATCGCCACCGAGGCGTGGTCGCCGATCGCGCAGGGCGATGTGCTCGACGACCCGGTCCTGGTGAAGATCGCCGAGGAGAAGGGCCGCTCGACCGCGCAGGTCGCGCTGCGGTGGCACATCCAGCGCGGCGACATCGTCTTCCCCAAGTCGGTGACCCGGTCGCGCGTGGAGGAGAACTTCGCGCTGTTCGACTTCGAGCTGACCGCGGCAGACGTGTCCGCGATCGATGGCCTCAACAAGAACAAGCGCCGTGGCCCGGACCCGGACACGTTCAACTGGGTGCCCTGATCTGACGCCACCGGCCGAACCACCGCGCCCGTCGCGCAGAATGTACCCATGCACATCTCGCGACGGGCGCAGCACGTGGCGCCGTTCTACGCGATGGAGTTCGCCAAGAAGGCCGGCGCCGTGGAGGCGGCCGGGCATCGGGTGATCCGGCTCAACATCGGTGAACCCGACTTCGGTCCGACGCCGCAGTTCCTGGCCGCGGCCCGGGAGGCCGCCGATGGCAGGCCGATGACCTATACCGATGCGCTGGGTACCGCGCAACTGCGCGAGGCGATCGCCGGGTTCTACCGAACGCATTTCGGCGCCGACGTCGATCCGTCGCGGGTGGCGGTCACCACCGGCGCATCGGCGGCGCTGCTGCTGGCCTGCGCCGCCCTCGTCGACCCCGGTGACGGGGTGCTCATCGGTGACCCGTCCTATCCGTGCAATCGGCAGTTCGCCGAGAGCTTCGGCGCCGACGTCACCCTCGTGCCGACGACGCCCGACACCCGCTTTCAGCTGACCCCTGACCTCGTCGACGACGCGTGGCGGCCGTCGACCCGTGGTGTCATCGTGGCGTCACCGTCGAATCCGACGGGCACCTTGGTGCCGCACGACGATCTGGTCGAACTGTGTGCTCGGGTGGCCGCCCGCGACGGCTGGAGCATCGTCGACGAGATCTATCTCGGGCTCGCCGATCCGGGCCCGGACGGCCATCCGCCGCACAGCGTGCTCTCCGAACCCGGAGCGCATACCGCGAACACCGCGGTCATCAACAGTTTCTCGAAGTACTTCGGCATGACGGGCTGGCGACTCGGGTGGGCCATCCTCCCCGACTCCCTGGTCGATGTCACCGAGCGTCTGGCGCAGAACTTCTATGTCAGCCCGCCGACGCCGGCGCAGTACGCCGCGCTGGCCTGCTTCACGCCCGAGTCGCTGGCGGTGGCGGAGGACCGCCGCCGCGAGTTCGTCAACCGCCGGCGCCTGGTGCTCGACGGTCTGGAACACATTGGATTGCGGGTTCCGGTGCAGCCCGACGGCGCGTTCTACGTCTACATCGACGTCTCCGACACCGGCCTGACGTCGGCGCAATTCTGCGACCGGGCCCTCACCGACGCCCACGTGGCCCTCACGCCGGGCAAGGATTTCGGCATCGCCACCGCCGACGACCACGTGCGGTTGTCCTACGCGGCGTCCACCGCCGATTTGGAGGAAGCGCTGGCGCGGCTGGACGCGTTCATCGGCGTGCTGTCGCGAACCGTGTGATGGCCCAGAAGAAGCAACCGTCGGCCCGGACGATGCTCGTCTGGCAGGTCATCGTCGCAGTCGGCGGGCTGGGTCTGGGTGCGCTGTTCTTGACCATGGGGATCGGCGGCGGCTTCGTCCAGGGACCCACGTGCGCCGACCGGCCGATGGGGCCGCTGGATCGGTGCGTCTTGATGCCGGGCACCAAGTACACGCATCCGGAACTGCTGGTGCCACCGGCCTTCGACCCCGCACATCCGGGACAGGATGTGCCGGCGGCAGACGGCCGGACACCCGACGAGGTGATCCGGTCGCAGCGCATCGTCGGGGTGATCCTGATCGTCGTGGGGTCGGTGAGCCTGCTCATCGGGTTGTCATCGGCGCAGCTGGTCGCCCGCAAGATCATCGCGCACCGTCGCAGTTCGGACCCCTCCGGCGAGGTGCCGGCGCCCACGGGGCACGATGGCTGAGATGAGCCACGATCCGACACTGCCCGGCGTCATCACCGGGGTCACCAACCGCGACGCCACGATCCACCTCGATGCGCACGGTCCGCGGACGGTCGGCGAACCCGAGGAGTTGCGCACCGACGCGATCCTCGCGATGTATTCGGTCACCAAGTCGTTGACGGCGACCGTCGCCGTTCAGCTCGCCGACGACGGACTCCTGGATCTCGACGTCCCGGCCGCCGAGTACGAGCCCCGCCTTCGCGGCGTCGAGGTGCTCGACGGATTCGAGGCCGACGGCACAGTCCGACTCCGGCCGCCCCGAACGTCGTTCACCACCCGGCAGTTGCTCACGCACACATCCGGTTTCGGCTACACCTTCTTCGACGAGGCGACGTCCCGCGCGGCAGAGGCACTGTCGGTTCCCGACGTCGCCGCCGGCAGCGTCGAGTCGCTGGGCACTCCCCTGGTCTTCGATCCGGGGACCCGGTGGTTGTACGGGATCGGCCTGGACTGGGTGGGCCTGGTGATCGAGGCCGTCGCCGGACGCCGACTCGGCGAGGTCATGCGCGAACGTCTTCTCGACCCACTGGGCATGCGCGACACCGCGTTTGCGCGTGACGATGCGATGCTCGAGCGGGCCGCGAGTCTGCATGCACGGCTACCCGACGGCAGCCTCAAACCGCTGCGACGACCGACCCGGCCGGACGCTCCCGCGGTCGATCTCGGTGGTCAGGGACTGTATTCGACGGTCGACGACGTCCTGCGCTTCCTGCGAATGTGGCTGTCGGACGGTCGATCCGACGACGGCGAGCAGATCCTGCGCCCCGACACCGTGGGCGCAGCCACGGCCAATCAGCTCGGCGATCTCGCCGTGACGGCGCTTCCCGGGATCGATCCCCGACGCACACACGACATGGAGTTCTTCCCCGGCCTCCGCAAGGGCTGGTCACTCGTCGCGATGACCAACGAGCTCGACGCCCCGACCGGCCGGACCGCGGGCAGCCTCGGCTGGGCGGGTCTGGCCAACACCTACTTCTGGATCGACCGTCGGGCGCAGATCGCCGGTGTGTGGGCGACCCAACTGTTCCCGTTCGCCGATCCGGTGGCCCTGCACTCGGCCATGGAATTCGAGACGTCGGCGTACCGCGCGATGAGTTCCGGAGCCGGGATCGGTCCATCCTCCTGACCTCACCGCATCACCACCGGCTCAGCGGCAGCGGCCAACTGGTGCGCGCGATGCCGTCGGACGGCCTGATCGACGAACTGCACCTGCTCGTCTACCCGTCATCCTCGGTGCGGGCGCCCGGTTGTTCGACGGCACCGGCGAGGCGGGCTTGCAGCCACTGGACCAGGAATCCTTCGACAACGGCGTCGTGCATCTGAGCTACGGGCCGGTCCGACATTTCCCCACCCGCCATCCGGCGGGCATCAACCACCGATTTCGCGTCGGGTCGGCGGTACCGGGCACTCCACAACCCTGCCTAGACTGTGACCCATGACACGTCCGAGGCCCGAGTTCGATCCCGAGCTGCGGGCCGGTCTCGCCGTCGTCGGCGGAATGTTCCCACCCACCGTCACACCCGAGCTGATCGGTTTCATGCGGCAGTCCTATGCCTCCCGCCCCGTCGACGAGACAATGCACGGCCGAGAGGTCACCCACACCGATTATGAGGTCCCCGGATACCGCGGCGACCCGATCACGGTGTCGGTGTTCCGATCACCCCGAGCCAACGGAGAGCGGCCCGTCATCGTCTACGCCCACTCCGGTGGCCTGATGTTCGGCGACCGGTTCAACGCGCTCGACGCGACGCTGGACTGGGTGGAGCGTCTCGGCGCCGTCCTGATCACGCCCGAATACCGCCTGGCCCCCGAGTACCGGGATCCCTATGCCCGCGAGGACATGTACGCGACCCTCGAATGGACTGCCGGCCAGTCGAATTCACTCGGAATCGACTTGCGACGGCTGATGGTCGCCGGCGCGAGCTCGGGCGGCGGGCTGGCGGCCGGCCTGGCCCTGGCCGCACGCGAACGCGACGGCCCGGCGATTCGCGCCCAAATGCTCAGCTATCCCATGCTCGACGACCGCGGAATCGCGCCATCGACAACACAATTCGACGGCGTCGGAGTGTGGGATCGGGTATCCAACGAAACCGGTTGGCGCGCATACCTCGGCGATGCCTACCGGTCACCCGAGGTCAGTCCGCTCGCCGTCCCGGCACGAGCCACCGATCTCACCGGTTTGCCGCCCGCGTTCATCGACGTCGGCGACTGCGAGATCTTCCGCGACGAGGCCATCGACTACGCCGGAGCCCTGTGGGGTGCGGGGGTCAATACCGAACTCCACGTGTGGCCCGGCGCATTTCACGCCTGCGACATCTTCGCCCCGCACACCGCCCTGGCGAAATCCATGCTGCACACCAGATTCGCCTGGATTGCCCGCATGCTCGCCGACTGACCTCGTCGAGAACCCGGGACAACTTTCCACCGCCCCATCCGCTTCACGAGAAAGAGGAATCACCATGAGTACACCCATCGTCAGTTCCAAGCGGGTCGCCGACGCCGCGGACGCCGTCGTGGCAGCCGCATCCACCGGCGACGATCGAGTGCCCGGTGTGGTCGCCGGCGTCACCACCGACCGCGAGACGATCCATCTGAGCGCATCGGGTCTGCGAGCGCTCGACGAGGACACCCCGATGAGCACCGACTCGGTGTTCGCGATCTTCTCGACCACCAAGGCGATCACCGGGACCGCCGCGCTGCAGTTGCTCGAACGCGGCGAGCTCGACCTCGACGCACCCGCCCGCGACTACGAACCGCGGATCGGCGAGATCCAGGTGATCGAGGGCTTCGACGACGCCGGCCAACCCCGACTGCGCGCCCCGAAGTCCGATATCACCACACGCCAATTGCTCACTCACACAGCAGGCTTCGGCTACGACTTCTTCAACGAAACGTACGCCCGACTGGCCACCGAACACGGACAGCCGAGCATCGTGACCTCCAGCATGGCCGCACTCCAGTCGCCGCTGTTGTTCGACCCCGGAACACAGTGGGAATACGGCTCCAACATCGACTGGACGGGACTGGTCATCGAGGCCATCACCGGCAAACGCCTCGGCGAGGTGATGCGCACCGAGATCCTCGAGCCTCTCGGAATGACCGACACCGCGTTCACCCGCACCGACGACATGCGTGCGCGCACCGCCACCATGCATCACCGCAACGCCGACGGCTCGCTGACCCCCGATCACGACTTCGCCCTGCCGGACGATCCGGAGGTGCACATGGGTGGGCACGGCCTGTATTCGACGGTCGGTGATTACCTCACCTTCATCCGGATGTGGCTCAACGACGGCCGCTCGGATTCCGGGGAGCAGATCCTGCGTGCCGAGACGGTGTCACTGGCCGAGCAGAACCATCTCGGCGAACTGAAGGTGAAGATGCTGCCCGGCGTCATCCCGAGCCTGTCCAACGACGCCGAGTTCTTCCCCGGCATGCCCAAGTCGTGGGCGTTGACCTTCATGCTCAACGACGAGGTCGCCCCCACGGGCCGTCCGGCCGGCTCCCTGGCCTGGGCGGGTCTGGCGAATCTCTACTACTGGATCGATCGGCGCAACAAGATCGGCGGCTACTGGGCCACCCAGATCCTCCCCTTCGCCGATGCCAACTCGGTGGGCGGGTATCTCGACTTCGAGACCGCCGTGTACGGCGCGCTCGAGGGCTGACACGGCGTTCGAGGGCTGACACGGCGTTCGATCGCGCCGGGAGTCGCACCCAACGATTTCCCGGCGCGATCGCACCGTGCGCGAGACACTGGAGCGCGCACCCCGGCCGACGCATCATCGTCGGCCGACAGAGACGACGCCGACAGAGACGACGCCGACAGCGACGACGCCGACAGAGACGACAAGGACACCCACACGTGCAGGAACTCCTCGGACGGATCGCGGCGCTGGACCCGTCCGCGAGCCTCGGCCTGCGGGTGATCGCCTGCTTCGACGAACTCGTGGTGGGCAACGTCAACCTGCACGGACTGCTCGCCACCGCCGCCGCCCTGGCCGGATGCCCCGCCGGAGTGCGCCGCGGCGATGCGGTGACGCGGGTGTCGGTACTCGGTGAGGCCCTGAGCGGTGATGCGCCCGGCGAGGTGCACGCGCTGGAGGTCGACGCGGGCACCGGCGGCGTTGCCACCCGGGTGTGGCTGGAACGTCACGGCCCCGAACTGGCCAACGACGCCATCATCGTGGAGCGTTTGGCGCTGGCCGTCGGAATCCGATACTCGGGAGGGTCGGGCGGCGCCACCCGCGACGTCGCGCGGCTGCTCGATCGCGACGCCGATCTCGATCGCCGACGTGAGGCGGCGGCGCGGCTGCATCTGTCCCCGACCGCGTCCTACCGTGCACTGGCGACGCCGCTGTTCGCCGACTGGTCCAGCCATCCGTCGTGGCCGGCCGATGTGACCGCCACCGCCATCGGCACCATCCACGCCGTGATCGCCCCCGGGGATCTCAACGTGTCGGTCGCCCCATCGACACCGTGCGGGCTGGGCGTCGCGACGACGATCGACGGCCTGGCCGACTCGTTTCGCACGGCCCTGATCGCCCTGCAGCTGTGCGAGCGACCCACCACCACCGTCGTCGACGCGGCCGAGTACGGCGGTCTCGTCCACCTGCTGGCCGAGTCACCGTCGGACGCCCGCAACCCCGACGCCGACAGCCTGGAGTCGCTCATGACGCACGCGTGGGCGCGCCCAACCATCGCCGCGCTGCTCGATGCCTCCAGCGTCCGGCAGGCCGCCCGAGCGCTCGACATCCATCACTCGACCATGCAGACAAGGCTCGAAAACGTCAGTGCCGGATTGGGTTTCGACCCGTTGGACGGTATGGGCCGGGCGCGTCTGGGCGTGGCGTTCCTGACCTGGCGGATGCGACACTCCCGCGCCCTGGAGCTCCCGCCGCAGCGCTGAGCGGCACCGCCGGAGAACGTGGGTTCTGTTGGAGAATATGAGTGCTAGCGCCTCCACGTTCGCATACACGACCCACGTGCTGTTGGCGGTGGGTGACCCGGCTCATAACGCCATCATCTCCAGTTGGACCAGCCACTGACCGATGAGTTCGACGACGCGGCCGGCCTCGAGGTCTGCCCACGTCCAGCCGATGACCATGACGTCCATGCTGCGGAGCTTGTCCTCGCGGGCCTTCTCGCGCAGGCTTCGCCCCGAGGCGCAGCGCGGAGTCGAAGACGGCGAGTGCCTGCGGGAAGGTGGCTGTGGCACAGGCGATGTCGACTGCTGTTCGCTCGATGATGGTGACGGCGACCCCCGCCACACCACCGATCCAAGTCAGTGAATGTGTGGTCAGTCTCACAGTGAGACGGGTGTGATTGCCATCACGAGGTTGTATCAATAGCGCTTCAGCCCGCAGGCCGGCACGTAGCCGGCTCTTCTACAGGAGGCGCACATTGAGCAGGCAGAGCTTGACCAAGGCCCATGCGAAGATCACCGAGCTGTCGTGGGAGCCCACCTTCGCCACCCCGGCAACCCGGTTCGGAACCGATTACACCTTTGAGAAGGCACCGAAGAAGGATCCGCTCAAGCAGATCATGCGGTCGTACTTCCCGATGGAGGAGGAGAAGGACAACCGCGTCTACGGCGCGATGGACGGTGCCATCCGCGGCAACATGTTCCGTCAGGTGCAGGAACGCTGGCTGGAATGGCAGAAGCTGTTCCTGTCGATCATCCCGTTCCCGGAGATCTCGGCCGCCCGCGCGATGCCTATGGCCATCGACGCGGTACCCAACCCCGAGATCCACAACGGTCTCGCGGTGCAGATGATCGACGAGGTCCGGCACTCGACGATCCAGATGAATCTCAAGAAGCTGTACATGAACAACTACGTCGATCCGGCCGGGTTCGACATCACCGAGAAGGCGTTCGCCAACAACTACGCCGGCACCATCGGCCGCCAGTTCGGTGAGGGCTTCATCACCGGCGACGCCATCACCGCCGCCAACATCTACCTGACGGTGGTCGCCGAGACCGCATTCACCAACACACTGTTCGTCGCCATGCCCGACGAGGCCGCCGCCAACGGCGACTACCTGCTGCCGACGGTCTTCCACTCGGTGCAGTCCGACGAATCGCGCCACATCTCCAACGGCTACTCCATCCTGCTGATGGCCCTGGCCGACGAGCGCAATCGTCCACTGCTGGAACGCGATCTGCGTTACGCCTGGTGGAACAACCACTGTGTGGTCGACGCCGCGATCGGCACCTTCATCGAGTACGGCACCAAGGACCGCCGCAAGGACCGCGAGAGCTACGCCGAGATGTGGCGTCGGTGGATCTACGACGACTACTACCGCAGCTACCTGCTCCCGCTGGAGAAGTACGGCCTGACCATCCCCCACGACCTCGTCGAGGAGGCCTGGAACCGGATCGTCAACAAGCACTATGTGCATGAGGTCGCCCGCTTCTTCGCCACCGGCTGGCCGGTCAACTACTGGCGCATCGACGCCATGACCGACACCGACTTCGAGTGGTTCGAGGAGAAGTACCCCGGGTGGTACAACAAGTTCGGCAAGTGGTGGGAGAACTACAACCGTCTCGCCTACCCGGGCAAGAACAAGCCGATCGCCTTCGAGGACGTCGACTACGAGTACCCGCACCGCTGCTGGACCTGCATGGTGCCGTGCCTCATCCGTGAGGACATGGTCACCGACAAGGTCGACGGCCAGTGGCGCACCTACTGCTCGGAGACCTGCGCGTGGACCGATAAGGTGGCCTTCCGCCCCGAGTACGAGGGCCGGCCGACCCCGAACATGGGACGCCTCACCGGATTCCGTGAATGGGAGACCCTGCACCACGGCAAGGATCTCGCCGACATCATCACCGATCTCGGCTACGTCCGTGACGACGGCAAGACGCTCATCCCGCAGCCGCATCTGGATCTCGATCCGAAGAAGATGTGGACGCTCGACGACGTCCGCGGCATCCCGTTCGCCAGCCCCAACGTGCTGCTGAACGAGATGAGTGACGACGAACGCCAGTCGCACATCGCCGCGTACATGGCCAACAAGAACGGCGCCGTCACGGTCTGACCCGTCTGCGTCCGTCGGTCGAGTGGTCCGAGCCCCGTGGGGCGACTACTCGACCGACGGGCACGCGGATCAGGAATCGACCGCCCCAGCCCAGGAGATTTCATGGCCGATACGCATCGGATCAGTTTCGAACCCGTCGACATCGAGATGGAGGTGACCGAGGACGAGACCATCCTCGACGCCGCATTCCGGCAGGGGATCCACCTCATGCACGGATGCCGGGAGGGACGGTGTTCGGCCTGCAAGTCCTACATGCTCGACGGTGACGTGCAGATGGACGACTACTCCACCTTTGCCTGCAACGACTCCGAAGAGGCCGAGGGGTACGTACTCCTTTGTCGCACATACGCATACAGCGACTGCGAGATCGAACTCCTCAACTTCGACGAGGACGAGCTGCTCGGCGGCGCACCCATCCAGGATGTGCTCACCCGCGTCGCGGCGATCGAACCGATGACCCGGGACATCGTCTCGCTCAAGCTCGACGTCGTCGAACCCGAGACCATCGAGTTCAAATCGGGTCAGTACGTCGACCTCTTCGTACCGGGCACCGAGGAGAAGCGGTCCTTCTCCATCGCCACCACCCAGGCCACCCCCGACCGCCTGGAATTCCTGATCAAGAAGTATCCCGGCGGTCTGTTCGCCGGCATGCTCGAGGACGGACTGTCGGTCGGCGACGAGATCAAGGTGAACGGCCCGTACGGTTCCTGCACCCTGCGCAGCGGTCATGTGCTGCCGATCGTCGCGATCGGCGGCGGTGCCGGCATGGCACCACTTCTCTCCCTGGTACGCCACATCAGTGAGACCGGCCTGAGCCGGCCGGTGCGCTTCTACTACGGCGCACGCACCGCCGACGATCTGTTCTATCTCGACGAGATCGCCACTCTCGGTGAGAAGATCGCCGACTTCACCTTCACCGCCTGCCTGTCGGAATCGGTCGACGGTGCCCCCGACGGCGTCACCGTCGCGGCGGGCAACGTCACCGACATCGTCAACGACAACGAAGCCGACCTGGCCCGAACGGAGGTGTATTTCTGCGGTCCCCCACCCATGGTCGACGCGGCTCTCGCACTGGCTGAACAACATTCGATGCCCAGAGACCAGATCTTCTACGACAAGTTCACCAGCCCGGCATTCGACTCCTGACCCCTGGTCGCCGAGTCCGCCTGAACGACAGGAACGAAAGGTATGTCCGCACCAGCACAACCACGGGAACGCAGCTTCCCCTCCATCGAGTTCACCGACGCCGAGGCCGGCGCACGGGAATTCCCGAGCAGCCGCAGCCGCAAGTACAACTACTATCAGCCGGCCAAGAAGCGGGCCACGATCTACGAGGACGTCACCATCGACGTCCAGCCCGATCCCGAACGCCACCTGACCCAAGGCTGGATCTACGGCTTCGGCGATGGCCCGGGCGGCTACCCCAAGGAGTGGACGTCGGCGCAGTCGTCCAACTGGCATCAGTTCCTCGACCCCAACGAGGAATGGGAGCAGACGATCTACCGCAACAACTCGGCGGTGGTCCATCAGGTCGACCTGTGTCTTCAGAATGCCAAACGCGCCCGCGCCTACGACGGCTGGAATTCGGCCTGGCTCAAGTTCATCGAACGCAACCTCGGTGCCTGGATGCATGCCGAGAGCGGCATGGGCCTGCACGTGTTCACCTCGATCCAGCGTTCCGCGCCGACCAACATGATCAACAACGCGGTCTGCGTGAACGCCGCCCACAAGCTGCGGTTCGCCCAGGATCTGGCCCTGTTCAACCTCGACCTGGCCGATGCCGAGGAGGCCTTCGACGGATCGGCACACAAGGAGGTCTGGCAGTCCGCCCCGGAATGGCAGCCCACCCGCGAGGCCGTGGAACGACTGACCGCGATCGGCGACTGGGCCGAGTTGCTGTTCTGCTCCAACATCGTCTTCGAGCAGCTCGTCGGCTCGCTCTTCCGGTCGGAACTGGTGATGCAGGTGGCCGCCCGCAACGGCGACTACATCACCCCGACGATCGTCGGCACCGGTGAGTACGACTACGACCGCGATCTCAACTACTCCCGCGCACTGTTCCAGATGCTCGCGCGCGACGAGAAGTACGGGGTCGACAACCAGAAGCTGTTCGCCGACTGGATGGCGGTGTGGGTACCACGCTGCCTCGACGCGGCCCGCGGACTCCAGCCGATCTGGTCGCAGCCGGCGGACAAGTCGGTCACCTTCTCCTCCAGCCTCGATCACGCCAAGACCAAGTTCGCCGACGTGCTGACCGCCATCGGCCTCGACATCCCAGAGGAGCTGAACAAGTGAGCACAATGCAATTCGGGGCCGACACCGAGTTCTCCAACATGTGTGGGGTGACGCTGATGAACACCCCCATCGGCCGGATCGTTGCCGACGTGATGGGCGCCAAGGACGGCGTCGAACTCACCGAGTACCCGTCGATGATCCGCGTCGACGGCGTCAACCGCCTCATCTTCGACTACGACGAACTGACCGACGCCCTCGGCCAGGAATTCGACGGGTCGATCTTCGAGGAGATCAGCTCCACCCACTACGGACGGATGGTGCACCTCGACGAACAGACCATCCTGTTCGCCAGCCCGGAGGACGCGGCCGAGTTCATCGGCTTCGACCTCACCGCTTCCTGATCGGGTAGCGGATCAGACTTCGCCGCCGGGGCCCCGCCCGCCCCCTTGTCGGCCCCGGCGGCGAATTCCATCCGATCCACCTCTCAGCCAACAGTTTCCAGCCCCACAGTTTTCAGCCCCACAGTTTTCAGCCCAGTACCAGCCCCCACAGCCCCGT
Source organism: Gordonia sp. NPDC003504 (assembly GCF_053587995.1). Taxonomy (NCBI): domain Bacteria; kingdom Bacillati; phylum Actinomycetota; class Actinomycetes; order Mycobacteriales; family Gordoniaceae; genus Gordonia; species Gordonia sp. NPDC003504. The sequence goes on from NZ_JBSFPC010000005.1 coordinate 336,797, forward strand.
CAACGCCGCGAGAGAGCGAGTGAGACCGATGTATGAGAAGAACGGCGAGAAGTATTTCATCGTAGATGCCCATGTGCACCTCTGGGACGGACGCGAGTCCAACCACCGCAACATCCATGGCAAGCAGTTCATCGACTGCTTCTACGACTACCACCGCAACCTGAGCCCGGAATCGGAGCTGTGGGACTACGACACCTACTGCTACTACGGTCCCGAACGGCTCATGCAGGATCTCTTCGTCGACGGGCCGGCCGACCACGCGATCTTCCAGGCCACGATCCTCAAGGACTTCTACGTCAACGGCTTTGCGCAGGTGGACGATTCACTCAAGCTGTGCCAGGACAATCCGGGCAAGCTCACTTACAACCACGCCTACGATCCGCGCGACGGCGAGGACGGCCTCGAGCAGTTGCGTCGTGACGCCGAGACCATGGACCTCAAGGGCGTCAAGCTCTACACCGCCGAATGGCACGGCGATTCCCGCGGGTACAAACTCGACGATCACTGGTCGCGACGCTACCTCGAGGAGTGCATCGAGCTGGGTATCAAGAACGTTCACGTACACAAGGGACCGACGATCCGTCCGCTCGATCGCGACGCCTTCGATGTCGCCGACGTCGACAAGGTGGCCACCGACTACCTCGACCTCAACTTCATCATCGAGCACGTCGGCCTGCCCCGCCTGGAGGACTTCTGCTGGATCGCCACCCAGGAGTCCAACGTGTACGGCGGACTGGCCGTGGCGATCCCGTTCATCCACACCCGGCCCCGCTACTTCGCGCAGATCATCGGCGAACTCCTCTACTGGATCGGCGAGGACAAGATCCTCTTCGCCAGCGACTACGCGCTGTGGACCCCGCAGTGGCTCGTCGAACGGTTCGTGGATTTCCAGATCCCCGAGGACATGACCGAATACGCGCCGATCACCACCGATCAGAAGCGGAAGATCCTCGGCCTCAACGCCGCAGCGCTGTATCCGCACATCGAGGTTCCCGAGGAGCTGCGGATCCCCACCGACGCCGCCGATCCCGGTGCGGAGGTGGCGGCCGGCGCGCAGGAGGCGGTGAACGCATGACCGCGCTGTCGGACCGCCACCACGTCGAAAGCGGGACGGTGCAGATCGAGGACACGGTGATGATGACAGACGCCGTGCTGGGCGCACTCGATACCGTTCTCGATCCGGAACTCGACCAACCCATCACCGAATTGAACTTCGTCCGTTCGGTTTTCATCGACGACGACGGGGTCACCGTCCATCTGCGGCTGCCCACGTCCTTCTGTTCACCGAACTTCGCGTACCTGATGGCCTCGGATTCGCTGGATGCCCTCGAGGACATCGAGGACGTCGGTCAGGTGCGGGTGATGCTCGATGATCACCACGACTCGGACAAGATCAACGCCGGTCTGGCCGCGCACGCCGGCTACAAGGGCACCTTCGGGGTCGAGGCCGAGCAGGATCTCGAAGAATTGCGGATGACCTTCCTGCGCAAGGCCCACACCGCGTCGATGGAACGCGCGGTCAGTGCGCTCATAGCCTCGGGGGCGGCCACCGCCGCCGACTGCGAGCATCTGCTGCTGCGGGACCTGCCCGACGGGCCCGCGAAGTACGCACTGCTACGGCGACGGGTACAGATCGGTCTGGGTGTGTGCCCGAACTGCCGGGTCGTAGTAGACGAGGACGGCAGTCCGTTGCCACCGGAGCAGGTGCCGGTGCGGCTGAGATTCGCACGGTCGGTGCGGATCTCGGTGGAGGGCAACTCGCACTTCTGCCGCGGCCTACTCGCCACCCGCTACGCCGACGACGATGCATGCGACGGCACCAGCGGACCGGTCATCACCAACGTGCGCACCCGCGCACTCCCCGACAGCAATTTCCTTCAGGAGAGGTCATCATGAGAGCCGTCCAGGTCGTCGGATATCACGACAAACTGCAACTCAACGAGATCCCCGACCCGACGATCACCGGTCCGCTCGACGTGATCGTGCGGATCGGCGGGGCCGGGGTGTGCCGCACCGATCTGCACATCCTGGAAGGTCAGTGGGAGGCGAAAAGCGGTGTCACACTGCCCTACACCATCGGACACGAGAACGCCGGCTGGGTGGAGGCGATCGGAGATGCGGTCACCAACGTCTCCGTCGGCGACAAGGTGATCCTGCATCCGCTGATCACCTGCGGACTGTGCCGGGCCTGCCGCGACGGCGACGACGTCCACTGCGAGAACAACCAGTTCCCCGGGATCGACACCGACGGCGGCTACGCCGACTATCTCAAGACCACCGCCCGCAGCGTCGTCAAGATCGACGATTCACTCGAGCCGTCGGATGTGGCCGCGCTCGCCGATGCGGGCCTGACCGCCTATCACGCCGCGGCCAAGGTGGCCCGGATGACGCGTCCCGGCGACACCTGCGTGGTCATCGGCGCAGGTGGCCTGGGGCACATCGGGATTCAGCTGCTCGCCGCCATCTCCGGGGTGACCATCGTGGTGGTCGACCGCAACCCGGATGCGGTGGCCCTGGCTCTCGAAGTCGGAGCGCACAAGGGCATCGTCGCCGACGGCACTCAAGTCGACCAGGTGCTCGCACTGACCGACGGGAAGGGCGCCGAGGCGGTCCTCGACTTCGTCGGTGAGGGTGGTGCCACCGCCGAGGGGGTGGCGATGCTGCACCGGGCGGGCAACTACTTCGTCGTCGGCTACGGCGAGAACATCAACGTCCCCACCATCGACATCATCTCCACCGAGATCAACTTCATCGGTAATCTCGTCGGTTCCTACAACGATCTCACCGAGCTGATGACCCTCGCCGCGCAGGGAAAGGTCAAGCTGCACACCGCAACCTATGCACTCGACGACTACCAGAGCGCTCTCGACGATCTGGATGCCGGTCGGGTGCGGGGCCGCGCGATCCTGATTCCCTAGAACTCCGTCACGGGACCTGCCCCGAGCTTCCCGGCTGACACGTCGAGTCACGGAGGTGTCCTCGATACACCTCCTCGCTTCGCTCGTCGGCACTCGGAGGGCGGGCGGACAACTGAATACAGCCCGACCACAACAACACCGAACACAGAGAAGAGGTTGACGACATGGCCAAAGAGTTGCGCTACAACGCCGAAGCGCGGCTGCGGCTGGAGCGGGGCGTGAACGCCCTTGCCGACGCGGTCAAGGTGACACTGGGCCCCAAGGGCCGTAATGCGGTCCTGGAGAAGCTCACCGGTCCCCCGACGATCACCAACGACGGTGTCACCATTGCCCGGGAGATCCAGCTGCGCGACCCATTCGCCAACATGGGCGCCCAATTGGTCAAGGAGGTGGCGATGAAAACCAACGGTGTCGTCGGTGACGGCACCACCACCGCAACCGTGTTGGCGCAGGCGATGGTGCGCGAGGGGTTGCGGGCCGTCGAGGCCGGCGCGAACCCGATGCGGGTGCGCCGCGGCATCGAACGGGCCGTCGCCGCGGTACTGGAATCCTTGTCATCCCAGGCGGTTCAGATCGGTGGTCGCAGTGACCTCGAGCGCATCGCATCGCTGGCCGCCAGCGATGACGAGGTGATCGGTGCGGTCATCGCGGCCGCCGTCGAACATGTCGGCAAGACCGGGGTGATCACCACTGAGGAGAGCGACACCCTCGGCCTGTCCGTCGACGTCGTCGACGGCATCGAATTCGATCACGGCTACATCTCCGGCTACATGGTCACCAATCCGGAACGGATGGAGGCGGTCCTGGACAATCCGGTGATCTTGTTGACCAACAAGAAGATCACCTCGGTGCAGGAGATCATGCCGGCCATCGAGACGGCCAAACGCGCCGACCGCCCGCTGCTTGTCCTCGCCGAGGACGTCGACGGACCGGCGCTGCAACTGCTCGTCGGTGGCAACATGCACAAGACGATGCTGTCGGTGGTGGTGCGCGCACCGGGCTTCGGACATCGCCGCATCGCCGAACTCGAGGACCTCGCGGTGGCGCTCGGCGGCCACGTGATCGCCAAGGACACCGGCATCGATCTGCACGAGGTGTCGATGGAACACCTCGGCACCTGCGATCGGGTGACCGTCACCGAGAACGAGACGACCATCGTCGGGGCGCACGGCGATCAGGAACTCGTCGACTCCCGGGTCCGGCATCTGGAGGCCCAACTCGAACGTGCCCGCATCGACGCCGATCGCGACGCCCTCGAACTGCGCATCGCACGATTGACCGGCCGGGTCGCGGTGATCCGGGTCGGCGGTGTGACCAGCGTCGAACTCAAGGAGCGGATGCTGCGGGTGGAGGACGCCCTCGCCGCCACCCGCGCCGCGGTGGAGGCGGGCATCGTCTCCGGCGGCGGCACCGCGCTTGCCCAGGCGCATCGGGCGCTGGAATCCCTCGAGGCCACCGGCGACGAGAAGGTCGGCATCGAGGTCGTCCGCGATTCCCTCGCCGAACCGCTGCGCTGGATCGCCACCAACGCCGGCTTCGACGGTGACGAGGTGGTCACGGTGGTCTCCGGACTACCGCTCGGACACGGCTTCAACGCCCTGACCGGTGGTTACGGCGACATGTTCGACGAGGGCGTCATCGATCCGTGCAAGGTCACCCGGGCCGCGCTGGAGAGCGCGGCGTCCATCGCGGCGCTGCTGATCACCACCGAGACCGCCGTGGTCGAGGAGGTCATGGGCAATCCCGGCGCGATCCCGGCGCCCGGTTTCGGTGACCTGGCCGAGGGTATGGTCCGCCCGTCCAACATCTACTGAACTGATCTGATCTTGTCCGGTCGGGGACACCGCGTTCGCCCGGTGAGGTGATTCCCGACCAGCCCCGGACTGGGCCGACCGCGATCCGAACGGCATCTGCCGTTCGCGGCGTTGATCGCGGTCGGCCCTCCCCTTCCCCCGACGAGGTAGACTCGTCGGAGAGGTGAGATACAGATCACAGAGGAGTCGCTTGCTCGGTGATTTCACAGCCCCCAGCCCAGCCCAGTACGTCCACCGCCACGGTCGCCCGCGCCCGGGAGAAATTCCTGAGCGACGACGGACTCGATGACGCCGTCCGAGAATCGATCTCGACGTCGTGGCGGCGATCCCGCGCGTTCAATGTCCGCGCCGATCGCCTCGAACTGCCTTTCGTCCGGGAACCGAACACCGACGGGCCGTTGATGACGGCCGCACGCCCGATCATCGATCAGCTCGCCGGCGATCTGTCGTCGGAGCCGATGTCGATCATCCTGACCTCGGCCGACGGCGTGGTGCTCTCACGCACCACCGCCAGTACCGGACTGCGTCGGATGCTCGACGAGGTGAGTCTCGCACCGGGATACAGCTACAGCGAGGAGTTCGCGGGCACCAACGGCATCGGCACCGCACTCGAGACTCGCCAACCCACCGTGGTCAGCGGCTCGGAGCATTACGCCGACAGCCTCGGCCCGTTGACCTGCGCGGGCGTGCCGATCGTGCATCCGATCTCCGGAGCGGTGGTCGGCGCTCTCGATCTGACCTGTCGCAGCGAACTCGAGCAGCCGTCGACGTTGTTGCTCTCGCTGGCCAAGTCAGCGACCTCGCAGATAGTGCAGCGCATGGTGTCGCAGGCCAGCGAGCGCGAATCACGACTGTTGAACGCGTACCTGGCCACCTGCCGGCGGGCACCGAATGCCATGGTGCTCGCGATCTCCGGCGACGTGGTCCTGATGAACCGGCGCCTGCGTCACAGCGTCGACCCGGCCGACCAACTCGCCATCCTCGAGCACGCCGTCGACCAGTCGCCCACGCGCGGAACACCGGGCCGGGTGAGCACGCTGCCCAGCGGGCGGGTCGCGCGGCTGTCACCGGTGTCGGAGTACTGCGACGACGGTGCGCAGATCGCGGTCTTCCGGGTGCATCTCGTCGACGCCGCACCCGCACCGTCGGTGGCCGCGCCGAAAACGCCGACGGCAACCCTGCCCGGAGTGGTGGGGCGTAGTTCGTCGTGGCGGCAATGCTGTTCGCGGATCGTCGGTCACGTGCGGGCCGGCCAATGGATCGCGGTGTCGGGCGAGGCGGGATCGGGGCGGACCGCGACCTTGCGTGCGGCCGCCGAACGCTACCAACCGGCCACCACCCGGGTGTTCGCCGCCGACGACTTCGCCGCCGACGACTTCGCCACCGACGACTTCGCCACCGACGCCCTCGACGACACCACGGGCGTCGCCGAGGACACCCTCGACGCGCTGGCCACCGAACTCGATCGGGACGGCTTCTGCGTCATCATCCGCGACATCGACACCATCGGCGCCGACGCCCAGGCGGCCATCGCAGACCTGCTTCCCGGCCGCGAACACGCCGGGTGGCTCGGCGTCACCACCGCGGCGTCCGCGGTCGAGGCGGGGACCACGCTGCTGCCCTTCTTCGGCCACACCGTGGAACTCCCCCCACTGCGGCATCGGATCGAGGATCTGCAGGATCTGGTGCCGACGTTGCTGCGGCAGTTGACGCGCGGCCGTGAACTGAGTGTGGCACCGGATGCGATGCGCCAACTCAGCAAGTATTCGTGGCCGGGCAATGTGGCCGAACTGCGCCAGACACTGCGTGAGGTGGTCACCCATCAACGCTCCGGCGTCATCGGCGTCGGTCAGCTGCCACCGCGGTGTCGCACCACCAGCCGGCACACCCTGACCCGCATCGAGGCCCTCGAACGCGACGCGATCGTGCGCAGCCTCGAGGAGAACGGCAACAGCAAGGCCGACGCCGCGGCCGCACTCGGCATCTCGCGGGCGACGATCTACCGCAAGATCAAGGAGTTCGGGATCGTCACCTGACGACGACCCATTTCGTCTTTTTGCGACGGCGCGCGCTATTGTTCATGACAGTCATTTTCAATAAGGAGCTGTCATGAAGGTTCGCGTATCCCTCCGATCCATCAAGAATCAACCGGGCGCCCAGGTCATCCGACGACGCGGCCGTGTCTTCGTCATCAACAAGAACAATCCACGATTCAAGGCACGCCAGAAGTGAGCCCCGCGGCCGCGCACCTCGGGCACAATCGAGCCGCTTGTCCTCCACATGCATGTCGATGGGTCTAACGTCGATGGGGTGGGCATCGACGATCACCGCGCCTCTCTGTGCGCGGCCGCGCATCATCTCGCGGCCTCGGCCGGGCTCACCTCCCGCACCGACGGCAACCTGTCGGTCCGCTCCGGCGACCACATCCTGCTGACACCGACCGGATGCCGACTCGACACCGTCACACCGGATCAGCTGGTCATCGTCGACCTCGACGGCGTCGTCGCGGTTCCGACGCCGTACCGCCCGACCAGTGAACTCGGTCTGCATCTGGAGATCTATCGCACCACCTCGGTGTCCGCGGTGGCCCACGCCCACTCGATCGCATCGGTGTCGGCAGGCACCGTCGTCGACGAACTGCCGGCCATCCACTACACCGCGGCCATGCTCGGCGGCACCGTACGCGTCGCGCCCTATGCCGTCTTCACCAGCCTGGAACTGAGTGAGCTGGTGGGCGCCGCTCTGCACGAGCGCACCGCCGCCCTCATGCGCAACCACGGTTCGATCGCGGTCGGCAGCAACATCGAGACGGCATGCGAGCATCTCGAACTCCTCGACTGGCTGTGCGAGGTCTACCTCCGGTCCGTCAGCGCCGGCACACCGGCCGCGCTCGACGATGCACAACTCACCGAGATCGTCGCCTCGGCCGCGCGGCAGTACTACACCCCGTTCCCCGGAACCGATCACTGATCACTGATCACTGATCACTGATGGCCGACCTCAGGTCGCGAGCACCATCCGAAGGGCCATCCGCGCGTACATCTGCCCCACCGTCGCCGGGTCCCGGTGCGTCCGCGTGGGGAACCATCGGCACACGTCGACGCACAGCGACGAGATCGCGAGGACGACGTCGTCGGGATCGTCGGCCGCGAACTCACCCGCCTCGACCCCGCCGGCCACGATCGTCGCGATCATCTCGGTGGTCTTCCGCCGCAGTGCCGCGATCGTCCGGAAGTGCGACGGCGTCAACGCCCGCATCTCGTACTGCACGACCTTGGCCAGTTGTTGATGGCGCGCCTGCCAGCCGGCGAAGGCCGCCACCACCGCGGTCAACCGTTCGGTGTGCGACGCACTCGCGTCGTCGGCGGCGGCGATCGCCTCGTTCACCGATCGGTGCCCCTCCAGCGCGATCGAGTACAGCAGTTCCTCTTTGGAGCGGAAATGGGGATACATCGCCGCCGCACTCATCCCGAGGCCGGCCGCGATCTGCCGCGTCGAGGTACCGGCATAGCCGGACTCGGCGAACGACGCGATGGCTGCCTGCCTAATGCGCTGTGCAGCGGCGGATTCCGTGACGCGAACCGTGGTCACTCGAACCGGCCTCCTGTTGGTGATCGCCCGGCACTATTGACCCATCCGGGGGGTTACGGGCAGTATAAGCGAGTGCTTATAACTGAGCGAGTGCTTAGGTGCACGCACGACCGAACGGAGATGTGATGGCCGACCCCTTGTCGCGGCGCGACCTCGAATTCCTGCTCTACGAGTGGCTCGACGTCGAATCCCTCACCAGCAGGCCGCGCTTCGCCGACCACTCACGAGAGACCTTCGACGCGGTCCTCGACCTCTCGGCCGACATCGCGATCAGCCGGTTCGCACCGTTCAATCGTCTCGGCGACTCCCACGAACCGTTCGTCGGCGACGACGGCACGGTGGTACTGCCCGACGAGATCACCGCGGGCATCCACGAATACCTCAAGGCCGGCCTGGTGGCCGGCTCGTTCGACGACGCCCTCGGTGGCATGCAACTGCCCACCGTCGTCGGCCACGCCTCCTCGGCCTGGTTCCAGGCGGCCAACGCGGCGATGTCGTCGTACGCCTTCCTGACCGTCGGCAACGCCAACCTCCTCGCCGAATACGGCACCCCCGAACAGATCGACACCTGGGTTCGCCCCATGATCGAGGGCCGCTACTTCGGCACCATGTGCCTGTCCGAACCCCAGGCCGGCTCCTCACTGGCCGACATCACCACCAAGGCCGCCCCCGCCGACGACGGCACCTACCGCATCACCGGCACCAAGATGTGGATCTCCGCGGGCGATCACGAACTCGGCGAGAACATCGTGCACCTCGTCCTCGCCAAGGCCCCCGGCGGCGGCCCGGGCGTCAAAGGCATCTCACTGTTCATCGTTCCCAAGTTCCTGCCCGACGGCACCCGCAACGACGTCGCGCTGGTCGGCCTCAACCACAAGATGGGCAACCGGGCCACCACCAACTGCCTGCTCAACTTCGGCGACGGGAGTTTTGCCACCGCTCGCTCCGCTCCCGGCGCGGAATCCACTCCGCCCGCTCGCTCCGCTCCCGGCGCGGAATCCACTCCGCCCGCTCGCTCCGCTCCCGGCGCGGTCGGCTACCTGGTCGGCGAGGAGCACAAGGGCCTGTCCTACATGTTCCACATGATGAACGAGGCCCGCATCGGAGTCGGATTCCTCGCCACCTCACTGGGTTACGCCGGATACCTCGCCTCACTGGAGTACGCGAAGGTGCGCACCCAGGGCCGCCCGGTGGACCAGAAGGACCCAGACGCCAAGCCCATCCCGATCATCGAGCACGCCGACGTCAAGCGAATGCTGCTGGCGCAGAAGTCCTATGTCGAGGGCGCATTGGCACTCGGGCTGTACTGCAGCAAGCTCGTCGACCTGCAGCAGACCGGCGACGAGACCGAGAGCGCCCGCGCCGGACTGCTGCTCGACGTACTCACCCCGATCTCCAAGTCGTGGCCGTCGCAGTGGTGCCTCGAGGCCAACAACCTCGCCATCCAGGTCCTCGGCGGCTACGGATACACCCGCGAATTCCCGGTCGAGCAGTACTACCGCGACAACCGCCTCAATCCCATTCACGAAGGCGCGCACGGCATTCACGGCCTCGACCTGCTCGGCCGCAAGGTCACGATGGCCGGCGGGGCCGGGCTCGCGCTGCTCGCCGAGACCATCGGCGACACCATCACCCGCGCAGGCCGGGTTCCTGAACTCAGTGAATATGCTGCGGCGCTGCGTGATTCGATCGACACCCTCGTCGCGACCACGGCCACGGTCTGGTCGGCCGGCGACGTCGCGGTGTCACTGGCCAATGCGACCGCCTACCTCGAGGCGACCGGACATCTCGTCATCGCCTGGATGTGGCTCGAGCAACTCCTCGCCGTGGGCGGAAAGTCCGGGGACTTCTACGACGGCAAACGAGCCGCTGCGGCATACTTCTACCGCTACGAACTGCCCAAGACCGCGGTGCAGTTCACCCTGCTGGCAGCCCTGGACCGCACCACCCTCAACACCGACCCGGCCTGGCTGTAGCGCGCCCGATACAGTCAGCGAATCTGCATCATTCAACAGCTTCTCGACAACAGCTTCTCGACAACCAAGGAGTGACCGCGTGTCCGTTCTCGACCTGTTCTCCCTCACCGACAAGGTCGTCGTCGTGACCGGCGCATCGTCGGGTCTGGGCGTCTCGTTCGCCACCACCTTCGCCGAGGCCGGCGCCGACGTGGTGCTCGCCGCCCGCCGCACCGACAAGCTCGCCGACACCGCCGCCAAGGTGGAGGCGATCGGCCGAAAGGCGTTGTCGGTCACCGCCGACGTCGCCGATCCGGAGTCGTGCCAGAAGGTCATCGACACCGCGATGGAGACCTTCGGTCACGTCGACGTGCTGATCAACAACGCCGGCGTCGGCACCGCCGTCCCCGCCACCCGGGAAACCCCGGAACAGTTCCGCAGCGTCATCGACATCAACCTCAACGGGTCGTACTGGATGGCGCAGGCCGCCGGTCGGGTGATGACTCCGGGCAGCTCCATCATCAACATCTCCTCGATCCTCGGCATCACCACCGCATCCCTGCCGCAGGCGGCGTACGCGGCCAGCAAGGCCGGGGTCATCGGTCTCACCCGCGACCTCGCCCAGCAGTGGGGCGCCCGCAAGGGCATTCGCGTCAACGCCCTGGCGCCGGGCTTCTTCAAATCGGAGATGACCGACGGCTACAAGGACGGCTACCTGGACTCGCAGATGCCGCGCGTGCTGCTCGGCCGCACCGGCGACCCCACCGAACTCGCCGCCACCGCGGTCTGGCTGGCCTCACCGGCCGGCGGTTACGTCACCGGACAGACACTGCCCGTCGACGGTGGGATCACCGTCACGTAGCGTCGCCCGACGTCGCATTCTCCGCGCGCTGGCGCTAGAACTCGTCGTTCTGGAAATCATTTGCATTACAGGTCGACGGAGAGGTTCCACAGATGGCGATGCATGCACTGTTGGTGAAGGCGGGTTCGGCGGTGGCCACCGGGATTGTCGGCGCCGCGGCGTATGACCTCGCCCGCAAGGCCGTGGCGAAGGCCCCGCTGCGCGAGGGTGCGGTGGTGGTCACCTCGTGGGGACTGTTGGGAACCCGCAAGGCCGAGGCCATCGCCGAGGACGCACGCCTGCGCACCGCCGACATCATCGCCGAGGCGTAGGATCGCATCGGCGAAGAGGCGAATCCACCCGGGGTGTCGGAACCGCACGATCACGAGCACTGATCCGCGGTGACCGTCGTCGCAGCCGACATCCGCTCGGATGCCGCCGGCCGACTCCGGCTGATCACACCCGATCTCCGTGGCGCCCCTGCCCGGCGGGCGGTGGCCGTCGAGGACGCACTGATGGCCGTGCCCGGTGTCCGTGCCGCACACGTCTACCCGCGCACCGGATCGGTGGTGGTCTGGTATCGCTCGACCACCGATCGCGCCGCACTGCATTCGGCGCTCGCCGACGGGCTGTCGGTCGACCTGACCAGCGTCGCGCGGGCTCACCCGCATTCGGCCGACATCACCAACACCGAGCTGGTCCGGCTCGGTATCGGCGCCGGGGCTCTCGTGCTTCTGGGCTTGCGGCGCTACGGTTTCCGGCGTCCGCGGCTCCTCGGGCCCGCGTCACGCACCGTTGCCACCGGCGTCACCATCTTCTCCGGGTATCCGTTCCTCAAGGGTGCGCTGCGGTCGCTGCGCGGTGGTCGCGCCAGCACCGACGCACTGGTCTCCGCGGCCACTGTCGCCAGCCTGCTGCTGCGCGAGAACGTCGTCGCACTGACGGTGCTGTGGCTGTTGAACATCGGTGAGTTCCTGCAGGATCTGACGCTTCGCCGACCCGCCGGGCCATCTCGGATCTGTTGCGCGGCAACACCGACACCACCTGGATCCAGCTCGACGACGGTACCGAGGTGCAGGTGCCCATCGACTCGCTGGCCGTCGGCGACGTCATCGTCATCCACGACCACGTCGCCGTGCCGGCCGACGGGACGGTCGTCGACGGCGTCGCGGTGGTCGATCAGTCCGCCCTGACCGGCGAGAATCTGCCGGTGACCGCGGCGGTCGGTGATCACGTGCACGCCGGCTCGGTGGTGGTCAGCGGACGACTGGTGATCCGCACCTCCGCGGTCGGGACCGACACCGCCATCGGTCGCATCATCTCCCGAGTCGAGGAGGCCCAGCACGACCGGGCGCCGATCCAGACCGTGGGCGAGCAGTTCTCCCGGCGGTTCGTGCCCGCATCCTTCCTGCTGTCGGCGGCCACCCTGCTGGTGACCCGGGATCTCCGTCGCGCGATGACGATGCTGCTCATCGCCTGCCCGTGTGCTGTCGGCCTGTCCACCCCCACGGCCATCAGCGGCGCCATCGGCAACGGCGCGCGGCGCGGCATCCTGATCAAGGGCGGCTCGCATCTCGAGGCCGCCGGACGCGTCACGGCGATGGTGTTCGACAAGACCGGAACGCTGACCACCGGGCGTCCGATCGTCACCAACGTCATCTCCTTCGACGACGCCTGGACCCCCGAACAGGTGCTCGCGCACGCCGCGAGTTCGGAGATCCACTCGCGACATCCGTTGGCCGAGGCCGTGATCCGATCCACCACCGACCGTCGCATCGAGATCCCAACACACGCCGAATGTGAGGTCATCGTCGGGTTGGGGATGCGTACGCTGGCCGATGACGGCCGGGAACTGCTGTTGGGTAGCCCGGCCCTGTTCGCCCAGCATGACGTCGCCCTCAGCGACGACGCCCGGGACTGGGTCGATCGGCTCCGAAACGATTGCGAGACACCTCTTCTGCTGGCCGTCGACGGTCGGCTGGTCGGTCTGGTGAGCCTGCGCGACGAGGTCCGCGAGAATGCGCGCGAGGTCTTGGACGTCCTGCGGTCACGCGGTGTCGAACGCATCGCGATGCTGACCGGCGACCATGCCGCCACCGCCGCCGCGATCGCCGAGTCGCTCGGTATCGACGAGTGGCGTGCCGAGGTCCTCCCCTACGACAAACTCGCCGCCGTACGCGAACTACAGGCGCAGGGCCACGTCGTGGCGATGGTCGGCGACGGAGTGAACGACGCACCGGCGCTCGCCGCGGCCGACGTCGGCATCGCCATGGGTCTGGCCGGCACCGATGTGGCCGTCGACATCGCGCTGGCCCGGGACGATCTCGCGATGCTGCCCGCCGTAGGCGATCTGGGCGATCACACCCTGGGGGTGATCCGGCAGAACTACGGAATGGCCATCGCCGTCAACGCCATCGGTCTGCTGATCGGGGCGGGTGGTGCGCTGTCCCCGGTCCTGGCGGCGATCCTGCACAACGCCTCGTCGGTGGCGGTGGTCGGGAACTCCGCCCGGCTGATCCGGTATCGGCTGGACTGACCGATCACTCAGTCACCGGCGTCGTCGTCGGCCCCCGCGTCATCGCCACCGCGGGCCCGCGCCGCCGAGATCGCCGGCGCCATCACCACGGCGAGGTCGGCGGCCACGTCGCGGTCGCTCTCCGGTGGCATCGCCACGTAGCTCAGGGCCATGCGGACGATGGCCCGCGCGATCGGGAGGGCGTCGTCGTCACCGAGACCGATCCACGACGTGGTGAGCGTGTCGATGAGGGCCGCACTCGCGGTGGTGATCAATGGACCCGCGTCGGTGGTGATCAGGCGCAGCAGGTCGGGTTTGGCCTCGCCCCGCTGGAGGGAACCGATGAGAGGGTCGTCGGCTGCGGTGCCGAAGAAGTCGGTGAATCCCTGATACAGCGCGGCGTCGACATCGCCTGCGGTACGTGTGATCGCGTCGGAGACGATCGCGGAGAATTGCTGAGCCAACCGCATGGCGTAGGCCTCGGCGATCCCGTGCCGCGAGCCGAATTCGTTGTAGACGGTCTGGCGGCTCACCCCGGACACCCGCGCCACGTCGGCGACGGTCACCGACGGCCAATCCTGTTCGAGGAGCAGGTCATGCAGGCCGTCGAGCAGCGTCGTCCGCAGGAGTTCCTTGCTCGCCTCTGCGAATGTCCGCCTCGTCCTCACCCCGACGAGACTACCGAGGCACTCCCCGGCCGCCCGCCTCGCCGGGGTCGGGGCTCTCATACCGTCAGCCGGGTCAGCTCGGCGGTGATCTCCTCGCGCGCCGTACGACCCGCTCGCGGCCGCCCGATCGCCACCGCGCCGACGAGTTGTCGGTCGTCAAAGCACCGCACCACCGCATCACGTTCGGCGAGCGAGCCGTCGATCTCATACCGCGTCCCCGAGGCGGGCCACCCGGCGATCTGGAAGTTGACTCCGTAGTGAATCGTCCAGGCGAGTGGGACCTCGCGGTAGGCCGGCGCCGACCCTCCGGCGAGATCGGCGGACACGCTCAGCGCGGCCGCCATGCCCTGCTTGGTGGCCGACATCCAGTTCTCGGTGCGGGCGGGCCGCCCCGTACGCGGGTGCGGCGGCGCGGCCACATCGCCTGCGGCGTAGACGCCGTCGGCGCTGGTGCGCAGGTGGTCGTCGGTGTGGATTCCCGCCGCAGCCACCTCGATCCCCGCGGCAACGGCCAGCGTGACATCCGGGCGCAGTCCCAGCGCCGCCACCACCGGACCGTCGAGTCGCGCACCACCGCTCAGGGTGAGTCCGGCAGCGTCGGCCGAAGCCACCCGGGCGCCGCATCTCAGCACCACCCCCCGCTCGCTGTGCAGCTCGGCAATCACCTCGGAAACGATCTCGGGTACAACGCGTTCCATGACACGATGGGCGCGCTCGACGACATCGACCGGGTATCCGGCGGCCGCCGCGGATGCGGCGATCTCGAGGCCGATGAGCCCACCGCCGACGACCGACACACGCCCGGTGTCCGCGATCGACTCCCGGATTCGCTGCGCGTCGGACCGGGTACGCAGCGTCGGCACCCCGGCCATCGGTTCCGCGCTGGCGGCGCGACCGCCGGTAGCCAGGATGAGCGCATCGTAGGGCAGCGTCCGTCCGTCGGACAGTCCGACCAGCCGGCCGGCGGTGTCGAGGTCGGAGGCCATCACCCCACAGCACACCTCGATATTCTTCTCGGTCCAGAACGCCGACGGCCGCAGCCTTATCCGATCTGCCGACAGATCCGCGCGCAAGAGATCCTTGGACAGTGCGGTGCGCCGGTAGGGATCCTCGGGTTCGCTTCCGATCACCGTCACCGGACCACCGAACCCGTTGTCCCGCAATGTCTGGGCCGCCGTCATCCCGGCGATCCCGGTACCGACGATGACGACACCACCCGTCACGGCCGAGCCACCTCGATCATCTCGAAGTCGGATTTGGCGGCGCCGCAGTCCGGACAACTCCAATCGTCGGGGATGTCGTCCCAGCGAGTGCCCGGCGCGATCCCGTCGTCGGGCCAGCCGAGTGCCTCGTCATATTCGAAACCGCATTGGACGCAACGGAACAGCTTGAAGTTCATGATCGTTCTCCTGGAGTGAGTTGAGGAATGAGGGGCGGGCGATCGCTCACACCGCGGCGCGGACGGGCTCGAAGTCGACCTTTTCGCGGACGCCGCAGTCGGGGCAGGCCCAGTCGTCGGGGACGCCGTCCCACGTGGTGCCGGCCGGAAAGCCCTCGCGCGGAGCGCCGATCGTCTCGTCGTAGATGTAGTCGCAGATGGGGCATCGGTACGCGCTCATCGGGTGAGCCCCCCGCCGTTCGCGGCGGATGCTCCGTGCCGGGCCGCGATCCTGTCCGCCTTGCGCGGGTGCAGATTCACCCTGCTGATATCGCCGTCGTAGTGGTCGAGGACGCGGTGATCCATCACCCGCCGCCACAACGGCGGAAAGTAGGTGAGGCCGATCATGCTGGCATAGCCGCTCGGCAGGCTCGGCGCCTCGTCGAAGGACCGCAGTGTCTGATAACGCCGGGTGGGGTTGGCGTGGTGATCACTGTGTCGCTGCAGGTGATACAGGAAGATGTTGGTGCAGATGTGATCGGAGTTCCAGCTGTGCCGGGGCGCGCAGCGTTCGTAGCGACCGCTCGGGGTCTTCTGCCGCAGCAGTCCGTAGTGTTCGAGATAGTTGACGGACTCGAGCAGGCAGAATCCGTAGACCGCCTGGATAACCGCGAACGGCAGGACCTGCCAGCCGAAGATCGCGGTAAGGACACCCCACAGCACGATCGTCATCGCCCAGGCATTGAGCACGTCGTTGCTGTGGTGCCAGACGGGCCGCTCAAGGCGCCGCATGCGTGTGGCCTCCAACTCCCATGCCGACCGAAGGCTGCCGAAGATGCTGCGCGGCAGGAACATCCAGAAGGACTCCCCGAATCGTGAACTCGCCGGGTCCTCGGGCGTGGCCACCCGAACGTGATGTCCGCGGTTGTGCTCGATGTAGAAGTGGCCGTAGGCGGTCTGGGCGAGCGTGATCTTGGAGAACCAACGCTCGAGCTCGTCCTTCTTGTGTCCCATCTCGTGCGCGGTGTTGATCCCGATGCCACCCATGACGCCAATGGTCAGTGCCACACCGGTTTTCGAGACCAGGCCGAGGCCGCCGTCGATCCCGAGCCAGGACAGATCCGATGCCGTCCACAGGTAGCAGGCGAAGATCAGGCTGGCGAACTGAAACGGGATGAACGCGTAGGTGCAGTACCGGTAGTACTTGTCGTTCTCCAGTTGCTCCATCAACTCATCCGGCGGATTCTCCCCGTCGGGACCGAAGAAGATGTCGAGAATCGGCAACAGTCCGTAGATGAGGATCGGTCCGATCCACCACCACACCGGCGCGGCCACGTCCCAGCCGATCGCGGTGAATCCGGCGACCAGGCCGGCCGCGAGGAACAGCGCCGTGGGCGGGATCAGCCCCATCAACCACAGATACCGCTTCTTGTCTCGCCACTCGAGCGTGGGCGCGCTCGTCGACGTCGAGTCGTCGATGCTCATCGATTTACCTCCTGGTGTGTTGTGCATCACGAATGAACATGACAATAGATGGTGATTGATTCGTTGTCTAGACGAAACCGTGCTATTTGTACACTCTGGGAACTGATGACGGACCTATGTCAGGCACCTGCAGGCGTGAACCGACGCGTCACGACACGGAATGACCACGCGGACGGGCAGACCGAACAGCACGGAACGGCGCCCGCGACACCATCGGATCCGGCGCGGATTCAGACCTCGATCAGGCCGCGCAGACGATCGACGAACGCCACCTGGGCAGGGTTGAGCTTGATAGCCGCATCCGCAGTCGAAAACCATTGCGCCCGATCGACTTCCGGAAACTTCTGCACCCGCCCCGACCGCGGCGGCCAGACCATCTCGAAGGTGTTGCTCGCCACCATCGACACATCGAGATCACCCTCGACGGCGAAGGCGACGACCCGTTTACCGCTCTTGAGCCGGACCACGCCGAGATCAAGGACCTCGCCCTCAGGAGCGGGTTGCCCGATCTCCTCGGCGAATTCGCGTCGGGCGGCGGCCAGAAGATCCTCACCCTCGTCGACGAGGCCCTTGGGGATCGACCACGCGCCGTCGTCCTTGCGTGCCCATAACGGTCCGCCGGGATGGGCGATGAGGATCTCGATCCCGGTGCCGGACCGCCGGTACATCAGCAGCCCCGAACTGAGCTGGGAGGTTCGAGGCGCCATGCGGATATATTCTGCCGGAAACACATTCGACACACGAGCGCGTCAAATCGGAAATCTCGCCCTCGTAGACATGGGGAATGTCAGTTCTCGACACCATCAAGCACGGGCGCAGCACCGACCATCCGGTCGACGACATCCCCCCGTTCGCCAAGCTCTTCCCCCTCGGCCTGCAGCACGTCCTGGCAATGTACGCCGGTGCCGTCGCGGTGCCGTTGATCGTCGGTGGCGCGATGATCAGCGCGGGACAGATGCAATCCGACGAGATGGTGCATCTGATCACCGCCGACCTCTTCGTCGCCGGTATCGCCACGCTGCTGCAGGCGGTCGGGTTCTGGCGTTTCGGCGTGCGGCTGCCGCTGATGCAGGGTGTCACCTTCGCCGCGGTCGGACCGATGATCACCATCGGCCTCGGGCACGGCATCACCGCCATCTACGGTTCGGTGATCGCCTGTGGCCTCTTCATGATCCTGGTGGCCCCGATCGTCGGGAAGCTCATCAGATTCTTCCCACCACTGGTCACCGGAACCATCATCCTGATCATCGGCGTCTCGCTGATGCGCGTCGCGGCCGGCTGGTTCGGCGGCGGCACCGCCCAGGGTGAGGACTTCGGCGCACCCAAGGCCATCGGTTTCGGCTTCCTGACGCTGCTGATCATCATCCTGCTGGAGCGCTTCGCCCCGGCGACGATCAAGCGCGTCTCGGTGCTCGTCGGCCTGGTGATCGGCACCCTGATCTCCATCCCGTTCGGGATGACCGACTGGAGCAACGTCGGTTCGGCCTCCTGGGTGGCGATCCCCGAGCCGTTCTACTTCGGCCTGCCCACCTTCAACGTCAGCTCGATCATCGCGATGATCATCGTCGCTCTGGTGATCATGACCGAGACCACCGGTGACATCGTCGCCGTCGGCGAGATCGTCGACAAGAAGATCACCCCGCAGAAACTCGCCGACGGCATGCGCGCCGACGGTGTCGGCACCGTCCTCGGCGGCATCTTCAACACCTTCCCGTACACCGCGTTCGCCCAGAATGTCGGGCTCGTCGCCATCACCGGGGTCAAGACACGCCACGTCGCGACGTGCGCCGGCGTCATCCTGGTGATCCTCGGTCTGCTGCCGAAGATGGCCGCGATCATCGAGGGCATCCCGCAACCGGTCCTCGGCGGCGCGGGCGTGGCATTGTTCGGCATGGTCGCCGCCAGCGGTGTCCGGACCCTGACCAAGGTCAAGTTCAACAACACCAACATCCTGGTCGTCGCCATCTCCGTCGGCGTCGCGATGCTCACCGAGGCCAAGCTGTACTACACCGACCGCACCCTCAGTGATGCGCCGGTCAACGTCTCCCTCGACCTGTATCACCAGTTCCCCGACTGGTTCCAGACGATCTTCCACTCCGGGATCTCCGCCGGCGCGATCACCGCGATCGTGCTGAACCTGCTGCTCAACTGGCGCAGCACCTCCCCCGACCCGGTCGACTACCACAACACCGGCGAGATCGACGTCGCCGAGGCCGAGGGACTGTCCGGCTCCGACGCACCGCGTGGGGGCGCGTTCGACCCGCGCGACGCACTGGCCGCCGCCGACCCGAACACCCCGCCGGAGACCCTCAAGGTCCTCGCCGAACACGATCCCGGACTGCACCGATTCATCGTCACCAACCCGTCGGCACCCAAGGAACTGTGCGAGTGGATCAGGAGCCAGGGCGATCCGACCGCGACGGCTGTGCTGGACCGCTGGGACGGCGTCACCGACGGGAAATTCTCCAGTCGTGGTGAGGGATCGATGACCGTCGACTAGGAGTGTGCCTCGGCGCCGGTACCGCCGGTGCCGAGGCGATTGCGGCCGTAAACTTGACCCATGCCCCCCAGCCCACAGCCCGAAGAACTCGACCCCGCCGTCGACGATCCCGACATCCCGCATGACACCCCACACGAATCGGCGTTCGCCTTCGGTGACGCCACGCCGATCGGCGAGACCGACCGCATCGCCCGCGAACGGGCCATCTACGAGGCGGCCCGCCACGGTAACGACCTGAACCGGGGCCATGCCCTCGGCGGGAGTGACGGGACCACCGAAGGCCAGTGACCGCCCGGCCCGGCGCGTCGAACACCACGACCGGTGCGACGCGCCGGGCCGAGTCATGTCCGACCCGCCGGTAGCGGTGTAGACACTCTAGACATGGAGGTCCTCACCAGCCGCGTGTTGCTGCGTTCGGCCGATCCGGAGAAGCTGCAGCACTTCTATCGACATCAACTCCGGCTCTCGGTGGCGCGCGAGTACCCCGGCGGCATGGTCTTTCATGCGGGCAACGGACTCATCGAGATCCCCGGCCACATGAGTTCGGACATCAGCTCGGGCGTCGAACCGTCCGGAGCACTCTGGCTGCAGGTGCGCGATGCCGTCGCGACCGAACGTGAGTTGCGGGCCGCGCACGTCGACATCGAGCGTGAACCGGTGACCGAGCCGTGGGGTCTGATCGAGATGCACGTCCGCGACCCCGACGGGCGGTTGCTGATCGTCGTCGAGGTCCCCGCGAGCCATCCCCTGCGGCTCGACAACCGGTGACCGTCGCTCCCGGTCGTGTCGGCGCCCCATGACAGACTGGACCGCATGAGCACGTGGACCGCGCCCACCGTCGGCGGATCGGTGGACGCCATCGTCGAGTTGCCCGGCTCGAAGTCGATCACCAATCGTGCGTTGCTGCTCGCCGCCCTCGCCGACGGGCCGTCGACGATCACCGGCACCCTCCGCAGCCGTGACACCAACCTGATGCTCGCCGCGCTCACCGGGCTCGGTGTCGGCATCCGCGTCGACGCCGCCGACCCGACCACGGTGTCCATCGAACCCCGCGACATGCACGGCACCGACGTGTACTGCGGGCTCGCCGGAACGGTGATGCGATTCCTGCCCCCGGTCGCGGCGCTGGCCACCGGGCGGGTCGACTTCGACGGTGACGCACAGGCACGCCAGCGCCCCCTGTCCACGATCCTCGACGCGCTGCGTGATCTCGGAGTCGACGTCGACGGCGACTCGTTGCCGTTCACCGTCAACGGAACCGGGTCCGCACGCGGCGGCGAGGTCACCATCGATGCGTCCGGGTCGTCGCAGTTCGTCTCCGGTCTGCTGTTGACCGGCGCGCGGTTCACCGACGGCCTCACCATCCGGCACGTCGGTCCCCCGGTACCGTCCATGCCGCATATCGAGATGACCATCGCGATGCTCGAGACCGCCGGGGTCACCGTGGACGTCAGCGAACCCGACGTCTGGCGGATCGCACCGTCGCCGATCCGCGCGGTCGATTGGATCGTGGAACCCGACTTGTCCAATGCGGCAGCGTTTCTCGCCGCCGCCGCGGCCACCGGCGGCCGGGTGGGCGTGCAACGTTGGCCGGCGGTGACCACCCAGCCGGGCGCGCAGATCGCCGACATCCTCGCCGAGATGGGTTGCACCGTCGAACTTCTCGACGGGACGCTGACCGTGCGTGGGCCGCAACGGCTGACCGGGATCACCCGGGATCTGCGTGAGGTCGGCGAGCTGACCCCGACCGTCGCCGCCCTCGCGGCGCTGGCCGAGGGCGAATCACGTCTCACCGGGATCGCGCATCTGCGCGGACACGAGACCGACCGGCTCGCCGCACTGGCCACCGAGATCGGCCGCCTCGGTGGCGATGTCACCGAGATCGACGACGGCCTGATCATCCGACCGGCGGAACTCCATGGCGGGCGCTGGGAGTCCTACGCCGACCATCGGATGGCCACCGCTGGGGCCATCATCGGGCTGCGGGTACCGGCGGTCACCGTCGACGACATCGAGACCACCGCAAAGACGCTGCCGGACTTTCCGGGCATGTGGCAGAAGATGATCGGCCGTCCGTGAGTCGCCGCGCGGCGAGTTACGACGAATCCGACGTCCGGATCCGACCGGGCAAGGGTTCACGGCCGCGCACCAAGACACGCCCCGCCCACGACGACGCCGAATCGGCGATGATCGTCTCCGTGGACCGCGGCCGCTGGGGCTGCGCCCTCGGCGGCGACCCGGACCGCATCGTCGTGGCGATGCGCGCCCGCGAGATGGGCCGGACACCGGTGGTGGTCGGTGACGACGTGTCGGTGGTCGGCGACCTCTCCGGAAAACCCGACACCCTGGCCCGCATCGTCAAGGTGACCGACCGTCGAACAGTGTTGCGCCGCACCGCCGATGACACCGATCCCTACGAACGCATCGTGGTGGCCAACGCCGACCGCCTGCTGATCGTCACCGCCATGGCCGATCCTCCACCCCGCACCGGCTTCGTCGAACGCGCCCTGGCCGCCGCCTACGTCGGTGGGCTGGAACCGGTGCTGTGCCTGACCAAATCCGACCTCGCCGACCCGACAGAGTTCGTGGCGGCCTTCGACGGCCTCGATCTGCCGATCGTGCGTGCCGGGCGTGACGACGCCCTCGACGACCTCCTCGCCATCCTGCGCGGGCACCTCGCCGCCTTCATCGGACACTCCGGGGTGGGCAAGTCCACCCTCGTCAATCGCCTGGTGCCGGACGCGGATCGCGCCACCGGTGTGGTCTCCGGGGTCGGCAAGGGACGGCACACGTCGACGCAGTCGGTGGCCCTGCCGCTCCCCGCGTCGGCCGCCGATCCGGACGGCAGACGGTCCTGGGTGGTCGACACTCCGGGTATCCGGTCCTTCGGGTTGGCCCACGTCGAACCCGACGACATCATCGATGCCTTCGACGACCTGCACGAGGCGATCGAACGCTGCCCGCGGGGCTGTACCCATGTCGGCCCGCCCGCCGACCCGGAATGCGCTCTCGACGAGTTGACCGGTCCCTCATATCGGCGGGCAATGGCGGTGCGGCACTTACTGATCGCGGTCAGCGGAAGTGGCGGCAACAAAGACTCCGGCACCGGCGACGACGCGGCGCCCGATGCCCCCACCGGGTGAGGTCAGCGGTCGACGACAGTGGTCTCGAAGAAGTACCGGTCCGCGCGATAGGCGTGCCGGCCGACCTCGACCACTTTGCCCGCATCGTCGAATGCGGTGCGCTGCATGGTGAGTAGCGGCGCACCCTCGTCGACGCCGAGGAGGGCCGACTCGTCGGCGTCGGCCGCCTTGGCACCGATGACCTGACGCGCCAGCCGAATGTGCACACCGTTGGCCCGGAGCCCTTTGTAGAGGCCCCCGTCCTCGAGGTCGCCCGGGGGAGGGCAGATGTCGGCGGGCAGATGATTGGTCATCACCGCAAGCGGTTCACCGCCGGCGCTGCGCAGGCGCCGGATCGTCACGGCCTCCGCGTCGGCGTCGAGGCCGAGTTCGGTGCGCAGGGCGTCGTCGGGTACCGATCGGCGATACTCCAGCAACTGCGTCGCCGGATGCATCCCGGCGGAACTCAGGTCGTCGAAGAGGCTGGTCAGCTCGACCGAGCGATTGACCGGACTCTGCACCACCTGGGTGCCGACTCCCCGCTTGCGGACCACCACACCCTTGTCGACGAGTTCCTGGATCGCCTGCCGGATCGTGGGCCGGGAGAGCTTGAGTCGCTTGGCGAGATCGAGTTCGTTCTCGAGCCGGTCGCCGGGGGTCAATTCGCCGTTGATGATCGCCGACTCGATGGCCTGGGCGAGCTGATGGTAGAGCGGCACCGGGGTCGAACGGTCGAGATCCACCTGCAGCTGGGTGGCCTGTGTCATGCCTCACAGTATGTCATAACAACCAAACATTGGCCTCGGTTCATTCCGGCGGCATGTTGAACGGCGTGATCACCTGGATCTCCGACGCGCGCGGTCGATACTCCCCGGGCACCGCACCATGGTGACTCATCACCGTCTGGGCGACCTGTCGCATGTCCGCGCGCAGGTCATGATGCAGCACCGCGGTGAGATGCCCGCTACGCAACAGATCGCGATTCGACGGCCCGAGGTCGTGGCCGAGGAACACCTGGCATGTCTGGTCCGCGGCGGAGAGCGCCGTGACGATTCCCTTGTTCCCGCCACCGATCGAATAAACGGCCGCGATCCGCGAATTGTGTTCCAGCGCCGTGGTGGTCAGCCTCCGGCTGGTCACGTCCAGACCGTCGGAGCCGGAGACATAGGTGACGTGCCGGTGCGGATCGTCACGGCGCATCGCGGCACGAAAACCCATCTCCCGCTCCTCTTCGCCCCGGAACTCCGCGCTGCTGGTCATCACGAGGACGTCGGCATCGACGTGCCGCAGCCACTGCGACATCAGGTAGGCCGCGGTCGCGCCGGCCGCCCGATTGTCCATACCCACATAGCCGATCCTGGTACTCATCGGCACATCGCTCACCAGCGTGATCACCGGAATGCGGGCGGCGCTCAACCTGCCGATCGCGGCCGCGACCTCGGGTGCGTCCGGCGCCTTGAGGATGACCGCGTGGCTACCGTGGCGCGCGATCGCGTCGAGTTCGGCGACGATCGCCTCGACCTCCCACCGCTCGTGGCAGTGGTAGCGCGCCCGGAAGGTCGCCGGTCGTAGGCTCGGCATCTCGAGCTCCAACGCGGTGCGCACCATGGACGAGAACCGTTGCGGGGTCTCCATCACCAGGTCGATCATGAACTGCCGACCGGAAAGCCGGAGTTGGGTGCGCTGCCGGTCGAGGTCGGCGATGGCCTGCTCGACCTGACGGCCGGTGGCTTCACGCACGCCGGATCGCCCGTGCAGCACGCGGTCGACCGTTGCCTCACTCACGCCCGCCTGCCTGGCGATGTCGCGCACCGAATAGCGATGTGGCATGGCCCACTCCTGAGGTATTTTTGATGGAGATCTGCCCTTGTTAGGACATTAGGATCTTGCCAGGGTTGTGGCAAGGGATTCCCCATCGATCCCTCCTTCATGAAAAGGAGCGCACACCACATGACCGTGCACAACCCCTCCGGCGAGCGCACCTCGACTCACCGCGCCGACCGCTTCGGCCTCGACGAATGCCGCATCGACGACTTCGTCACCGCCATCGACGCCGAGACCGATCTCGCCGACTACCCGTACGCGACATCGGTCGACCACAACGTCCTCGTCTACGACGCGGCTGCTCTGCGGTCACAGATCGCCGATCCGGCCGTCCGCATCAGGGTCGGTGACGAGTTGGCACGAGCACTGCTGACCGGGCCGGGCATCGTCGTGTTCGCGGGCGCATTCGACGAGCGGCACGCACTGGCCGAATCCACCCGGATCTTCGCCGACATCATCGAGGAACAGCACGCCGCCGGCCGCAGTTTCGGCGACCATTTCGCCGCACCCGGAGCCAACGACCGCATCTGGAATGCCCTACAGAAACTCGCCATTCGCAACCCGGAGACCTTCACTCGGTATTACGCCAACGACATCCTCGCGCTGATCTGCGAGGCGTGGCTGGGCCCGATGTATCAGGTGACCTCGGCCATCAATGTCGTCAATCCCGCCGGCGCCGCACAGAATCCGCATCGCGACTACCACCTGGGGTTCATGTCGACCGACACCGCAACACAGTTCCGCGCGCACATCCACCGGTTGTCACCGGCGCTGACCCTGCAGGGCGCGGTCGCCCACGTCGACATGCCACTCGAATCGGGTCCCACGATGTATCTGCCGTACTCGCAGCGGTATGAGCCGGGCTATATCGCATTCAACCTGCCCGAGTTCCGCGATTACTTTGCTGCCCACCACATCCAACTTCCGCTCCGTGCCGGCGACGGGGTGTTCTTCAATCCCGCGCTGTTCCATGCCGCCGGCCACAACACCTCCGCCGACATCAAGCGAATGGCGAATCTGCTCCAGGTGTCGTCGGCGTTCGGGCGCGCGATGGATGCCGTCGACCGGTCGGCGATGCTGCGATCGCTGTATCCGTCGCTGCTCGACCTGGCGGCCTCCGGCGACCAGTCCGGCGTCGACCACGTCATCGCCGCCGCCGCGGAGGGATACGCCTTCCCCAGCAACCTCGACCTCGACCAGCCACTGTCGGGGCTGGCCGGCGAAACCCAGGCCGAACTGGTCCATCGTGCCCTCGCCGGCGGTTTCGACGCGGAGCGCTTCTCCCGCGAACTCGCCGAACTCGATCGGCGGCACACCGCATGAGCACCACGACCGGCCTCCGTATCGCCGCCGCCCCCATCTCCTGGGGTGTATGCGAGGTGCCCGACTGGGGCTACCAGGTTCACCGGGATCGGGTCCTGGGAGAGATGCGCGAACTCGGCGTGACCGCCGCCGAAACCGGCCCGGAGGGCTTCCTGCCCTCTGCCCCACAGGAACTGCGCGACACCCTCGCGTCGTTCGAGCTGACCTGTGTGGGTTCCTTTGTGCCCGTGGTCCTGCACGATGCCGACCACGATCCGGAACCGGAGGTCTCCGAGGTTCTCGACAGACTCGAGATCTCCGGGGGTGACGTCGTCGTACTCGCTGCCGCCACCGGTGTCGACGGTTACGACGCACGGCCCGATCTCGACGATGCGCAATGGTTCCCTCTGCTGGCCAACCTCGATCGCCTCGACCGGATGGCTGCGCGCAGAGGTGTAGTGGCAGCATTGCATCCGCATGTCGGCACGCTGATCGAGAATCGCGAGGAGGTGTATCGAGTGCTGGAGAACTCATCGATCGGGTTGTGCCTGGACACCGGTCACCTGCTCATCGGCGGATCCGATCCACTCGAGATCACCGCAGCCTTCACCGACCGCATCCGGCACGCGCATCTCAAAGACGTTCGTCTCGACCTCGCGGAACAAGTACAGCGTGGCGAACTCACCTACACCGAGGCCGTCGCCGCCGGTATGTACGTCCCGCTCGGCGCGGGCCGGGCCCGCATCTCCCAGGTGGTGGGCGCGCTCACCGACGCCGGGTACCAGGGATGGTTTGTCCTCGAACAGGATACGATTCTCGCCGACGAGGCCGCCGCCGACGCGGCCGCTGCCGATGTCGCGGTCTCCATGTCGTATCTGCGCCGCGTGGCCCGCGGAGAGATCTACGTATGAGCCGCACACGTTCGGTTGACGAACCGTTGCGGATCGGCGTCCTCGGCGCCTCCCGGATCGCCGAGAACGCGATCGTCGGCCCCGCACGCGAACTCGGCCATCGACTGGTCGTGGTCGCCGCCCGGGACCGGCGTCGCGCCGAGGACTTCGCCGCGACGTTCGGCGTTGAGCGGGTCGTCGACACCTATGACGAGGTGATTGCGGCCCCCGACGTCGACATGATCTACAACCCGCTCGCCAATTCGCTTCACGCGCCGTGGAATCTGGCTGCGATCCGGGCCGGCAAACCGGTGCTGACCGAGAAACCGTTCGCCCGCAATGCCTCCGAGGCCCGCGAGGTGGCCGATGCCGCCCGCGGGGCCGGCGTTCCGATACTCGAGGGGTTCCACTACCTGTTCCATCCGTTGATGGCGCGCACTCGGGAACTGCTGGGTGACGGCATAATCGGCGATCTCCGGCGCGTGGAGGTCGTGATGGGCATGCCCGAGCCGGCTCCGACGGATCCGCGATGGTCCTACGATCTTGCCGGCGGTTCGCTGATGGATCTGGGCTGCTACAGCGTCCATGTGTTTCGGCATCTGGGCGAGTTCGCCGGGGGTGAGCCGGTGATCACCGCGGCATCGGCCGTGGTCCGCGACGGCCAGGTCGACGAATCGGCGACGATCGACGTGCGGTATCCGTCCGGGGCAACCGGCGCCACGACCACGTCGATGGTCGACGCCGACTACACCTTCCGGTGTCGGATCGTCGGCGACACCGGTGAATTGATCCTGCACGACTACCTCTCGCCGAAGCGCGACGACCGCCTGACCATCATCAGAGACGGCACCGAGCACGTCGAGCACGTCAGTACCCGCGCGACCTACACCTTTCAGCTCGAGGCACTTGCCACCGCATTGCGGTCCGGCGAATCGCTGCCGATCGGGCCGGACGATGCCGTCGCCACCATGGAGTTCATCGATGCCGCCTATCGTGCCGCCGGGTTGATGCCGCGCTGAGTCACCGATCGGAGATCCATTGACGACTATTTGTTAGGACATTTGCACAAACTGGGTTACGATCCTCTTGTGACTGTCATCACTGACAGTGGAAGATGTAACCCAAGGCAAGGAGCACCATGTCCACCACCGATGACCATCCGGGTCTGAAACACGATCAGTCGACTCTGCCGCCGCTGGGAACGGGACCGTTCCGGCGGCGTCTTCATGCCGTGGCCCTGATCGCCACGCTGGGCGGTTTGCTCTTCGGCTACGACACCGGTGTCATCAACGGCGCACTGGAGCCGATGAAGACCGACCTCGGCCTCACCGCCTTCACCGAGGGTGTGGTCACCAGCTCCCTGCTGTTCGGCGCCGCGTTCGGTGCGCTGATCGGCGGTCGGCTGTCGGATGCCATCGGCCGCCGCAAGTCGATCATGGGCCTGGCGGTCCTCTTCCTCGCCGGAACCCTCATCTGCGTGTTCGCTCCGGGATTCGGTGTCATGG
The DNA here is from genome assembly GCF_053587995.1 of Gordonia sp. NPDC003504. Classification (NCBI taxonomy): domain Bacteria; kingdom Bacillati; phylum Actinomycetota; class Actinomycetes; order Mycobacteriales; family Gordoniaceae; genus Gordonia; species Gordonia sp. NPDC003504. The sequence goes on from NZ_JBSFPC010000005.1 coordinate 365,105, forward strand.
TGGTCGGACGTGTGGTGCTCGGACTGGCCGTCGGCGCCGCGTCGACCGTCGTCCCGGTCTACCTCGCCGAACTCGCGCCGTATGAGATCCGCGGCTCCCTCGCCGGCCGCAACGAGGTGATGATCGTCGTCGGTCAGCTCGCGGCCTTCATCGTCAACGCCATCATCGGCAACATCTGGGGCGAGGAGGACGGGGTCTGGCGCATCATGCTCGCCGTCGCCGCCCTCCCGGCGATCTGCCTGATGGTCGGCATGGTCCGCGTACCCGAGTCACCGCGCTGGCTGATCGCCCAGAACCGCCGCGAGGAGGCCTACGACGTTCTCGCCACCATTCGTTCGCAGCAGCGCGCCCGGGCCGAGGTCGACATGGTCGAAGAACTCCACGAGATGGAGGAGACCGCGATCCACGGCAGCTGGACGGCGTTGCGCGACAACAAATGGATTCGGCGCATCGTGCTGGTGGGCATCGGAATCGGTGTGGCCCAACAACTCACCGGCATCAACTCGATCATGTACTACGGCCAGTCCGTCCTGAAGGACGCCGGATTCGCCAGCAACGCCGCACTCATCGCCAACATCGCCCCCGGCGTCATCGCGGTCGTCGGCTCGATCACCGCACTCTGGCTGGCGCAGAAGATCAATCGGCGCACCACCCTCATCATCGGCTACAGCCTCACCACCACCTGCCACTTCCTCATCGGCATCGCATCGCTGGCGTTGCCCGAGGGCAATCCCGCCCGTCCGTGGGTGATCTTGACTCTCGTGGTGATCTTCGTCGGATCGATGCAGACCTTCCTCAACGTGGCCACCTGGGTCCTGCTGTCGGAGATCTTCCCGCTGCACATCCGTGGTCTGGCCATCGGCATCTCGGTGTTCTGCCTGTGGATCACCAATGCCCTTCTGGGACTGTTCTTCCCGACCCTGGTCGAGGCGACCGGCATCACCGGCACGTTCTTCATGTTCGGTGGCATCGGCATCATCGCGCTGCTGTTCGTCATCACCCAGGCCCCCGAGACCCGCGGCAAGACCCTCGAGGAGGTCGAGGACGAGGTGTCCACCGGCCGTATTTACCCGAGCCGACGGATCAGGGAACTCATCTGAGCAGCCAAGACATCACCCGAACACGCGCGATTCCCGCACCGGTATCCGGTGCGGTCCGATGCCGCGACGCCGGTATCGCCGCAAGGACGATCAGTCCGCCGACGATGG